>NZ_AP024897.1:2534104-2850867 GCF_024529975.1 Vibrio quintilis | reverse complement strand
CACATGGTGAGTGCCAGTGCTGCTTTAATCAGCTCTTCAAGACTTTCATGAAAAGCAGCTTCATCAATGACGACATCCCCCTGAAGCCCCCGCAGGTTTGAAGGCCGGGAGCTGAGCGCCTGAATTTTGAAGCGGCTGTTCGGGAAGCGGATCATATAGGCCAGAATTTCTTCTTTCTTTTTGGAATCCCAGAAAGTCTGCTCATACACATCAGCTTCAGCCAGCTCATTAAACGCACGGGCGAACAGGGCACAGGCGGCGATATATTCGAGCGCCATTTCCTGTTTTGAGCCGACATAGAACACATTACGCCCGCCACGTCGCCGGGGCTTGGCGGCTGTGATGACATTACGGCCTGACTCAGCCCAGGTTAAACCCGTGCGCCTGCTTTTTTCAGCAATCATGATCTGACTTTCATCTTCAAACCAGCGTTGCTGATAAGGCAGAAATACCGGTTCAGCCTCCGGAATGCTGAACTCATCAGCCAATGGCACATCGACGCCCAGATTTGCCATTTCATCAGCGAGGTCAATTTTGCGGGGCATACTGGTTGGGGTCAGACTTTGATCGTTCATCAGGCTTTCCCCAGTAATATGCCGCGAATACGGGCTTCGAACTGCTCACTCATACCATCTTCGCCGTTCAGCTCTTGCGAAATGGCATCAGCGGCTTCTTCAGCAAACTGACGACGGATTTCTTTTTCCAGTTTGACGCTGCCGGTCTGGGCTTCCTGCAATCTTTTGATAGCTAAAGCCAGCTGACCCATGGTTTTCGGGTCGATGGTTTCCCCGGCTTCAAGGGCGCTCATCTGAAAGTCGAATACCTGCGATTTGCCGATTTCAATCAGAGCGCGGGCGATGTCGGTCTGGGGCTTTTCGCCAAACTGCTGCACCCACTTTTGGGTGAGCTGCTGGGTCTGGCGGTAGTTTTCCATCCCTTTTTCAAAGGCCATGGCATAGCGGCTCATCGCATTGCGTTTGATGTATTCATCATCATCAGTAATTCCGGCATCGGTAATTAACTGGTTAATTTCGTCGCGGATCTCCTGCTGACTCATCTGGCCTTCGCGCAGCAGCAGATTCAGCGCGCTTTTAATTTCGTCCGGCAGCTTGTCGATTTTGGATTTGCGGTTTTTGGTGTGGGGCTGGTTCATCGCCACTCCTTATTACGGAATTAAGGACGGGGCCGTTTCACGCCGGGATGGCTGGCCTGACCTTCGGCCACATCGATGCCGCGCTGGGTGATGTGGGCAACCTGCGTTTTTGCGATCTCTTCCAGGCTCAGCAGGCCCTGTTCACAGAGCCAGGCGAGTTCGGTTTTCACCATATCCCGGCTGACTTTGTGGCCGTAGGCATCGAGCGCAGCATCTAAGATCGATTCATTGGCGGTGTAACCGGCAGATTCATTCAGGATGCGGAGAATGACCAGCCGCCGGTCTTGTTGCAGTAATGTTTGAAGCGACATTTAAGCTTTTTCCTTCAGTTCGTTTTCAATCAGTAAGTCGCTCATCTTTTGCAATGAGTACAACTGCGGACGGATTTCTTTGATGTCTCCGCGCAGGGTTTCAATACTGACTTTGAGACTGTTGATCTCGTCATGGCTGGGCAGGTCTTCCACTTTGTTTTTTAACTGTTCGTGGTCACTGCGCAGCGCATTGACTTCTTTTTTGGTGGCATAGGTTTTATTGATCATCAGCAGCACCACCGTCCAGATGATGCTTAAGCCCGCGAGCATCCACGGCGTATAAGTGCGGATTTCTTCTAAGCTCATGGCTGCTCCTGTAATGATTTGCACGGCACGCACAGGGCAGCATCCGGCACGGTTTTCAGCCGGGCCTGCGGGATGGGTTGCCAGCACCGGGCGCAGACGATCACCCCGTCAATCACCACCTGCTGAGGCGTTTTGGGGCTGGCTCTGGCGGCCTGAATAGCAGCCTCACGCTGCCACTGCTCCAGTGTGCCAGCCCGGTCAATCACATCGGTCATGAGCGCCCCCTGAGCGTGGTTTTGACGGCACCGGCCACTTTGTCACCGCTGGCTTTGGAATACGGCGCGAAACCGTCCAGCGTGCGCAGGCCGTGATAAGAGAACGCCAGTGCATACAGGGTCAGTGCCATCGTGATGTCCGGGCCGGAGGCCGCCAGCCCGGAGACATGGGCAGCCGTCATACCGAACACATACAGGGTGCCTGCCCACCAGCTCTGACGCGCCTGCATCGGGCGGGTGCGGCGGACATACTGGTCTTTGGCGGCATCTCCGGCGCGCACCGTTTCCTGAGTTTCGTGATGTGCCGCCTGTTTATCTTCCAGTGCCAACTGCTGGCGGCGGGTGAGTTCTTTCTCCAGTTCGAGTTTGATCTTTTCCAGTTCAACCCGTGATTCCGGCGGCAGGTTTTGCAGGGAACGGGTGACGGCCAGCTCTTTCTGAGACTTAGACAGACCCAGCGAGCCATCCACGGCTTCAACGGCCTGCGCCACCTGTTCGGCGGTTTCGCTGCCGCCAAACAGACTTGAAATGCCCCGGATAACTGCCGGACCCGCTTCTAATGCGAGCGCTGCGATTGCAGAAAGCATCGTAAATTCCTTATATTTTCATGGGGATCAGATGAATGTATGTCCGGTGCTTTGCCGGTATAAATGTTAATGTCGCATTGTGAAACACTCATCCAACCCCGGTTAAACATGCTTTGCATGGTGGCATCATGACTGTGAAACGGCGGAGATTGCGGCACAGATGGACCACCCTGAATTGCCCTGAGTTCTGCATCCAGCCGCAGCTCCCGGCCACGGCTTTTTGACCAGTCCTGATTCCGGCTCATGTTATGCCTCTTTAATGATCAATCTGGCCGGTTGACCACCCAAAAACGTCATCAGTTGATCAAATGCAGTACGGGAATCCAGCACCGCCCAGACGTTCTGATTATGTTTATTTTTGAGTACGCCAAATTCCATTCCGACCGCAATACATCCCTCCAGCTGGTCAACCCGGTTGGCAACATGCATCAGAATATGTGTGCGCTGGGATGGACCGAAAACCGTGACACCATTCTGTTCAGCGTCAAGCGCATAGACATTGCCGAATTTAGGACTTTGATGGGGGATTAGATCGTATTCTCCGGCAGGAACGCATGAGATGCCGGGCTGGTTATCTTTCCATGGACGCTCAATGGTTTTACAGATGTCATTGCCGTACTCATCGCAGAGCACACCAAAGACTCCATGAGAGAAATAACGACGATGAAGGATGAGATGGCGCGGTGCGCCGGATTGTTCTTGAGACATAAGCACAACCTGTTTGATTTGGGATTTGATAAACAGATTGTGCGCTGACAGGTCAGGGGTGAAAAACTAACATGAGTTTAGAACAGTGAAGGCTGGCGGGCTTCGGTTTCACGTTGGCGCATTTTTTTTATAATGCGGTAAACATGCACGACAGACAACTGATATTTAATTGCCAGTGATTCCGCATTCTGGCCGTTGAATTCGTTCCATATCGAAAGGCTGGTCAACTCAGCTTTCAGTGATTTCCCGCGGGGAACATAGACAAACAGACCGCCGAATTGCTGACAGAAACGATTCAATAGCGTGATTGCCTGCTGTGAGTCGTCCAGCTCGGTGCGGAACAACGCATAAATCTGTCGTAAAGTTTCGGGACTGCGTTTTTCATCTGATTCAATCACCTGCTCAACGGCATTCAAATCAACATTATCAAATCCAAACATATCAGGTGTTTCGTTGTCGTTTCTGTCCATACTATCCCCCTGTAAAAAAATACCCCGCAATAAGCGAGGTATCAGTATAAGGGGCTGAAGTGCGTCCGGGCATGTTATCAAACTGTTTATTTATATACATCGTTGATATCTGTTTCATTAATTCGATTTGATTTCAATTTCAGCAATAGATTTTTTAGCTCTTTTGCATTTTCTTTATCGTAATATTGTGCTTTGTCATCGAGACAAAGAAGAGCAGTACAAAACGATACAGCAAGATAGTGTTGATGTGCATTACCACTGTGAAATACGAATTTAAGCTCTGCATCCATACCATTCGACCAAGAACTTGCACGGCCCACGTCTTTTGTAAAAGCATCATTTCGTTTTGTGGCTAATGACTCCCATTTGAGGTATTTATCAATCAACTGGATATACTCATTAGCATGGTGGCGACTGTACCGAATAGTTGTATTATCTTGACCATATTGATCCACACCATATGTCGACATTTTTACAGCTAAAACTTGCTCTCCACCATCAAAGACTTCACGCGATACAAATGTTGGTCTATCCATATATCGGGATGCTACAGAGTTAAATTCTAGTGCTGTTAAATGACTCGAAATTCGGGTTGTTTTTTGCACAGAAGCACAACCAGCTAACGATATCATTAAGATAAGAACTAAACGTTTCATTTATCGTTCCTCTGATAATTTTCTACATAATATGCAGCTAATCTATCATACCCCGCAGGACCAGTACATGCTGAATTCCGTGGAATACGCCCGCCATTTTTCAAGATATCTGATGTCATTTCCCGCAAATGCCATGCTTTCAGCGAATCCAGAACTGCACTGGCCTGTGTTGACTTCAGCCATGTCAAACGTGCAATACCAATACCGTTGAGCTGTGTTGTCATCCGTCGCACATACGCATCAATCGCTGAGTCCTGTCTGTCCCTGATAAATCCCTGTTGATACATGGTGATCCAGATAGCACGGATTTTCTGGATTTCCCGTGACTGGTATGTTTTTTGGGGGGAGGTTTTAGGCTGAAAACCCAGTGATTTAAACCGGGTGATAACGGCATTTAACTGTTTGTCTGAGAGACCACGGGCAGAGCGCTGGCCGGTGAGTTCTTCGAGTATATTGCGGTATATATCATCATCCATGTTCAGTTGCCGTTTACCAATCTGAACCAGTTTCAGAAGTTTTGACATAGTGGCTCCTTATGCGGCATTTCTGCGGGCGTTTTTGTATTCAAGCTGACAGGCACGACACCAACACTGAAGGCCATCAGGTTCGCTTCGTGAAATGGTCCAGAATAGCGTGTCCTGCGGCCAGAACTCCTGACAGTGCGGACAGAATTTTTCCAGTCCCATTTCAGGATCAATTCGGGCGCGGCCCCGTCGCAATCTTGATTGCAACAGACCGGGTTTCATTAACGGCGTATATTCTCCGAACATAAAACATCCTCTGGCTGCTCATCAGTACCTGACAACCACGTCAGGCAGACAAACGGGGCAGACCCGTTTGTTTCGCTTATTGGCTGAGTTTTCTTTCTGCTTTCCTGAGAATGCGTTTCGCTAACGCAATTCTGGTTTTTTGCCCGCTATATTCATTTCCTGTCAGCTCTTTGAGTAACAACTCTGAAACCTGTTTTGCCAGCTGTGGGTCATTTCGGTCTCGATTTTTTCCCATGTTTCTTTTGTGATTTCGCTCATCAGTACACCTACAGCTTGGCGATATCTAATGAAATCTGCGTGTACTGCCCGTTAGCCTGACGTTCATAAATCCGCAGATATGAACTGGTGCCGGTAATCTGCACCGAATCAGCAATCGCATCCATTGCGTCCAGCCAGTCTGGATCGTCAATATTTAACTGGCGCAATCCCAAGACCTGGTTGATATCGATATGGCCTTGCTTGTTAACCCTGAAAGCGTGTTCAACCAAAGCCTTGATATGGTCACTCGAACCTTCAGACCAGCGGTGAATACACGCATCAATTTTCACTTTTGCAGCCTGAATACGCTCATCAAAGACCCGGTGCTCACCAACGGCCCGCTGAATCTTGTACTGACCATCAAAAGACACCAGTGAAACGTTACCTTTTGTTCCCCCATATTTGACATCATATTGCTCAGCACTCAGGTCAATAAAATCTGTGACCTGATTCATTGCTGCAACTTTAAATTCAGCGAGCGCCTGTTGTGCCAACCGGGCTTTATCAACCACATCAGACACGACTTCATCACGCAGTTTGTCAATTTCTTTAACCTGGCTTTCCGGCACTAAAGTGCCGTTTGCTTTTAACCTGAACCCATCAGGAATGTTTGTTTCATTGTTCATTGCTGAACCTCCGGAAGTTGTTCTAATATCTGTTCTAATATCGTCTGCATTAATTCATCAGCCAGTTGATTCACGCCACATGAATCACCATCCTGAACACTGATTGTGTAGGCGATAGGTTGTCTTGCTTTTGTGTTTAGCGAAATATCGATAATCACCTGAGCATTTTGTTGTGTATCACTGACAGAACCCGTTACCGGCATAATTCACCTCCATATTCACCTCCATTCCACTTCACGGTAAAATTGTCAAATCTGATGGTGTAAATCACAGAATGAACACCCCGATACTGCTGTTGAATACGTGTTGCATGAACCTGCATTTCAGCAGTTGGTTTTTCGATATGAATGACTCCACCGCACGGGGTATTCATCGTTGAAATAATTCTGCACCCGTACTGCCTGAGTTTTTTGAATGCCATAACTCTTTCCGTTGTCATTTCATATCTCCGTTAATTGCTGTTTTCGCCAGAACTCATCAACATCGCCCGGAACAAATTTGAGACTGGCCCAGCTGTCGGTCACTGATTCCACAAAAACTGTAATTTCACATCCGGTTGGTTCCCCGTACTGGTCCGCAATCTGGGCCAGAATGAATTCATTTTCCTGAAGGTAGCCCCACGATTCCGCATCAACAGAAACAGATTTCTGAGAGCGGATGACAAACGCCAGCGCATCTGAAATCCGGGCACACGGAGCCACATTCGTATCGGGTCTGAAAAAGCCTGAAAACATCAGTCATCCTCCGGTTCGTTTTGCAATTCGGCGCGGGCCGCGGCGGCATGAATAGGGCAATAATGCGCACCACTGACATGATCGATAAACCAGCCAGCCTCGGCTGCATCCTCGTTGCCCAAATGCGTCTCTATACATCCAGTCTCATCACAGATTAATTTTGCTGAAAAACTCATGGCACACCTCACTATTCATTCGCATCTAATTCATTGAATGCGGTCCGTAATACCCGCTCGCTGATTTGCCCACCTTTGGCATACATAGCTGACAATTTGAGTGTTTTTGTCAGTAACCGCAGGCCTCCGGGGCGCTCACTGATTTGTATCATCAGCTGAATCTCCGTATTCCCGTCGATATGCCACGCACTGGCAATTTCACGGACATCTGCCTGTTTGGTTTTGTGAATGCCCCGTTTTTTGGCAATACGGGAGAAGAGCCGGGCGAAATCTTCATTTCTGCGTCCGCCGGTAAGCTGGGTATAAACTTTGTTATTACCGACCAACACCATACCGGTTCCGGTTTCCTCCTGAAGGATTCTCAGCTCCTCCAGAGTTGGATAATCAAGATGATCGGCTTCGTCAATAATCACCAGTCCCTCACTGCCACGTAGTCGCTGACGAATCACACGGGCAAGCGGGCCTTTGCGTCGGGGAGCCTGATCAAGTCCCAGTTCCATTGCCAGTTCGTACAAAGCTTCTGTTAAGCTGGCACGGGACGGGCTGGCGGTAACTATCCAGACATTATTGTTCTGCTGCTGGTATTCACGCAGGGTTTCAGATTTACCTACCCCTGATGCACCAAAAATAACAGCAATGGATTCAGTGACCTGAGCATAGGTTAAATCGGAAATAATCTGTTTTGCGGTTTGCGTCATAACAAACCCCGGATTCAGGAACTGTTTAGCCTGACGTTCATTGCGTAAACTCAGCCAGCGCTCCAGCTTTTTAATGATTGTTGCCGGGTCTGCGGCGTACTTCCCCTTCAGAACCTGACTCAACGCAGCAGGGGATACATCCACTTCCTTTGCTATTTTTGCAGCGGTCACCGTTTTAGATTCAATGATTGATGCAACCTGCATCAGAATCTCGGTCTGGTGTGCTTCTGCCTTCTGCAATGCAATGACGTTATCATTCATGAATTAATCCTCTTATAGTCTGTTACGTTTGCGCTGTGCGACGATACTTGCCAGATTTGCCTGGTAATTGGCTTCATAATCTTCTTCCGGCCCTTGTTCCGTCTGCTCATGCGCGACAGCAGCCGTATTACCGATAGTCACAGGGCGAAATGGCTCAACGATTTTTGTTTCGGGGATAACCGCCTCTGACGAACCAGGCATTGCTGCTGCAACTTCGATAGCTGTCTGAGTTTTTTGTGCTTTGGCCGCGGCTTTATGGTGTTTCACAAACTGAGTGCGTGCCCGTTTGTGCTCGCGTGCCGCTTGCGTATCGCCGAATGCGACTTTTTCAGTACATTCAGCAGTACAGAGATGAACGCCGTTGAGCGTGTATACTTCAACAGATTGATGAAGCGCCTGCGGGTCAAAGCGGACAATTAGTTTTTTACCTATATAGTCCATCATGATTTCATTGAAATAACGGTTCTTACGACCATGTAAAGAACCACCTGCATCCAGTGAAACCGTGCCATGCCGTGAGACGCGCACCGCTTCGGCTTGCAGCATAAACATCTGAAGTTGTGCCGGTGTCGCTTTGCGGACAGGAGCATTCTGATAACTGGCATTGAATGCCTCTTCAAATGACATAAATCCCCTGCATATTTCTGTCTGGCGATTAGGACGAGAGTTGTACATCTCGACCCCCTCAGCAATCGCCTGAAGAAAAATGTCAGCATCAACAGCAGCAGAGCCGTAGTTGTCTGGTTTATTCATCGGGTTCGGACCGGTATAAGCGCCAGCCAGTGCCGGATGTTTATCGATATACTCGTCCAGACCACCAACTCCGAAGGCTCTCTCTACAGGTTTAGCCTGGCCGTGTCCTTTGCCGAAATTCACACTGGTCCAGTGCATATGAGCAGGGCCGACCAGCATTGTGATCAGACCTAATGGATCATCTGGTTTCACTTTGAACCGGTAACGATTCGGCACACCGCCAGTCAGCCACTTGTTTGCAGCAGCACGGGTGTTATCAATGGTGACATCTTTAGGTATGCCGTAACGCTGACACACATCCATGAGTGACAAGCGTATTGAGTCCGTATTTTCACTGACGTCACACCGCCAACCGATAATTCTGCGGCTATAAACATCCTGCCAGAACCACGTTTTCGGACGGAGAATCTCGCCGTTAAACCATTTGACAAACACATTGTGCTGATAGCCGTCGCCGTTAATCCATTCCAGTGCGTGCAGCTCTGCAACACTGCGTTCCTGTGACGGGAACATCTGCATCAGCGCGTGTTCGCCTTCACGTAATAAGATTCGTTGTTGAATTGGGATATTTTGGATTCGTCTCTCAATGCTTTTAATGCTGGGTATCGTCCACCCATTTTCCGGGGCTATTCTGAGTAAGCGCTCATAGCATTTTGCTATGCTGGGTTTTTCAGGCCGAAGATAATCCGCTTTAAATAATGCCCATGCATCAGGGGTGAGTTCAGCAAACTGGCCGCTACGGCGTTTTTTTGCACCATCCATATGGCCTGGCAGTAGAGCAGCCAGCCAGTCACAGGGTTCGATGCCCTTAACCCGCGCCATATGACGATATAGAGAAGAACGGGTCACACAACATTCAGTACAAACAGAATCATACGCATCCATTTTAGGGATGCCGTTATTAATCAGCTCATGTGCTGACTGAACGGCGACCAATGCGTTTTTGGCCTTCTCTTTTGATTTGTCATTTGCATTATTCCAGCACTGCCAGAGTGCATCAGCACAGTATGAAGACGTATTGGATTTTTTAGGGATAGCAAAGGTTTTATCACCGACCTGAATCTTTCCGGCGCGCTTGTATAGCGCGGCCTGAACTTCTGAGGGAAGAATGCTGATGTGGTATTCTTTACCACCTCCCTTTCCAGCCTTTGGCCGATATTGCCAACAATCAGTTTTAGCTTTGTAGTGAATTCCTTGGACACTGTCCGGTAAACCACCTATGGAACATAACTCTTTAGCAGAAAACCATTCTTTCATCGATTGTTCTCCAAGCTTAATTTGACGTTGGATAACGACTAGGCCAAATATCTTGTGGTGATAACCCAATTGCATCTGCAATGATTTTTTCACCCTTCGGCCACCGTCGAACAAGAGCGTTATGGAGAGTGCTGGATGCAAGGCCATGCTGACGCGATAGAGCCGAAAAAGAGAGCCCCTTCTTCTTAAGCGCGGCCCCAATATCTGCCTTATGCCAATCATTTGTTTGCCGTGACATGATTCCACCCCTATAATTAATAAATTTTGTAAACTAACACCGTAACAAATTACAGTTACGATAAACCCTATAGGGCAGACATTAAACCTTAAAGAGACTTAAATCAACCCTTTTAAGTTTATTTCTTGTGTGTTTTATTTGGTGTCTGAAGTTTTACTATATTAATCAATTGGTTATATGATTATGAAATCAAAGAGCGAAACTTTAAAAACTCTTTCGGGTTTATCGGACAAACTTGAAAGAGCCAAAACAATCCAAGATAGGTTGTCAGTTCTTGTTGAATCAGCTGGAAATCCCAATGCGTTCGCGAGATTAACTGGGATGAGCGTCAGTGGATTAAAGCGTTACCTTAACGGGGGAGAGCCAACAGCATCAAAAATAATGCAAATAGGAGATGCTATAGGGGTTAGCCCCGCTTGGTTATTAACAGGAAAAGGGCCGGTTATTGATGGAACACCTCAATCAGAGTCAACCCATGAGGAACAATCGTTCAGCGTTATTTCAGGATCTGTCACACATGACGAAATGAGAGCTGTGAATCAAGAAATTCTTGAAAAATCAATAGAAGCAATTGATTTACTATGCAATTACAAGAAACTCAAGATCAGCAGCAAGAAGAAGGCAAAAATAATCGCGCTAGTTTATGTTTTGTCATTAAGAGGAGAAGATGTTGATGATTCAGTGTGTTACAACCTGTTACAACTAGCATCGTAAAATCAACAACATTTATATTGATAAAACTCAATTGCACAGTGTTGACTGAGTGGTTTTGGAACCGCTATCATTGGTCATAATGACAACAAAATAAATATATAACCTGTCATTTGGCATAAATATCATACCAACGTTAGGAAAGCATTTATGAAAGACCAAGATAAGACAAAAATAATTAAGCTAGACCAAACGACAACAGTCGCTGATGAGATCATCAGGCAGATTGAACACAGAAAAAGTGATGACACTCATAACATCGAGATTAAAGTTGACCAAATCACGGTTAGCATATCTGTTCCAGTCAATAATTAAAGAACGTTTAAACTATCTATAAAGCACCACTCAATTATTCATTTTAATAGACGTGCAAAGATTGTTTTATATGAATTTCTCAAAATTAAAAATATCGGCTTTATAAAAAATGGCGCGCCTGAAAGAATCAAAATTGTCTCAGATACCGCGCCATACATAGGCTTAACCAACTTCAATCCCATTTAATCCCAAGATTTCCCATTTAATCCCTAATTTCTCATTTAATGTGTCTCTATACACAGGTTTTGAAGCGCTGATTGTATACAGGAGTATACGGAAATTTCTGGCAGACAAAGCTTAATTGCTGGTTTGGTTATACCCAAGCAACCCGCATCTTCAGGTTGCTTGGGTATAAACTGTATGTGACGGTTTACCCTCAGCGCTATAACCCTTTCCGGTACTGCCTGTCCGTTGTCTCTGTCACGGAGGCGAGTAACTGTGTTTTTGCCGTATCATCGCCGTGAATCATCTGCTCAAATAAGTGAATCAGGGATGATTTATCTGCTTTAACCTGAGTCTGAGTCGGGACAGAACGCAGGTCAACCATGATATCGGTATACAGAGTGGGCAGATCGCTGAGCAGGTCCGGATTAAAGAAATTCTTTTCGCTGTATAAACGGTTATGACTGCCTTTTTGTTTATTGATCACAAAAGGCGTGTCTTTCAGGTTGATGATGGAAGCGGTTTTCTCACAGCGTTTCATACAGCCGGCGTTCATGCGTTGTTTCCGGCAACCGGTCGTCTGGATAAACAGACACTGACGACTGGTCAGCAGGTGAACCGGATGATACAGGCTGTAAAACAGCCGGAACCCTTGCGGCCGGACTAAACGCCGCATTTGCAGCGCGTTTAATTCGTTGGAGATAAATGCGCCCGCGCCGTGCAGTTCATCTGCGATACATTTGAGTGCCAGAGAATTGGTGATATTCAGTTGTGGCCCGGCGACCCACGGAATTTCCAGCGTTTGGGCCAGCTCAGCAATCCCCAGATTATTGGTGACCAGCATCGCTGGTTTGATGTGTGCCAGCAGTGTCTGTGCCGCCTGATAGTGTTCACCAATGATAATCGCGGGAAAGAATGGCACCAGTCCGGGATGTGCCTGAAACAGGGCGGTGAGTTCATCCAGCTGGTGGTTTATCGCATCCGGCAGCTGATAGAAAAACCGGACTTCAGGATGCGCCGCCAGCAGAGGCAAATCCGCCGGATCTGACAGCAGTACTGATAATGCCGGAGACAAATCAGAAGTGTCAGGATCCACTGTCGGTGCAGGCTTTGGCAATGGAATATCAATCGCTCTGCCGTTACCTTTCAGACTCCGGCTGGTGTTGATTTCAACCGGCATCGTCTGCGTGATGTGTGCGACCTGATCCATGATACGGGTGGTCTGATCATAAAGGGATTGTTTCACCTGCCGGGTTTCTTCCTGAGTCTTGCACTGATACACCTCAGTGAAATGAGTCGCAGCGTGGTTACGCGGGTTATCGATATACATATTGCGGTGAATATCGCCTTGCAGATAGCCATTGGAAAAATCACGGTTGAACACCGAATACAGTTCGCTCATATCGCTGAGCATGCTGCCGGTGTCACAGAAATGGTCGATCTGTTTGCGCCAGTTATCTACCACGGTATACACGTAATGGGCTTTTTTAATCCGTCCTTCCACCTTCAGGGAATAGACACCGGCGTTTGCCAGTGCTTCCATATCCGAGTAAGCCGAGTTGTCTTTCAGATTCAGCGGAAAGTTTTTCCCGGCTGCGGTGGTTTGATACTGATCGCGGCACGGCTGGCTGCAACGCCCGCGGTTACCGGAGGCACCATTGCGCACCGAGCTGAAATAACATACCCCCGAGAACCCGATACAGTAAGAGCCGTGGACAAACACTTCCGTCAGGACATTGTGCTGACGGCCATACTGTGCCAGATGAGTGATTTCATTCAGATTCAGCTCCCGTGACAGATTCACCCGGCCCGCCCCGAGCCTGCCGAGCAGGCGGATTTGCCCTTCATTATGGGTATTCATTTGCGTCGAAGCATGCACATCAAGGTGCGGGAAATGTCGTTTGAGCAGATAAGCCAGCCCCAGATCCTGCACAATGACGCCATCAATACTGGTTTCTGCCAGCTGTTTCAGCAGCCGGATAATCGCCGGGATTTCATTTTCCAGCACCACGATATTGAGGGTCAGAAAGATTTTACACTGATGCTGATGAGCCAGTTTTAACACACCATCCAGCACATCGATGGTGATATTGGCGGCCCGGTTACGGGCATTAAACCGATCCAGCCCGCAATAAACGGCATCGGCACCTGCGGCAATGGCGGCTTTAATTGATTCTAAATCGCCGCCCGGAGCCAGTAATTCAAACTGCGCTTTCTGAAATCCCACAATCTACAACTCTGCAAGGTTCTGTATCAGCGGCGGATTATATACCCAAATCACCTGAAAATGCAGGGCTCAGCCGGATTTGATCACCGGATTGATCACGATTGCCGGTTGGTTTTGCCCGGATTAAAGCCAAAGTGTTTGACAAACACCCGGGAGAAAGCCGATTCAGACTGATATCCCACCTGATAAGACACCGTGCTGACACTTTTCCCCTGCCGGAGCTGCCCTAAAGCGATTTGCATCCGCCACCATGTCAGATATTGCATGACGGTCCAGCCGCTGACGGATTTAAAGTGATTGGCGAAACTGGTTCGCGACATGGCACACACCTGTGCCAGACTGCCAATCGTCCAGTTTTCTGCCGGATCAGTATGAATGGCATTAATCGCCGCAGAAAGCCGGGTATCTGCATATAAAGCCAGCACGGAAACGCGGGCCGGGTGGTGGTCAAGAAAATGTCGTAGTGAATAGATAAAAATCAGCTCAGACAGCCGGTCCAGTATGGCACTGCTGCCGCTTTTGCGAACGGCATTCTCCGACACAATCAGTTGAAGCAGCGGTTCCAGCCAGCAACGGGTTTCACTGTTTTTCAGGATCAGAACTTCAGGCAAAGACTGCAGCAGCATTTCAACCCCCGAGTGGCCGAAATCAACTTTGGCACATAATAAGCCGGTGTCTTCAATCTCTCCGGCTGCCTGCGTGTCCTGCTGTGCCATAGAATGGTGTAACTCTTTGGGGAACAGAATCAAATCCCCGAATCCGAGTATGGCTTCACCATAATCGGGAATAGACAGGTGACACCGGCCGCCGGTCACCAGATGAAAACAGGTTTTCCCTGTTTGTTGCTGTTCTAATTTCCAGTTTCCGCACAGGCGGGCATTGTGATAGACCTCGGTATGAAACTGAAATTGTTGTATCAGACCTGAAAATGCTTCCATATGAACGATTGAGCAAAAAGTTGGTACGTTTGAGCATTCATCATACAGCCTGCTGATTATAAAGTGTACCCAGTTACGGAGTAAATCAGGAGCGATTGATGAACAGTTTTAAATTTCACACACCCACGGATTCTTCAGTGCAGGGAAGAGCCATTCTGAATCAGGTTCAGGACAGTTATGGTTTTGTCCCCAATCTGTTTGCTTATATGGCTGAAGCGCCGGTTACGGTTGAAGCGTATCTCAGCCTGACACAGTTACTGGATAAACTCTCTCTGACACCTCAGCAGTCCCAGATTGTATTGCTGGCCATCAGTCAGGAAAACGGCTGTGGTTTTTGTATTGCAGCCCATCATGCAATCGGGAAAAGAAAAGGTGTGCCGGAGCAGACAGCCTCAGAGATGATTGCCGGGCGGGAAATCTCTGATCTGAAAACGCGGGCGCTGGTCCGGTTTGCACACCAGATGGTCGAAAAACGCGGCTGGCTGGATGAGCAGGATTTATCTGATTTTTTTGCCGCTGGTTTTGAGCAGAAACATGTGTTTGAAATCATTTTAATCGCGGCGATTAAAACCCTGTCTAACTACAGCAATCATTTAACCCGGCCGGAAATTAACCCGGAACTGATGGCAATGCTGAAACCCGGGAAATAACGATGCTGTTTGAATGTAAAGAGAATGGAGGTGATTATGCTTTATGATGTGCAGCACACCGGCCTGAATGTTCCGGCTTCACAGGCATTCAGCTATATAGCCGACCCGCAGAAGCTGCCGCAGTGGACCAACGCATTTGTCAGTGTCGATGAACATGGTCATGCCACATTAGTGACACCGGAAGGGCAGGTGGATATCCTGCTTGATGTGGTGTCCGATCCGGATACCGGTACCATTGACTGGATCATGCATTTTCCGGATGGCAGTACAGGGACGGCTTATTCCCGTGTTATCCGTTTAACGGCGGATACGTGTGCATACAGCTTTACCCTCACGCCGCCACCGGTTCAGCTTGAGCAGCTGGAAGGTGCGCTGGCTGCACAGTCAGAGATTCTGGCACAGGAACTGCTGCGGCTGAAAGCTCAGCTGGAAGACTGATTAAAACCGGCTCCGCAGGAATCGTATGGCCGGGCTTTTCCTCCCGGCTTATAGCAGATAGACTGGGAAAACACATCATCAGATGTGTTTTTCAGTGAAGAAACTATGAGCCGGGATCCATGAAAAAGAAAGAGCTTCTGACCGTCAGCCAGCTATCGAAACTGCGCAACGTTTCCATCGATACACTCCGTTATTATGACAAAATGGAGGTGTTTAAGCCTTTCTATGTTGACCCGAACTCCGGTTACCGTTACTACTCGATACTCCAGTATGAACAGTTAGGGACGATCATTGAACTGAGGAACATAGGGCTCTCCGTCGAAGACATCAAATATTACATGAATAACCGCAATACCTCTAAATCTCTCATGATTCTGAAAGATCAGCAGCATAAACTCGAAGATGAAATGGAACAGATTGCGGCCAAAGTCCGGGTGCTGCAAAGCCGTATTCTGGATATTGAACAGTTTCAGGAACAATATCAGACAGAAACGATTCTGGTGAAACAACTGCCAGCCCGCTGTTTTCAGAAATTTCCCCACCCTGTAAACATTGAAGATGCCCGCTCTTTTTCTTACAGCGTGTTATCACTGGAAAGCCAGTTAAATGAAACGCTGCCGTTGATTGCCAGTCAGCGGGTCGGGCATGTGATGGATTTAAGCCCGGTTCTCCCGGATGATTCAGAACCGCAGTATGACAATATCGCATCGCTCTGGAATGATGAAACAGCACTGTTCATCCTTAAAGAGTTCAAAGCACAGACCGGCATCCCGTCAGAGACGTATGACCAAATTGAGGCCGGTACTTATGTTTGTACTACCTACAGCGGCCTCAATAAGGATGCCGGTACCAAAGCGCTGTCAGAGATGCTCCGGTTCTGCCGGTCACAGGGCTTCACCATCGCTGATCGTCTGGCCTGGAGCATTATTCAAATCGATACGTCGATTACGAATCTCAAAGAAGAAGCGATTTATGAAATTCAGCTCCGGATTGAAGATGCTTTGCCTGAATAAAGCCCGGGTACGGATACAGTTTTCTCAACCGCAACCGCAGCTCCCTGACTGGTTTTCGCCAGTACGATGATATGCAGGGTTTCCGGTATCCCGTGGCTGGCTTTAAACAATGGCGCGAGGAGTGTTGTCACTTCCCACTGGTGTCCCTGCCGGAGTAATCTGACCTCATGACTGTTTATTGGATGACCGTTTATTTCATGACCATTGATAAAAAGACGGAGCACACAAGCCGGATCGCACTGACCTGTCAGCCTGAACCGGCGGCCTTCAAACAGACTGTCGCTGATGCTGAGCTGTACTGCTTTTGCTGGCCGCCGGGCCGGGACAATACAGCTGGCCGGATCATACTCAAACCGCTCTGCCGGCAGTGGTGGCGTCCGTGGTGCCGCTATACGGTGTTGCGTGCTTTGCTCATAATCATACGCACAACGGATTAATTCGTTATCACTGTAACCCGGCCCCATCAATGTCAGGTTGACCGGCATTTTCGTATCTTCCATCATCCCCATGCACACGGAAACACTGGGAATGCCCAGATGGCGCATCATATGGTTGGTGTTGGAGAAGAAATTGCCGTTTTGCCATGCATGATCATAAGCTGTTTCATTGGTGTCTGCGTTTGCCTGTCCGATATCGCAGTTTGCCGGAAATGCCAGCAGATCCAGATTCTGTGTTTTCAGCCACTGCTCAAACTGTACTTCCCGGATGTGATTCAGAGCGACTAAGGCTTCAGAAAAACCGGGCAGAGATTCCGGTGGCTGATATCCCTGCCGGATCACAGCTATATTTTCCCGGTAACGTGCATTTTCGTGGCCGCGGCGTTCATCCACCGACCCAACCGGATTAGGGAAGACCGTGTCCGGGTCGATATCCGCCCAGCCGGGATAGTTTTCATCACCGACATAACGGAGAAATGCTTCAATGGCATTCGGTGCCAGATGATTCCACTCCTGTTCCATCCATCCGGGCGGGAGCAGACCCTGCTCCACAAAAGGCTGCAGGTGAATCGGATCCTGATGATATTGCTCCATCAGCGGGAAGCCGGTTTCCACGACTTCAGCCCCGAGTGCACGCAGATCCGCAGCTGCCCGTTGCCATAGAGCCTGAATTGAAGGGCGGATTGGAACCGGGTCATGTTCCGCTTTGCCGGTGTACATTTTGGGCACACCAATCCGCTTTCCCCGCAGAGCTCCACGCTGTGTCAGCGCAGAAAAATCCTTTGGCCTGCACGCTGAGCTTTCGGGTAATGTCACCACTTTCTGATCCCGCCAGAAGTCACATGTGGTGATTGGGTCATCACGCATAATGACATCCAGCACCGCAGTGAGATCCGCAACTGTCCTTGTATGCGGCACGACGACATCTCTCACCGGGAAAAGAGGCCAGTTGCCGCGGACAGAGAGTACGCCCCACGAAGGCGTATACGCGACCAGGCCATTATTCGATGCCGGCGAGCGGCCGGAAGAGACGGTTTCTTCCGCCATTCCGAAAACGGCAAAATTAGCGGCGGTCGATGTGCCGGAGCCATTTGAAGAGCCGGAAAACCATGCGGCCGGGAGATAGTCGCCGTTGTAAGGGCTTTCAGCCCGGCCGTATAAGCCGCGCTGCATTCCGCCCGCAGCCATCGGTGGCATATTGGTTTTTCCGATCAGAATGCCGCCAGCGGCCCTGAGCGCTGCGACCACAAAAGAGTCTTCTCTGGCGGTCAGCCCTGCCAGTGCAGGTGAGCCATTGGCGACCGTCATCCCTTTTACCATGTAACTGTCTTTGACGGTAAACGGGATACCGTGAATTGGTCCGAGCAGTGTTCCCTGCCGGCGAAGTTCATCCATCGCCTGTGCCTGTTTCAACGCATCCGCATTGATTAACGGGATGGAATTCAGCCTCAGGCCATGATGATCGTAATAATCGATCCGGTTAAGATAGAGTGTTGTTAACTCAACACTGGTGATGACGCCGTTTGACAGTGCTTCCTGCAGTTCTTCAATCGTAGCTTCTTCCAGTTGAAATGTTTTTTGCATACGGACTCCGGCTTAATTAAATGGTCTCAGCAGATCGAAGCAGTGGCTGGGTACTGCAGCGGAATGAACCACCAAACGAACGGCTGACTGTAAAATCAATGGTTTCGACATGTGTTCCGAAGCCGGCCAGTGCATTGCCAATATCTTCGAACACGGGATCAATGACATAGGTTTCTTCATTCAGGGGCAGGCCATTGGCCGCAAGGCGGGCACAATCGGCTTCGGTGATGTTAATCCGGTCCCAGTCTTTGAGAATCTCCGGCAGACCATGAAGAAGTGCGGATTCACATACAATCATCAGCCCGTTTTTCACCAGACTTAAGGCACAGTCAAGGTGCAGGATTGTCTCTTTCAACGGAACCAGTTCAACGGTATAGCCGTGAGGGGCGAGCAGCTTTTCCAGCCAGTTTTTACCCGAAGTGCCAGATGCCAGACCGGATGAGCCAACCAGAATGTGTTTGCCAAGTACCAGAATGTCTCCGCCTTCCAGATAAGGCCCGGCTGCGGCAGTTTGACCTGATGAGGCATAAAGCTCCGGTTGTGGCACAGCCAGATAGTGACAGTCGCCCGGCATGACGGCCTGTTGCACCACACTTCTCACCGGCAGCACTTCATGGCGGCGGTGCGCAAAACGCATGGCGCCTTCAATGACGAAAGAACCGATCGTAAAAATTGGATCCCGGACAAAAAAATTACTATAACCCTGCTGTTTCATGGCCTGTTTTTCTGCCGGAAACAGTTGTCTGGGTTTTAACACTTCAATCCCGTAGCGTTGTAGTAACTGAGAGAAATTTTCCCGTTCTGCAAGCCAGCAATTGTGCCGTTCCGGGTAGAGCGTACAGTGATCACCACCGGTTCTTATCCCGAACAGGGCCTGAGACTCCGGCGGGAGAAAGGCCAGTTCATCGTCCGGAAGCGGTGCTTCGGGAAAGCCAAATTCGCTTTCGGCGAGAATGACCCGTCTGAGTGGTGCAAATTCGCTTTCCACATAAATGGTATCTGAAGAAGACATATTTATTTCCTGTGATACAGAGGTTTACAATTTATCGGCGGACTCTAAAGCGGCGTAGTCAGCTTTCTCCGGCCGGAATTGAACGTACATAAAACCGGCCAGTAACCAGACAAGCCCGAGAATCACCGCATCTTTTCCCAGAGCCAGCAGAATAGTGAAACTGATGGCAACCCCGCTCCAGGGTAAGAGGGCGTTCTTTATCCAATGCGTTTGTTGTTGCCGGACGAAAAAATGGCGGAAGACTGAAAAGTTGATCACGATCAGGCTGAATATCACGCCGAAACTAATCAGGTGAGTGGCAAATGTCAGGCTGATAAACAGGGCAGATAAGCCGATGCTTCCAATGATCACAAGGTTGATGACCGGCGTCCGGAATCGTGGGGATAAGTAACCAAAAATAGCAGCGGGCAAAACATTTTCTTTTCCCATGGCATACAGAATACGTGCAGCACAGCTGCCTGAAGCGATAGCCGATGCTGTGGTTCCCATGATAGTCAGCACAATAAACAGACTTTGCAGCAGGTTGCCTCCGGCTTTGAACATTATCTGCATGGCAGCCGCATCAGGGTCGGCAATGGCGGTTGAATCAGGAATAATCAGCTGCATAAAATAAGAGCTGATTACAAACAGGACACCACCGGTGAAGACAATACTAAAGATGGCTTTGGGAATAATTTTCTGTGGATTTACCGTTTCTTCAGCCAGGGTTGTGATGGCATCAAAGCCGAGAAATGAAAAGAAAAGAATCGGAATACAGGTGAATAAACTTCCCCATGACACATGTTCATCATAAAAAGGGGTTGTAGATATCAGGCTGGTGAAACCATGTTGATCGATCAGGGTATGGGTTGAAAAAGCACAAAATACAATCATGAACAGAATCTGGAACACCGTGATACATGTGTTGTAATTTGCGGCGATTTTTATACCTGAAATATTGATGATAGTGATGGCAATTAAAAAAACAATAATGAATACGGAATCAGATATACCCGGAAAATAGGCGTGCATAAATATACCGAAAAGTAATGCACTGATCATCGGGCTTAAAATATAATCGAGTAATATTGCCCAGCCGATAATAAATCCGGCTTTCCCGCCAAGAATATTTTTAATATAAATATAACAGGAGCCAGATGACGGAAATTGTTTTGCCAGGCGTGCATAAGACAGCGCTGAAAACAGCACACATATTAGTGTTATGCCATATCCGCTGGCAATCATACCGCCACTACTCATGACGGCGATACCGTAAGTGGCAAACACAGTTGCTGGTGCCATAAATGACAGACCGAATAAAATAACATCCCTGAGAGAGAGCACTCTCTTATATGAAGAAGAGTCATCCATAACTTTATTCCTTTTATTGCCAGATGAATTGAATAAAGCTCTTTCTAAACTGTGGAGTGGCTCCAGAGTCAAAGGAATAATTTATTTTATTGCCATAAAAGTGAAAAAAATAATTATCTGCACCAATTGGGTTTGATTGCACTATCTGTTTAACCAGGTCGGTGCAAAAAAGGATGCGGTATAGACGCCACTTCTTTGCTTGTGGGGACTGCTTGTGGGGACAGACACTGAGGGATCCCCACAAAATTATTCTCTAATCACCTGAGACTCAGTGACTTTTTCTCGTAATATGAGGATGGCTAAATGCCAGTCATCGAGAGAGAGATCTGCGTTGCCATGACGATAAAAATGAAGACCTAATGTCACATGACTAAGCACTCTCCGATCTTTGACTGTGTTGGCTTGATAGTGTCTATGAAGCCCTTGTTCTTCCATCATAATACCAAATAATATCAGTATGTTATGCGCTAGTGTTCCAATCAAAACGATCACACTCAGACGCGAGTGACTCTTTGTTCGGTGCTGTTCCATCCCCATACCAAACTGACTGGATTTATGGTCTCTGAACGCTTCTTCTATCTGCATTCTCTGATGGTAAATTTGAACAATCTGAGCGGGTGACTTTTTTGATAAATTTAATGAGGCTGCAAGGAGCCACGGCTCCCTGGCCCGACGGGCATTCTTCTTACTGTAGTTTGACTGCTTTCTTTTTCCACCAGCGGTTTTGGCGATCCGGCCTTTGGGTCGTTCTTTATATAAAACCAGCTGAAGCGGATAAGGGGATGTTCCTCCCATGAACCAGTTTTTCAGCCCACGAGCGGATGAGGTTGCACAAGGATACAGGGTTTTACAAAGCTGCATCGTCTTGCCATCCGGACTCAGGCAAATCCGTCCACGAATACGACCGACAAAGTCCCATCCTAAAGCCTGAACGCTCTTGAACCACGGACGTTTGAAGCCGGCATCAGTTACAATGATGGGGCAAGTATTTTTGGGCAAAAGGAGCTTGAGCGTTTTCAGAAAAAGGTCATGAGTCGCTGGTTTCTCTTTCGTCTCCAGTGGATGAACTTCTTCATAGAGTGTGAGTGCCCGTCCCTGAAAAGAGATGGACGCCCGGATAAGGAAAAGGGTTTTACTCAGGTTTAAGTCAGACCAGTCAACATGGATGGTTGGTCGTGAATTTTTGGAAACAATGAGTGTGCAAATTCGCTGATAAATCAAGGGGATTTGAGCCCAAAGGTGTGGATTGGAACAGAGTCGGTCAGCCCGTTTAATATTATGTTTTTGATGGGCTTTTGACTGAATCCCCCGCCCCATAGAAGTCACGGTCAAGGCGTTCCCAGACATGGCACTTTGTACGCAGGCAGTGAGTGATTGAGTACGGGTTTGATGCCCCCCTTGAGAGACAGAAGTAACAAATTGAGATATGATTTGGTCGACATTCATGGCTGTGGTCTGGTTTGTTGTGGTGACAATTAAGATCACAAAAAGCCATGAATGTTCCTGCCAACCTGATTTATTTGAACATTTTTTTAAAATTTGTGGGGATACCTCAGGGACAGACGCCACTTCTTTACTTGTGGGGACTGCTTGTGGGGACAGACATGCGGATTTGGAAAATCCATCACAACACTGATAAATCAATGAGTTACTAAATGGGAAAGTTTCGTTTCGGGCGTATTGGGTCGCAGCGAAATAAAAATCAGCCCGTCAATATCAGTGGTCGTGATCTTGAATCAATGGTGTAAGTGAATGGTTATTGAATTTTCGGCATAAAAAAACCACACGGGGATGCGGTTTTTTTTTGGGTGAAGTGGTGTGATGAACAATTGGGCTAAAAGACGTTTTCAATGGCTTTTAGGTTTTGTTATGGGCTTTTTGTCAGTTAATATATGGGGCTCAGAAAGACGTTAAGATCAGTCGGTGTAAATCTAAGTGAACTTAAAGTAAAAGGAATCTATACAATTTTTAATCTCGGAGAAATAAATCAAACTTCATGAAAACCTTCCATACTCAAATTAAGTGGGTTTGTTGATGTTTTCCATTCCATTTCTGATTTTTGACTACCTAAAACATTGTGTGTGGTAGGATGAAGTAAGTCTGGCTGAGCAATGTATTTGTACGTGTCTTTACCCGGAGATTTATCAATAGGAACAGGTTCATCGAGTTTTATATATTTTTCAGCCTGTTCGAAAGCTTCAAAGGCCTTTTTCTCATCATTCCACATAGGTAAATTTTGAGCTTTCATTTTGGCAAAATCCTTTTTTCTTTCATCGATTAGTTCAAGAATACTCCATGGTCGATTTTGAATCAGGATTTTACGATCAAAGTTTAATTCTGGTGTTTCACTCTTTAGCGCAACTTCTTTTTCCCAGTCTGTTTCACGTTTCTTTTCAATAGCTTGTTGAGCAATTTCTATTGAAAATCCCATGTCTTCAAGACTTTTGATGTCTTCCTGATCTTGTTCTCTTCTTTTGGAAAGCCATTCAACCTTGTACTCTTCCATATTGGTATCCTGTAGACTAGTCTTATGAAAATATTCTTCAATAAGGGTTTTCATAGCACCCGTCAATTTTTGGGCTTCTTCAAGTTGGTACCAAAATGGATCACGCTCTTTCTCTTCTCCTGTTGTATTTTTCGTTTCTGTCGGTCCCTTATATCCACTAACTATATTGTGTCTCCCTTCTGCATGAATTAATCGTGCAAATTTTGTAATGAAGTTAGGTCTGTGGCTGGGCATAGCAGACCAGCAAGAACGCAAATCAATTTCCCCCCTATGCTCTTTGTTCCAGCCCTTTGCTTTTAATTCCTGAAGTAAAATCTCAGGAGTCATGATAGGAAGGTCAGCTGTATCAGGTCTGTGGCTCTTTCCTAATTTTCTCTTGGCTTTTTCAAGACTATCATCATATTCTTTGTCCCAAGCCATATTGGGTTCTTTAGTTGTAGTCAATCGTTCTCCATGTCCAAGAATAACTAATGTTTCATCGCGTTTAAGATTTGATAAAATAGCTTTTCCTATTGTTGTAACGGAAGAAGTTTTATGAACTAAACTTTTTATAGTACTTGCGGCTCCAGCTATTGTTGAATCTTCAGGGTCAAGAGATATTATTAGCCTTTGAACTACTGGTGCTAAACTATTCTTTTGAAGTGTTGGTTCTTCCTCTTCTAGACTAATATTTCCTATTTTTTGCAAAGCCTTATCTCCCATCACATCAGCCTCTTTCTCCAAACCTGCATCATCATTAACATTCACCTTGCCTTTCATCTGCATAGTAGGTTTTACTCTACCTTGCTTCTGCTGCACCACATGCCAGGCTTCATGAGGCAAATGTTTCTCTTGTCCAGATGCTAAATGAATATCTGTACCTTGTGCGTAAGCGTGAGCATTCAATTGAGCAGGCTTATCTGAGTTGTAATGAACCATCACATAATCCATAGAATACCCAGAAAGATTTTCAATTCCAGATTTTAAATTATCAGGTAAGCCTGTATTGTTTTTTTTCTTTTGGATTGGCTTCTTTTGTTGAGCAGAATAGCTGTTAACCATAGCTTGCAACTGATATGCTTGTTTTACCTGCGGACTATTATTAGTCATCTCTTTCAGTTTCCTTTGCGTAATAGCTCCAGAACGATTATCCACAAACCCAAAACTTTGCTTCGCACCACTTTTCTTCTGAGCAACAGAATTAGCAACCTCCCTATTTTTATTCTCTTTCGGCTTCTCAACTTGTTCATACATATCTCAAACCTTTTTAATTTTTCTTAGTGGTTGTTATAGGCTTTCCTAATTGCCTATAACAACCCAATAAACGGACAATGACCCATTAACACCCAATCCGGCTGTTATTAATCCACCAGTGAACGTAATCAAACTGAAATCACTTGAATCAAAAGACGCACAGCTTAAGACACTGTGAATATCTATTGATTGTAGACAGGTGAAGAGAATTGTTCCTGGTATAACTTGTAAAGATTGATGCATATTCGCCAGGTTTAATTTCACCGCCTCACTTAAATGACTGGGTGCAATGTGTGAATGTCGCATCGTTGTGGTGATTTCGCTGTCGTATTTGCGGTATTTGCGGGGACAGACACTTGTGTCGCATCTTCGCATCTGGAGAGTATAAGGACAGATGTCTGTCCCGCCTCAGCCCTGCGATACCTCTCAGGTATCGCTCCGGCCATATAAAGTATTTCCCAAATAATCTTATTGCTCTTACTTTCATATAGAAAGTGGTGAAAAGCCCACGATGAATCAGGGAGTCAACAGAGTGAATGTAATTCAGATTGATAAAACGCGGTGTAGTGGTTGCAAGTCCTGCTACCGGGCCTGCTGGGTGGATGTGATTCGCTGGGATGAAGAGAATGACTGTCCTTTGATCGCTTATCCGGAAGATTGTGTGGAATGTGGGGTGTGTGAACTCAGCTGTTTTCCTCAGGCCATTCAGGTCATTCCGTCATTTGACCGCGACTGGCCGGATATTTATCAGTCCCGTTATCTGACTCAGTCCGCCTTTGAGACCGGGGAGGTGCAGTGATGGCTGCAATTGCTTCAGACGACAACATTTATCAAACCGGAATACTGGTGGTTGGGGCGGGCTCTGCCGGGCTGACGGCGGCACTGGCCGCCAAAGATGCGCATCCGGATCTGGATGTACTGGCAGTTGATAAAGCCTTTCCCGGTTTCGGTGGCAAAGCCAATAAAGGCGGCGGTCATTGCGCGTTTATTCCTGAAGGCGGCGAAGAAGACTATGTCGAATATCAGGTGCGTAATCTGGGCGATTATCTCAGTGAACAGCACCTGCTGCGTGACTATGCCAATGCTACGCGGCAGGTGATTAACCGGATGATGGCTTACGGGGTTCAGTTTTACGGCCGGAAAGCGCCTTTCAGTGGCCATCCGGTGATTCCGTGGAAAGTGATGACCGTTGATCTCGACTTTATGCAGCGGCTTGCCAGAAGGGCAAAGGCCGCCGGGGTGAAGTTTCTGGAAAAAGTTTCGATTGTCGACTTGCTGACCAACGGTAACCGGGTGGTTGGTGCGATAGGGTTTAGCCTGCTGACCGGCGAAACGATTCTCATCAAAGCGAAAGCCGTGATTCTGGCGAATGGTAATCAGAACTGGCGGATTATGCGGATGTGGGCCAGCGGCCGGGGGGATGGTATTGCTGCGGCATACCGGGCCGGGGCGAAAATGCGTAATGCTGAATTTGGCTCATTCGTCGGGATGACCAGTGTGGATCATGGCCACATGGCGTATGGCGCGGAAGATGCTTTGTATAACGCCAAAGGCGAAAGTATTTCTGAATTTGCCCGGCCGTTTTTGAAAGATAACCCGAATCTGGGCACGCTGGGTGGTATTGACCTGGGGGGAAATCATGCGCTGTTGATGCACTGGGAAGTGCAGAAAGGGAACGGTCCGATTTATCAGGACAGTCGCGAAAATGGTTTTGTTGTGTCTGCTGCGGGCAGAAATCTGGCACCGGAGGTGGGGCAGGCCGATGATGAGTGGTATCGCCCGGTGGCACACAAATTCTGGCATGGACTGTATCAGAAAAAAATACAGGGTTACCGCGACAGCAATGTGATGAAAGAAATTGTGCCGGGTTTTATCGGTGAATGCAGCCCGGTGTATGTCGGACGGGACATGGCAACCAGTATGAAAGGTTTGTACGCCGCCGGTGATATTTGTGCCTGCGGTAATGCGGCGACCGGCGCTGTACCAACGCCACCGGGACGCAACCGGGGTACCGGTCTAATGTGGTCGTGGTTTATGGGACTGAGGGCTGGTGAATCCGCCGCTGAGTTCGCAGCAGCAACGCCCCGGCATGGTGACATTGATTACCTTCAGGCCGGTGATCTGAAAGCCCGTTTTATGGCTCCGCTTGCAAGGACAGACGGTATTAAACCTGACGAGATTTTAAAACCATTGCAACATGTAATGAGTGCGATTGATCTGTCAGCGTGGAAGCATGAAAGCCGGATGAAACGCGCACTGGCTGAGGTACTGGCCCTGAAAGAAAAACTGCCGGAAATGAAGGTCACCGATGCACATTATCTGGCAGCTGCCAATGAAGTGACCAGCATGGTGTTGTGTTCAGAAATGTTCTTCCGGGCGGCGCTGGCGAGAAAAGAGAGCCGCGGCTGGTTTATCCGTGAAGATTATCCGGAGCGGGATGATCAGGCATTCTGTAAATGGGTGGTGTTACAGGCTCAGTCTGGTGAGATGTCGGTGAGTTTTGAAGATTTGCCGTTGCAGACGTATCGTTATCATCCGCAAGCAGAGATCAGCCGGAGTCCGGACAGTGTGTTGATACCGGCAGAGGCGGATTAGCCTTATCCGCCGGTAAAAAGCCGGGTCAGTTTGAGTGTTGCCGGTGACGGATTCTGGCGGGATGTGATCAGAACCAGCTCACACATCCTATCCGGCTTCAGTGGCTTAATGATGACGTGGTCCGGTGCCATATCAGCCTGAAAATCGGTGATGAAACAACAACCGCCATCGACAGACACCGACTGCATCGCCGACATGGCATTATCACAGCAGATACTGGCTGTCATCAGTCTGGTTTCTGTCTGAGTCAGCAGTTGCCGGATAGCGGCTTTGTAGAAGGGAGAATCCGTGTCTTTGGGCAAATATAGCGGAAAACCAGCCAGATCGCTGAGATTCAGAGTCGTTTTGGCAGCCAGCGGGGTTTGTGCTGAAATCGCCACCATAATCCGTTGCCGGCTCACGGGATAGGTCGTCAGTGCCGGATCATCAACCGGGCCGATCAGAAACCCGGCATCCAGGCTGCCGTCTTTCACTTTTTTGACTAATTCGCTCTCTTTGCCGGATGTCAGGCTGATGGTGAAATCCGGATATCTGGCTTTGGCCGGCCTCAGTACTTTGTCAAAAAACGGCGGTTCCGCGCCGGAAACCAGCCCGGCGCTCAATTCGTTGTCACTGACTGAGGCGGCTTTTAATGCCTGTAATTTAGCCTGTTCAAACTCTTCAAGGATGATTTTTGCATGCACCAGAAACACTTCGCCTGCCGGGGTTAGCGCCAGATGATGGGGAGAACGGTTTAACAGCCGGGTGCCGACGATGCCTTCCAGCCGTTTGATTTGCCGGCTGATTGAAGGTTGTACCGTGTTGAGCTGTTCGGCGGCGCGGGAGAAATTGTGACACTCTGCCACAGTGATAAAGTATTGGAGGTAGCGCAGGTACATAGCGGAGTTCCGTCGGGGACATTTGTTTATTCTACCGTGGGCCAGGCCGGAAATTTACCGTGCCGGACTGAAATATCAGGTTGCTGACTGAGTGAATTGTCATCAGGGGCTGATGGATCTGTGAAAAGCGTGGTCGTCTGATGGTTCTTAATATACCCAAGCAACCTGAAGGTGCATGATTCAGCTCACGCCCTGCGGGTGAGTTTGTCTGGCTCTGATACGGCGTGACAGATTTTCAACGTAGAATGACTCTATCTTCAAATCAGTGCCTTGTCTCAGAGCCTGACAAATCTCACTGAAACCTGCATCTTCAGGTTGTTTGGGTATAAACAATCAAATAAAACATCAAGGTCTTTCTTATCGGAGATCCTAAAGTGAATTACTACAATAAGAAAAGCATCGTGGAAATGGCGGACTATCTTAAAAATAACGACATCTCATTTCCTTTTTATATTTAGCCAGGTGAGTATTCCGGTGCTCTTTATTCCTTAGCTCTTTGACTGAGCACCGGTGATGTTGTGCTGTCGCGGGATTCTGGTGTTCGGGAGCTCGTGTTTGTCCACACAACAATCTTGTCCTCACAACAATTTTAGTCATCAAGAGCCATAAGGTGTCTGTCCCTGAGGGATCCCCACAAAATTATTCTCTAATCACCTGAGACTCAGTGACTTTTTCTCGTAATATGAGGATGGCTAAATGCCAGTCATCGAGAGAGAGATCTGCGTTGCCATGACGATAAAAATGAAGACCTAATGTCACATGACTAAGCACTCTCCGATCTTTGACTGTGTTGGCTTGATAGTGTCTATGAAGCCCTTGTTCTTCCATCATAATACCAAATAATATCAGTATGTTATGCGCTAGTGTTCCAATCAAAACGATCACACTCAGACGCGAGTGACTCTTTGTTCGGTGCTGTTCCATCCCCATACCAAACTGACTGGATTTATGGTCTCTGAACGCTTCTTCTATCTGCATTCTCTGATGGTAAATTTGAACAATCTGAGCGGGTGACTTTTTTGATAAATTTAATGAGGCTGCAAGGAGCCACGGCTCCCTGGCCCGACGGGCATTCTTCTTACTGTAGTTTGACTGCTTTCTTTTTCCACCAGCGGTTTTGGCGATCCGGCCTTTGGGTCGTTCTTTATATAAAACCAGCTGAAGCGGATAAGGGGATGTTCCTCCCATGAACCAGTTTTTCAGCCCACGAGCGGATGAGGTTGCACAAGGATACAGGGTTTTACAAAGCTGCATCGTCTTGCCATCCGGACTCAGGCAAATCCGTCCACGAATACGACCGACAAAGTCCCATCCTAAAGCCTGAACGCTCTTGAACCACGGACGTTTGAAGCCGGCATCAGTTACAATGATGGGGCAAGTATTTTTGGGCAAAAGGAGCTTGAGCGTTTTCAGAAAAAGGTCATGAGTCGCTGGTTTCTCTTTCGTCTCCAGTGGATGAACTTCTTCATAGAGTGTGAGTGCCCGTCCCTGAAAAGAGATGGACGCCCGGATAAGGAAAAGGGTTTTACTCAGGTTTAAGTCAGACCAGTCAACATGGATGGTTGGTCGTGAATTTTTGGAAACAATGAGTGTGCAAATTCGCTGATAAATCAAGGGGATTTGAGCCCAAAGGTGTGGATTGGAACAGAGTCGGTCAGCCCGTTTAATATTATGTTTTTGATGGGCTTTTGACTGAATCCCCCGCCCCATAGAAGTCACGGTCAAGGCGTTCCCAGACATGGCACTTTGTACGCAGGCAGTGAGTGATTGAGTACGGGTTTGATGCCCCCCTTGAGAGACAGAAGTAACAAATTGAGATATGATTTGGTCGACATTCATGGCTGTGGTCTGGTTTGTTGTGGTGACAATTAAGATCACAAAAAGCCATGAATGTTCCTGCCAACCTGATTTATTTGAACATTTTTTTAAAATTTGTGGGGATACCTCAGTGTCTGTCCTCACAAAATTCTTTTGACTCCCGGGAATAATCCACAGAACCGGAAAAAGCCAATTACACTTATGCATATCAGTTAAATTCATATCTATACCCAAGCAACCTGCACCTTCAGGTTGTTTGGGTATATGTGGCTGCCATAAGGAATCTGTATGAGTAGTCTGACCAAAATCGACGTGAAATTCCCGCTGGCGAACCGTGACGTGGAAAATAAGCGACGTGAAATAATTTTACCGGATGTCAGAGCCAGACAACTATCATCTGAAGCGATGGGTGAGCAACCGGGAACGGAGATGTTTCCCGTTGATAAAACCTGCACCCGTGACAAAGTGATTTTAGAAGCACTGCGCTATGAGAGTGATGAAATTATTTCCTATTTTGATCTTTCATTTCAGTCAGTGTATGACGGCCCTGGTGTCCGGGTCGTGGTGTTTATGCAGGGGTGCCACGCGGATTGTGTCTGGTGCCATTCGCCTCATGCGCGGCCCGCTTCATCTCCGGTGCTGTTTTTCGAGCAACATTGTACTTCATGCCATCGGTGTGAGGCGGCCTGTCCCGGTTATGTACACAAGTTTGAGAATAACCGGCACATTTTGAACCGGGACAACTGTATTCAGTGCGGCAAATGTATTGAGGTTTGCCCCGGTTCTTCAATATATAAACCGGTCAGCACCTTATCCCTGCCGACTACACAAATGCCGGTTGGCCTGCTGTTTCAGAATATTTCGCCCCATCTGAACATGATTAAACGATTCGGCGGTATTACACTCAGCGGTGGCGAAGCATTATTGCAGAAAAAAGCCGTGATTCAGTTACTGTCTTTGTGTAAAGCGGCGGGTATTCATACTGCAATTGAAACCTCCGGGTTACTGCCGGCAAAGCTATACCGGGATTTGGATGAACTGGTAGATTGCTGGCTGTATGGTATGCGGTTTACTACCAATTATCCTCACAATGATCACAGCAAACTGATTGAACGGTCGGTTGAGGTCATTGCGCAATACCACACTGATATTTTGTACCGGATTCCGGTGGTGCCGGGCCACACAGATACGGACTGGTATCTGGACAAGTGCCTGACGTTACTCACGCAATACCACAGTGATCGGATATTCCTCAGCCCGTGGAATGTCCATACCAGCCATTATTATCAGGCGTCCGGCATCCGGGAAAAAATTACCATGCCGGATGAGGCGCAATGCCGGAAAAGCGAGCAGAAAATCCGCGCATTTTTCCGGCATCATCATATAGAGATAGCCGATATCTCCGCATATTAATTTCATGCTGTTATCCGGAGAAGCGTTTTTATCAACGTCATATCTGCTTTGTCCCGACGACAAACAGGTGGCAAGGAGAAAAACAATGTCAGATGAGAGTATCACCAAAGAAAAACAGAAACAGAAAGCAGAAAAAGTTCTGTTTAATCAGATGTGGAAAGCGCAGGGACTGGGACAGAACGAGGCCTCTGAGCGGATAAAAAAACTGCACCGGACTCTGATAGATTTAGCGTTAACCGATCGATCGGGTGAGTGGTTTAATCAACAGGAACTGGATAAAACATACGATGTTGTGGGCAATAATCCGGGTGACAGTGTCATTCTCCGCCGTGCGAAAGCGATTGATGCCATGCTGCAGGCACTGACGGATGAGACGTTAGCCAAAGACAGATACACTAACCGGATTCATGATGGTGAATTGTTGCTGGGTAACATGACCATGGGGTCGAATGGGCTGGGGAAAATCTTCCCGGCTTATCTGACGGAAGAGGAACAAAGAGCTGGTTCTGCAACCAACCGGGGGTCGCTGTCTTTATTCGGTCATAATACGATTAATTATGAAGATTTGGTCAATAAGGGCTTACAATCTGTGATTGATCAATGTGATGACCACATCAGCCGGGTCAAAGCGGACATCAGCCAGGGGAAGGAAAGATGCGCAGCGCTGAAAAAAGAGTCTTCGTGTAAGCATCAGACAGAAGCCGGGATCATGGACGAAAATGCGGTGTTGATGGATAAGTATCACCGCAAGCATTCCGAACTCGGGCAGCAGAAAGATTTCTATAAATCGGTCAAAATTGCCTGTCAGGCGGTGATCGATTACGCCGGACGGTTTGCGGCGATTGCGGTGAAAGAAGCCGATCGTGCTGATATTTCTTCGCAAAGAAAAGCAGAGCTGGTTGAAATGGCCCGGATTGCCCGTAAGGTGCCGGGGCAGAAAGCAGACACATTCCATGAAGCGATGCAAAGCATCTGGTTTTTCCATCTGGCACTGCATACCGGGATGAACTTCATTTCTCTCGGCCGGCTGGATCAGGTGCTTAATCCGTTTCTGCTCAAGGCAGGAAAAGACGAATACCCCCGCTGTCTGGAAGTCTTTGAATGCTTTATGATCAAAGCGGCATGGCGGCTGAATCTTGACCTGACGCCCGCTAATATCAACAAACAGGATCATGTCGATAACAATACTGCGCTGGGCGTCAATCCTTATCTGATAGATCAGAAAGCCGGTATCAATAACTTCCTGCAAAACATCATTATCGGTGGCGTGAAACCGGATGGCAGCGATGCGACGAATGACTGTACTTATCTGATCCTCAAAGCTTATGCGCAGGTCAACCTGTCCACGCCGGGGTTGTATATTCGTGTCGGCCGTCATACGCCGGAAGGACTGGAAGAAGCAATCGCTTCAGTCTGGGATGCCACCCGCAACAATCCGGCGATTATCAACGATGAAGTGATGATTCCTGCGATGAAGCGCACGCTGGAGAACGGGCTGAAAGTGACTCAGGATTACCTGATCCGGCTGGTTGAACGCAACATCAGGAAGTTATCTGCGACGGAACAGAATTATCTCTTCAATACCCTGGGAAGTGTCATTGATAATATTGATGGCATAGAAGGGAGCGTGACTAAACTGAAAGGCAAACACAGGGAAAAAGCAGTCGGATATCTGGAGAAAACCTTGGATAAAAATCCCGGAGATATCATCCGCCGGTTTTATCAGGATAAAATCCAGGCACTGGCGAATGACTATTGTGTCGATGGTTGCTGGGAACCAATTTTAAATGGTTGCAGTGACTGGACCTTCGCCATGTTCTGCGCTTTAACCCCGATGGAATGTGCACTGAATCAGGGAGCCATGTTATCTGATAATCCGGAACTGTTAATCGGAGCAAAAGTTGCGCCCAGAACCGAAAAACCAAAGAACTTTGATGCTTTGTTGGCCACGTTTGCGGAGCATCTGGATTTCTTTATTAATCAGTCTGTCACTTCCCTGTTCCGGTATTATTTGATTGATGAGTTTTCAACCCCGTCGCCGTTACTCTCGGCTTATCTGGACGGATGTATGAAATATGGCCGGGACAAATCCTGGGCCGGTGCCGAATACAATATTGGCGGCGTGATCATGTCGGGTGTGCCGGATGTGGTGAATACGCTTGCCGCGTTCAAAAAATGGGTGATTTTCGATGATGATCAGGAAGCATTCCGCCGCGGTGAATTGGATCAGCAGAGATATGACTATGATGTGGTGGTCGAAGCGCTGGCGAAAAATTTCAAATCCGGCAACCCGGATAATCCGCAAGATCCTGTTCAGTCGCTGTATAACCAGATACAAACGGATTTTAATACCAATTCACCGACCTTTGGTAACAACAGCGGCGGCAAGGATAATGTGGATGCTGATGAAATCTGCGTAAAAATCCTCGATGCGTATGAAGAAGCGATGCAACGGGCGGCGACGTTTGCCATTGATACTTTCCAGAAGCATCCGGTGACCAAAGAAGAAGAAATGAAGAAAAGAGAGTTGAGATGTATCGCCGGATTTTACGGCAAATCTCTCGAAGAGCGGTTTGGCTGTTTCAATATGATGATCTCGGCCGGGTTAGGGACGTTTGAGCAGTATAACTGGTCAGGCCGGGGGAATGCAGCATCGGCCGGAAGAGCGAATGGCGCACCGCTGACACCGAACTTCTCGCCCACACCGGGTACGGTGAAAAACGGTTTTGCCGGTATCGCCGGGTCGATGAGTAAACTGGCGCTGAACCGTTTTGCTGCCGGGGTGATCACCGATGTGTGTATTGAACCGCCAACCGACCGTGAGAACGAGCTGTTAGCTGTGCTGGAGTGTTTTATCCGGGAAAAAATGCCGATGATGACGTTAACTATCGGGGATAAAAGGCTTTATACCCAGATTTATGAAGAAGTCCATTATGCGCAGGAAAAACCGCGTGAAGAAACTGAAAAACTGTTGAAAAAATACGCCGGTGTGAACGTGCGGATAGGCGGCTGGCAAACGCCGTTTATCACCTTGCCTGTATCGCATATGGAAAACTATATCGACCGGCCGATCAAGGTGGAAGAGGAGACTGAGTAAATCAAACCGGGCCGTGTGCAGCATCTCTCACCGGAGATGTCGGGCGCGGCCCTGTGCCCGGTTCTTCCGGGGACAGACGCGCCAACCGGTTCTTCACTATTCCGGGTATTCCTGGTATTCCGGGGACAGGCACTTCAACTTCCGGATTCTTCCGGGGACACAAGACTCTTCCGGGGTCAGATGAACTGTTGATTCTGACCTGGTTGCTTTCACCACCACAAATCCACTCATACAAAGAGGTATCCATACATAAACGCACACCTCCGGCAAAGGCGACTACACTTATTTATATCAATTAAATGCATATTATTGCGGCTGATATAAGGAACCGGTATGGGAAGTCTGGCTGAAAGTCATGTGACGTCAGAAAAGCACGTCACAACAGAGAGCAATGTCGTCGCAGATCAGCGTCTGACGGGCGATCGCTCTGCCAGTCATTCCGCCTCAGAGCGTAACCTGATGGTGCTGTATCAGGAAACTGAATGGCTGATGATGGTGATCCGTCAGGTCATTTGCAGTTATCTGAAGCAGGAAGGGCATGAACATCACTGGCTGGAGATTGAGCCTCCACCGCTGGAACCGGGAAGCAGCCAGTATGCTGACTGCATGACCGAGTGGCAGTTGAACACTTTTGAACGACTGGCTCTGGTGCTGGCGATGGCTCCGGCGATTCGTCCCGATGCGCTGGATTATTTCTTTGGCTTAAACGGGATGATCGACCGGCCATTTACCGAATTTGGCGGCGTGACAGACAAAGCCTACAGTGGTTTTATTCCTACCGGTCAAACCCTCAATTTTCTGCTCAGTGCCAACAATCCGGAGTGGCATTTATGCACGCGCTCGATTCTTTCCCCAAAACACCGCCTGATGGCAGAACAGGTCACAGAATTGCTGCCGGTGGAGGCCGGACTGCCGCAATGGTCCGGGGTCTATCAACTCAGTGAGCACTGGCTGCACTATTTCATTACCGGCCAGCGGCAAAGGCCGGAGCAGAGTGCCAGCTTTCCCGCGCATTTGCTGGAAACACCGCTGTGCTGGGAAGAACTGGTGCTGGATTATCGCGTGATGAGCAAAATCGAAGAAATCCGCGCCTGGCTGGCGCACAGCCACATTCTGATGGATGAATGGAAGCTTAGTCACAAGGTCAAACCCGGTTACCGCGCCGTCTTCTCCGGCCCGCCGGGCACGGGCAAAACCCTCACTGCTGCGCTGCTGGGTCAGTCTACCGGGCGGGAAGTGTACCGGGTGGATTTATCGATGGTGGTGTCGAAATATATCGGGGAAACCGAGAAGAACCTCTCCCGGCTGTTTGATGCAGCCTGCTATAAAGAGTGGATTTTGTTTTTTGATGAAGGAGACGCGCTGTTTGGTAAGCGAACCGACGCCACTTCGTCAAATGATCGCCACGCCAACCAGCTCACCGGTTATTTATTACAGAAAATAGAAGACTTTCCCGGTACGGTGATTATCGCTACCAACTTAAAAAACAATATGGATGAAGCCTTTACCCGTCGTTTTCAGAGCATGGTGCAGTTCACTATGCCCGGTCCGGAAGAGCGGCTGCAACTGTGGCAAAACGCTTTCCGGGACGTATGTGAGCTGGGTGAGTCGGTGGACTTAGCCGTGATTGCAGAAAAATATGAGATGGCGGGCGGGCAGATTATTAACGTGTTGCGCCAGTGTGCGCTCACAGCGATCCGCCGTGGGGAACGTGTGGTGCATCAGGACGATATTCTGCAGAGTATTCGTCAGGAATTTCGGAAAGACAATAAGCTGATTGTGTGAGGTCTGTTGACCTTTGAGGAACATAAGCAGAGGAGAATACCATGTTTTCAGATCTGAAAGACAAAGCCGGTTACCGGCAACCTCCGGTGCAGCGTCAGTCCGGACAGGGCATGGTACTGGCAGATCACCGGGAACAGCCGCCGGTGCAGCGCCAGCCTAACCGCACTGGTCTGCCGGATCAGTTGAAAAGCGGGATGGAAAACCTCAGTGGCATGAGTCTTGACCACGTTAAAGTTCACTACAACTCATCCAAACCCGCCGCCGTGCAGGCTCACGCCTTCGCGCAGGGCAGCGATATTCATCTCGCTTCCGGGCAGGAAAAACATCTGCCACACGAACTGGGTCATGTGGTGCAACAGATGCAGGGACGCGTGCAGCCGACCACTTCTGTGAGCGGCATGGCTGTGAATGATAGCCCGGCGCTGGAGAGTGAAGCGACGGTAATGGGGGCGAGGGCGTTGCAGATGAGGCGTAATCATTCACTTGTAGAAAGTATTGGAAGTGAGACGAGATCTGTAGTCACAGCGCAAAGAGTGGAAAATCACACTACCGTACAGACGAAGAGAGAACGGGTTGAAGATGAAGCCGAGGCATTGAAATAACCTTCCGCCGATTCAGTTCGGAGAGTTGTAAACAACACGGTTCCTATGAATTCGAAAATAATAATTGATTTGGCTTCTGCATCTGATTATGGCAATACAGGCGTGATAAGAAGGCCTTCCAGGGTAAAATCTAATTGTATGGCGGTAGAGTTTGATAATGAGCCTGGCGTTTACTACCGGGTCTATTTCCATGAAATGAGCGTGATTAAATCCGATGACTCAAAAAGCAAAAAGATTGATCCAATCAGTAAAGTGGCTGCTTCAGATTTAACCGGGGTTAAACCTAAAATATTGCAAAACTCGCGTGCGAAGAAAATCTATTTGTTCGATAAAAACGGGGATTCGACAACTGATAGTTCAACCGCTGCTTTTATGATAGATACAGCGATGGATGAGACTGAATATAAAAACGACAAAAAAGTTGAGGCGTGGGGAATCAGAGTGCCTGAAATATATGGAAAAACCGAATCAGGGTTTGCAATTGTTCAATGGATCCCCAAACAAACGACTGTAGGTGGGGCTGGAGGGCGCCCACTTTGGTCCGCAGTCAAGCAAAGTATGTTTTTGGATAAAATCAATAAAAAACCTTTTCATTTGAATAAGTAGACCGGGTTGCTGAATGATGTCAATCAACTCATAAGGTTAAAATATACAAGCGCAGATCTTCAATTTATGATTGAAGAAGATACCGGCCATATTTATATCATGGATCTTGAGGCGAATAATGTTCCAAGGATTGGGGCTTCAGTTGACAAAAGGCTATCTGAGCTTAAAGAATTCTTAGAAAACAGTATTCAGGAAAATAAATAAAATTAGGTGAATTGTTGCATTGAGAGTGTTGCAGGGACAGGCACTTTAACTCTTTTATCCCGGAAAGCACCGGTCAGGCGTTTTCATAAAGACAGCATTGCTGACCGGATAGAAACTGTTGATTTTTGATGAACAGAAACAGGAGAGCTAAATTATGTTTTCGGCGTTAAAAGATAAACCCGGCCATCGGATACAACTTCCTGTACAGCGCCAGTCCTGGCAGGGAATGGTGCTTGAAGATCACCGGAAATCAGCGCCGGTACAAGCGCGGATACATAAAGATAACAGAGGTATTCAAAGAGCTGTTATACAAAGGCATGATGCTGCAACTATTTCACTTAAAATCATCTCGAATAAAGATACATATGGAATGCAGGATGTTTCTGACTCTTCTGTCAGATTATTTGTCAGAAACTTTTTTGCTCATAATACCGTGAATGACTCAACCCGCGAGAGTACGGTCATAAATACTGTTGTCACAGCAATAAAATCCTACCTGAAACCAGACTCGGGTTCCGGGCATGTTCCAAGTGATAAAGAAACCGAGAAAGATGTGAATGGGACAACTTACCGGTTTTACAATGATACCGATGGTTGCCTGGAGTTTATGTGCCCCAAAGGTGGAAAACCTAAATGCCCTAAAGCGCCGGGAACATGGGAAGTAAATATTGAGGATGGGGGAAATCCGGGAAAAACAAAATTCACCGGAAATCCTTTGAATAGCGGCAGCAGACCTCAACATTTCAAAGTATCAAACATGATTTATGAAGGTACGCCTCATCCTGTCAATGGAGACAAGTCCCCTGCCGGATATACGTGGCATCATCACAAAGACCGGGGAAAAATGCAGTTGATAGACCGGGATGTCCATGCATCTTTTTCTCATAAAGGAGGCTATTCTATCTGGGGTTCATAGGGGGATAGGTTAAATGTCCAACATGACCCAAAAGGGCCAGGAACAGACCTCATGACAAGGATATCGGAAGTGGCGTCGGGAGATTTATACAAGAACAATATGACCGGTGACAGTGAGGTTACCGGGGACAGTGGTGAAGAAGCAGGAAATGTTGAGTCCATCTTGATCGAAATGACGGTAAGTTGATGTACTGCCAGGTAGAACCGACTCTCTGAGAACCTGGTAAATAACCAGGCTTTCGAAGTCATGGAGCTCACGAGGACAGAGAATGCGGCTTTTCATCAGGGCTCAAAGATGCTGAATATATGTTGGTTACTACCTATGTCAGTAATTCGCTGTTTTAATTGAAACGGGACGGTATCCATATATACCCAAACAACCTGAAGATGCAGGTTTCAGTGAGATTTGTCTCAAAGCCAGACAAACTCACCCGAAGGGCGTGAGCTGAAAGGCACATTTCTGCGTCAAGAGAATTTGAAAGGTGGGTACATTCCTGCATTCCCTTTCCTTGAACTGCACCTTTCGGCTGCACGCTGAATCATGCATCTTCAGGTTGCTCGGGTATAGGTGATTTAGTTGTAAGTAACGATATATCTTGAAGGTTTATGGTTCATAGCCAGTACAATATTCAAAACAACGGCGCTCAGAACAGAGACAAAAACCACATAGGCCGGCAGATAAAACAAAGATGTCACAACAATCACGGCATCAATACAGAGCTGAATTTTTCCGGCTGCAATCCCGAAATTATCCTGAACAAATAAGCAAAATACATTAAACCCGCCCAGGCTGGCGTGATGGCGGAAAAGAACCAGCATACCAATTCCCATTAATAAGCCACCGACAATCGCACAATAAATATCGTTCAGGCTGTTGAGCTTCATAAACATAGCAATATGATCAGACAATACAGAGACCACTAATCCGCAGATAATACTGTTCCAGGCAAAGCGCGGGCCGAATTTTTTCCAGGCGAGCAGATAAAAAGGTGTATTACACAGGAAGTACAGCACACCAAAGGATAATGGTAAAAATTGATCAAGTAATAATGCTAACCCGGCCGTGCCTCCGGTAATCATATGAACGGACTGCAGAAAATTGATGCCTAAGGCGACCAGAAAGCAGCCGGTGATCATTGCAATGATATCTTCTTTATATGAGTGTTTTTCCATGATGGTGCCATTGATATCTTATTTTATCTGCCCGAATCATAAGCAAAAGGTAAAAATTCCGGTAGCTAGAAAGGGAAATTTAGGGTAAATCTATGTCTCTAATCTTTTACAACCTGTAAATGGAATTATTGACACTTTGGTGAGGTTTATAAGAAAACTTCAACTGATTATGAAAAAACTGCATGATCATTTATTCAATTTGGGCTTTATGACATAGTTCAATTTAGGTAAAATGCGCCCCAAATTGGCAACGGAAACGTTTGCTTTTGCATTTAGAGCAGTTTTTCGACCCTTATATAATGAGTCAGGAGATACAGATGCTAACGCGTGATATGAATATCGCTGATTACGATGCGGAACTCTTCGCAGCTATTCAGGAAGAAACTCTTCGTCAGGAAGAGCACATTGAATTGATTGCTTCCGAGAACTATACCAGCCCCCGGGTGATGGAAGCTCAGGGTTCTCAGCTAACAAATAAATATGCAGAAGGTTATCCTGGCAAGCGTTATTATGGTGGCTGTGAGTATGTTGACAAAGCGGAAGCTTTAGCAATTGACCGGGCGTGTAAATTATTTAACTGTGAGTATGCGAACGTACAGCCGCATTCTGGCTCTCAGGCAAACAGTGCGGTCTATATGGCTTTACTGAATCCGGGAGATACCGTGCTGGGTATGAGCCTTGCACATGGTGGTCACCTGACCCATGGTTCTCCGGTCAACTTCTCTGGTAAACACTACAATGTGATTCCATATGGTATCGATGAAAGTGGCCAGATTAATTACGATGAAATGGAAGCGCTTGCGCTGGAGCATAAGCCAAAAATGATCATTGGTGGTTTCTCTGCGTATTCTCAGATTGTTGACTGGGCAAGAATGCGTGAGATTGCGGATAAAGCTGGTGCTTACCTGTTTGTCGATATGGCACACGTTGCGGGCTTAATTGCTGCGGGTGTATATCCGACGCCACTGCCTCACGCACATATTGTGACGACAACAACGCATAAAACACTGGCAGGCCCTCGTGGTGGTCTGATTCTTTCGAATGCTGGTGAAGACATGTACAAGAAACTGAATTCTGCAGTGTTCCCCGGCGGACAGGGCGGACCTCTGATGCATGTGATTGCGGCTAAAGCGGTTGCTTTTAAAGAAGCTATGGAACCTGAATTCAAAGAATATCAGGCACGAGTTGTTGAAAATGCGAAGGCTATGGTTGCTCAGTTCCAGGAACGTGGTTACAAGATTGTTTCTAACGGCACTGAAAACCACCTGTTTCTTGTCGATTTAATCGATAAGGGGATTACAGGGAAAGAAGCGGATGCCGCTTTAGGTGCTGCGAATATGACAGTGAATAAGAACTCAGTACCGAATGATCCCCGGAGTCCTTTTGTTACTTCAGGTATCCGTGTTGGTACGCCTGCAATTACCCGCCGTGGCTTCACTGTGGAAGATGCTGAGAACCTCGCAAACTGGATGTGTGATGTACTTGATAACGCTGATGACCAGTCAGTGATTGAAGCGACGAAAGCAAAAGTACTTGAGATTTGTAAGCGTTTACCTGTTTACGCTTAATCTGAAGTCTGAAGACGAAAACCAAAAACCCGCTGATTTGCGGGTTTTTTTATGTACTGGCCTTGACCTGTGCTTGTCTGAGACAATACGGGCTAAGGGTTATTTAACTTCAACTCCCTGAGCCTGAAGATCAGCATGATAGGAAGAGCGCACAAACGGACCACAAGCGGCGTGAGTAAAGCCGAGTCCGAGAGCAATCTCTTTCAGTTCTTCAAATTCAGAAGGCGGCACATAGCGTTCAACCGGTAAATGATGCCGGCTTGGTGCCAGATACTGACCCAGAGTCAGCATGGTCACTCCATGTGCTCTTAAATCTTTTAATACGTCGATAATTTCTTCTTTTGTTTCACCAAGTCCCATCATCAAACCAGATTTCGTCGGGATATCCGGGTGGTTCTCTTTAAATTTTTTCAGCAGTTCAAGCGACCATTTATAGTTTGCACCGGGACGGGCTTTGCGATACAGGCGCGGTGCAGTTTCCAGGTTATGGTTAAACACGTCCGGTGGACTGGTTTGCAGAATATCCAGTGCTTTATCCATTCGGCCTCTGAAATCAGGAACCAGTGTTTCAATTCTGATCTGAGGATTAAGTGCGCGAATTTCCCGGTTACAGTCAGCAAAATGTTGTGCGCCACCATCACGCAGATCATCACGATCTACCGACGTGATAACGACATATTTGAGTCCCATATCTTTAATTGTTTGTGCCAGCTTTTCCGGTTCACCGGCATCAGGCGTCAGAGGCCGGCCATGAGCAACATCACAGAACGGACAGCGGCGGGTACAAATTGCACCCAGAATCATAAAAGTGGCCGTGCCATGATGAAAACATTCCGCGAGGTTGGGACAGGAAGCTTCCTCACAGACAGAATGCAGATTATTTTTCCGCATTGCAGATTTGATATCCTGAATACGCTGACTGTCCGATGGCAGTTTGATTCTCATCCATTCCGGTTTGCGTAACACTTCTTTTTGCTCAGACGGCATATTTTTTACCGGTATCAGTGCCATTTTATCAGCATCCCGGTATTTAACGCCTTTCTCCATTTGAATTGGTTTAGTCATGATATTACTTCTGTGCTGTATTGAGTATGCCCGTATCCCAGAGTGGTCACGAGTTCTTTAATTAACTGTTCTTCTACGGTACGGATCGCTGACGGACCGCCAAGGTCACTGACCTGAACCATCTCCATGCCCTGATAGCCGCATGGATTAATTCTTAAAAACGGTGATAAATCCATATTGACGTTCAGCGCAAGCCCATGAAATGAACAGCCGCGACGAATTCTTAAGCCAAGAGAGCAAATTTTTTTATTTTCGACATAAACGCCGGGCGCATCTGCTTTTGCCTTTGATTCGATATGGAAGGCTTTGAGTGTATTGATGACAATATTTTCAATATGTGTCACTAACTCCCGGACTCCCAGCTGTTTTCTTCTCAGGTCAAGTAAGAAGTATACGACAAGTTGTCCCGGACCATGATAAGTCACCTGTCCGCCGCGATCGGACTGAACCACAGGAATATCGCCGGTATTGAGCAGGTGTTCTGCTTTTCCGGCCTGACCCTGGGTGAAAACCGGTGGATGTTCAACCACCCATATTTCATCTTGTGTCTCACTATCCCGGTTGTCAGTAAACTCATGCATTGCCTGCCAAACAGTTTGATAGCTTTGCAGACCAAGTTGTTTGACGATAAGAAGCTGGTTATCCATGTGCTGACTTTATTACTTATAGAAGATAATTATCACCGGATTATAAACTTCTTTGTGACGCTGAACTACTCATAGATGCTACAAAATTAACCATAACATTCGTGTATGAATAGTTAATCAGCTGATAATTATAGAAAAAGCAGCCTGAAGCTGCTTTCAAAAAAAATTGATAAAATCAATTAAAGTGGAATTAAGCGGATATATGCGGGTTTGTATCATAAGACCATACGCACAATATCAATTTCACCTAACTCTTTGTAGAGTGTTTCTACCTGCTCAATTGAGGTCGCGGTAATATTAATGGAAACAGAATGATAGTTTCCTTTCGCGCTCGGTTTCACCTTTGGGCGGTAATCACCAGGCGCGTGACGCTGAATGACTTCGAGGACACGTTCCGGTAACTCTGGCTTTGCATATCCCATCACTTTGTATGTGAACGAACAAGGAAACTCAAGCAGATCCTTTAACTTTGCGTCGGAATTAATAGTCAGCATATCTGGTATTCCTGATGAAATGAACGAACTTTGGTGGGGAATGTTACTGTTTTACCGGGTTGAACTCAAGATCTTGCTGGGCGGACTGCAGCCGGAAAAGGCCAGTACATTCATTTTACTGGCCTTTTTGTCTGGGTGTGTCAACGATGGTTAGCTGAAATCACCGGAAATGTAGTTACGGGTGCGTTCTTTGGTTGGATCATTGAAGATTTGTCTGGTTTTACCAAACTCTTCCAGCTCACCAAGATACATAAACCCGGTATAGTCAGAAATGCGCATGGCCTGCTGCATATTATGAGTGACAACCACAATGGTATATTTAGTACGCAATTCAGTAATTAACATCTCAATGGCAGAAGTTGCAATCGGGTCAAGTGCCGAAGTTGGTTCATCCATCAGAATCACATCAGGTTCCAGCGCGATCGTCCGGGCAATACATAAGCGCTGCTGCTGACCTCCGGACAAACCGTTGGCATCAGAGTTAAGCTTATCTTTTACCTCATCCCACAGGTGTGAACGTTTTAAAGCTGATTCGACCCGTTCTCTGATTTCTGCTTTGGATAATTTTCCCTGAATCTTGAGTCCGAAAGTCATATTTTCATAAATGGTCATCGGAAAAGGCGTGGGTTTCTGAAAGACCATTCCGACTTTAGAGCGGAGTTCATTAATATCTGTATTCACAAAAATGCTTTGTCCTTCAAGCAAAATGTCGCCATCCGCATGCTGTTGTCCATAGAGATTGTAAATCCGGTTTAATGTTCTCAGCAGAGTCGATTTGCCACATCCTGACGGACCAATCAGTGCAGTCACACGATTTTTGTATATTGGCATGGAAACATTTTTTAAGGCAGCTTCGGCTCCTTTTGCGTAGAAGAAATTCAGGTTCTGTATATCCATGCTCTGCAACAGATTTTCTTCTTCATAGGAGGTTTGTCCGTTGATGTCCGCATCAGATGTGCTGTGAAGTATACTGTTAATTGCCGTACTCATGCTTTTCTCGCCTTGATTAGTTTTGGCAACAGGGTTGCCAATACGTTTATGCCTAAGATAAAGGTCGTTACAATCAATGCTCCGGCCCATGCCAGTTCTTGCCACGATGTATAAGGGCTCATGGCAAACTGATAAATGGTGACGGGCAGATTAGCCATCGGTTTACTCATATCAGTTGTCATGAAATTACTGTTCAGTGAGGTAAAGAGCAGGGGAGCCGTTTCTCCTGAAATCCGTGCAATGGAAAGCAAAATTGCCGTCACAATACCCGGTGCGGCAGCCCGGTAGCTTAACTGAGTGATGACCCGCCATTTGGGAGAGCCCAGACCGCTGCCTGCTTCTTTGAGTGTGGGCGGAACCAGGCGCAACATCTCTTCTGTTGAAGATACAATCATGGGTAAAGCCAGTACAGCCAGTGCGATTGACCCGGCCCAGCCAGAATAACCGCCGGTCGGAACTACAATAATGGCATAAATAAACAAGCCAACCAGAATCGAGGGAGCGCTCATTAACATGCCATTTAAAAAGCGCAAAGATTCAGCAATTTTGTTGTCTTTTTCTGTTTCAGCCAGCCAGGTACCGGCAAGAATACCTATGGGTGCGGCGATAATAATCCCGGTAAGTGTCAGCATAAAACTGCCTATCAGAGCATTTTTGAGTCCGCCTTCGCTGCCCGGTCCCGGAGTTAACATGGTAAAAGTCGCCAGATTCAGCCCTTTGATACCGTCACCGACCAGGGTATAGAAAATACTGGCAAGGATAAAAACACCGGAAGCCGCCGATAATGTACAAAATGCCAGAAAGAGAGAGTTCTTTATTTTTCTTTTATTCATACTTCTTTTTCCTTAACAGGCGACGGGCAAAACTCATGACAAAAAATGTAATGATGAACAGGACAACACCTAAAGCGATGAGTGAGGCCAGTTGCATTGGATCAGTTGCTTCATTGAATTGCTGGGCAATCGTTGCTGATATGGAGCTGGCCGGCATGAAGAATGAAGTTTCAATCCGGTTTGCACCACCGATGACGAAAGCAACAGCCATCGTCTCTCCCAAAGCACGGCCGAGTCCCAGAATCGCGGCACTGACCGTCGCGTCTTTCACCTGAGGTATCAGCACTTTGGTAATGACTTCAAACGGTGTCGCACCGGTCCCGTAGGCAGCTTCTCTGAGTACATTCGGAACTGACTTTAGTGCATCTCTGGTGAGTGAGGTCATGATTGGCAGGATCATAATTGACAGAATAATGCCGGCACTGAGCAGGCCAATTCCAATTGGCGGGCCGTCAAACCAGGGACCGATCAGAGGAATGCCAACTAAATGTTCTGCAGCCCACATCTGAAAATGATCGGAAAACCAGGGCGCGAAAACAAACAGTCCCCACATCCCGTAAATAATGCTTGGAATGGCAGCAAGTAGTTCAACGGCTTTTCCTACAGGCTCACTGATCCAGTCCGGGGTCAGTTCGGCTAAAAAAATTGCGGTGCCAAGCGCAATCGGTGCTGATATAACAATCGCAATAAAGGATGAAACCAGTGTACCGTAAATTGCAGCAGCAGCGCCAAACTCGCCCTGAATCGGGTCCCAGATATCGCGGAAAATAAAATGGATGCCAAACTTTTGAAATGCGGGCCAGCCGCCTTCAATCAGAGACAAGATAATCCCGGTTAAAGTGATGAATATGAGAAGTGCACTGGCAAAGCTCAATTTATTAAAAACAGAGTCGCCATTGAATTTATTTTTTAAGCTGATAATTGTCATCATAATATTTACAGGCCTTTATATTTTTCATGTGAATATAAAAATCGATTGTTCGGGTCATAAATTAATAAAGGCCTGAATTTCTGTTATTTAATAATTGATTTGCCGTTATGAACTAAACTATGTTTCCATGTGCTGTTCACCATACTGACAACTTTTTCCGGCATAGGTACATAATCAAGTTTTTCAGCATAATTACCGTGTTTATAACTCCATTTAAAGAACGCCACCATCGCTTGAGCTTTTTTCGTATTTACCTGATCTTTATGCAGAAGGATAAAGGTTGCTGCAGTCAGTGGCCATGAATCATCACCAGGCTGATTGTTCAGCAGAAGATGGTAACCTGGTGCATTTTTCCAGTCTGCGTTGGCAGCTGCTGCCTGGAATGTTTCCATGGTTGGCATCAGGAATTTACCAGCGCTGTTTCTCATTTGTGTATAAGCCAGGTTGTTTTGCTTCGCATAGGCATATTCAACATAACCAATGGAACCTTTCGTGCGGTTCACGAAGTTAGCAACACCCGCGTTGCCTTTTCCACCAATGCCTGTTGCAGCTTTTGGCCAGCTGATGTCTTTCGCATAACCGACCTGAGTGCGCCAGTCATAACTCACCTGATTCAGATATTGTGTAAAGTTATAAGTGGTGCCTGAACCATCAGAACGGTGAACAACATAAATCGATTGATGCGGTAACTTGATGTTGCGGTTGAGTGCAACGACTGCCGGATCATCCCATTTCTTAATTTTTCCAAGGAAGATATCTGCAACGACATTCCCTGTTAATTTTAATTCACCAGCTTTAATTCCCGGGATATTCACAACCGGAACAATTGCGCCCATCACCATTGGAAATTGAATCATCCCTTTCTTATTCAGCTCTTTAATGGTCAATGGTGCGTCAGATGCGCCAAAGTCGACAGTTTTTGCTGTGATTTGTCTGATACCACCACCTGAACCAATCCCCTGATAGTTGATTTGATTCCCGGTTTCTTTTTGGTATTGCTCTGCCCATTTGGCATAAATAGGTAGTGGGAAAGTTGCACCAGCACCATTAATGGTAGTTTTTGCTGCAACGCCAAATGACGCAGCCACCATCAATGAAGACACAAGAGCTGATTTAATGAATTTCACAATATATCTCCGATATCATTTAACAAATGAAGCGGGCTATTTAAATCAAAAATAAAAACTTAAATAGCCCCTGTTAGTTTTAGCGTTGAAATAAAACTAAAAGAATTGAAATGAATTCAATCTGCCAATCGGTGCAACCCAATCGACGAGATTGAGATTAGAAATGTAATATGACGTTTTTATGAAGATAATTAGAAAAGGATGCATTTGATAAACAGGTTTATCATAATTAAAATAAATCTGATAATAATTATTCACAAAATGAAGCGTAACCAGATATGACAGTTGTTCATAAAAATGAATTATTTTGGGAAGCATCTCTTGGTATATCTTGGTTGGATTATTAATAATATGGATATGTTGATTATATTTAAGGTTTATTTGATTTATGGATTAGCGTGCTTTTCCGTATTCGCTTCTGTTTTTTTCAGAAACCTCAGAAAAAGCCGTATTCATATTGCCGGGGTATTACCGCTTTTAGCTGCATTTGGGTTGATACATGGGATTCATGAGTGGTCAGAGCTATACCTGGTCATATTCCGGAATGAAGCTGGTGCAATCAAACATGTTGAGACGCTGAAAACCATTAAACTCTGTCTCTCCTTTGTTTTTTTGAGCCTTTTTGCCTGGCAAATGCTGAATCTGACCTCATGGCGTTACACCCGCTGGCTCAAGGGAGGCATGGTTGCCGTATTGGTCATTTTTATCGCCGGATTAGTCCTTCGCTATGATATGAACTCCTATCAGGTCTACATTGCTCATACCCGCGAGCAGATTCGGTGGTTTTTTGCGCTGGGAGGTGGTCTGTTATCCGGTCTGGCAGTACATAGTTATGCCAATATTCTTGAAGAGGAAGGCTATGGTGCCTCGTTGCCTTTTAAGCTCATGGGGCTGGCGCTGGCCGGATATGGTTTGTTTGCTGGTTTATTTTCCGTTGATGCCGGACTGTGGGTATTAGTCTGCCAAACATTCTGGGCAGTTTGTATCACAGTGACACTTTGGTATGCCTTGCGGGTTTTTGACCGGGAACGTGACAGTCAGACAGAAGCTGCACTACACCAGCTGCATCAGGATGCCAAACTGAAAGAGCTGGGGGAGTTGATTTCAGCGGTTGCCCATGAAATCAAAACGCCGGTCAGCAGTGCGATGGTAAGCTGTGATTTACTGTCACGACAATTACCGGATGATGAAAATTATCACCGGCAAATTAACCGGATTATGAATAGTCTGACCCGGGCCGCAGAAATTAGTCATGAGGTGTTGAACTATGCGCACCACAAGCCGGTAAAACATGAAAAAGTGCGGTTGTGTGATACGATCGGGGCGGCAGTTCAGCTGAATCAATATCGTTTAACCCAGTTTGAATTGAGACTGGAGGCCGATGAACAACTCGTTGTTGATGGTGACTCTGGATTACTGGAAGAAGTCATCAGTAATTTCATCTCAAATGCGATTGATGCCAGTCAAGAAGATGATAAAAGAATAAAGATCAGATGCTTCCGGGATAAACTTAATGCAGTGGTTCAGGTGCTGGATTATGGTGATGGGATCGCACCGGATATGATGCATAAGGTCACTCAGCCATTTTTTACGACCAAGCCTAAAGGCGAAGGGACAGGGATGGGGTTGTCATTATGCAGGCAGATTATATCAAGACACGGCGGAGAACTTTTACTGCGTAATCATTCAGAAGGATTTGTCGCAGAAATGCGTTTACCGGGGAGAAATCAATGACGTTAAAGTTATTACTGGCCGAGGACGATCAGCAACTCAGAGAGGTGTTGACTGAAGCATTAACACTGGAATCATTCGACGTAATTGCCTTTGATAACGCCGAAGATGCTCTGGACTATGCGGCCTCTGAACATATTGACCTGGTTCTGATGGATGTGGTGATGGGAGGCATGACCGGCATTGAAGCATTATCTTCATTAAGGCGAATGCATCCGAATATCGGTATTGTAATAACCACTGCGTTTGCGACGGTTGACATGGCTGTGGATGCGATGAAAAAAGGAGCGGATGAGTTTTTGACCAAACCCTTTAATCTGGCGTCTCTGTCTGTGACGCTGAAAAGAGTCTATACACAACATTCACCAAAGCCACCAATGGATGAACGGCATAATGATATGATTTTTTCAGCATTATCCAATCCAATCCGGAGAATGGTTGTGAAGCAGCTTAAAATTCATCGCAAGCTGAAGTTTATGGATTTATGTCGTGTTGTGGGTGTAGAGGATCATACCAAGTTTAACTTCCATCTCAGGCAGTTGGTGAATTGTGGCTTGGTCGCCAAAGAAGAAGGAAGGACCTATTCGCTGACGGAACGGGGTGTACAGGTCTATGTCAGTATGTTGCAATCGTAAAAGATGGCGTTTTTGACTGGCATGGTATAAAAAAACCGGCATGACAAGCCGGTTTTTATCACATCAACATCAGTGGCTGTTTCTCAGTATCAGAACAGTCCTTTAAACAGTAAGACGATGTAATCCCACAGGCGGCTGAAAATACTGCCTTTTTCGACGTCTTCAAGCGCCAGAAGCGGGTATTGAGCCACATCTTTACCATCGAGCTGATAGAACAGTTTACCAACTACATCGCCTTTGTGAATTGGTGCCTGCAGCTCTTTCTCAAGGACGAAACTGGCTTTCAGGTTTTTGGCCTGTCCGCGGGGCAGCGTTACATAAGTATCTTTATCGACACCTAAAGCCACTGTACTTTTGTCACCCATCCAGATTCTTTCCTGAACAAAAGTCTGGCCGGCTTTGTGCGGAGCAACTGTTTCAAAGAAGCGGAAACCGTAACTCAGCAGTTTTTTACTTTCAGACTTACGGGCATTCGCACTCTTGGTACCCATGACAACAGAAACTAAACGCATGTTTCCTTCAGTTGCAGAACTGACCAGGCTGTAACCTGCATGGCTGGTATGACCGGTTTTGATGCCGTCTACATGCATGCTCTTATCCCACAATAGCCCGTTTCGGTTATATTGTGTGATACCGTTGTAAGTGAATTTTTTCTGAGCATAGATTTTATATTCGTCTGGAACATCCCTGATCAGTGCCTGCCCCAAAAGTGCCATGTCATATGGTGTGGAGTAGTGGTTGCCATGGTCAAGACCGTGGACATTGGCAAAGTGGGTGTTCTTCATGCCAATTGTGCCCGCCCAGGCATTCATCAGGTCGACAAACGCATCTTCTGAACCGGCGACATGCTCGGCCATAGCAACGCAGGCATCATTGCCTGACTGAACAATAATACCTTTGTTCAGTTCTTTGACCTTAACGGTTGTTCCCACTTCGATGAACATTTTTGAAGAGTCCGGAAAATTTTTGGCCCAGGCATTTTTACTGATGACAACATCATCATCAGGTGTAATGTTGCCTCTGGCCAGTTCCTGTCCAATGACATAGCTGGTCATCATCTTGGTCAGACTTGCCGGAGCCAGCTTGGTATTCATCTCTTTTTCTGCAAGGACTTTACCTGAATGATAGTCCATCAGGACGTAGCCTTTAGCGGCAATTTGAGGTGCATCGGGAACGACAATCGGAGAAGCTAGTGCGTTAGATAATGTGGCTGATAAAGCAACAGCAGACACAATAATAGACTTTGAAATTGTTTTTTTATTCATGGTAAATGCAGACTTTTACAAGTAGTTGTGTATATCTTAACAGAAAAAGTTTTTCTCTCTAACCTCAAATCAGTTTGATTGCGAGAGATCATTTTTCTCCTGAGTCTCCGGAGGCTTTCTGATAAAGGCTGTATTGTATCCAAGCCGTTTTACCTCCTCCAATATTTGCTGTGTTCGGGCGAAGTTATCGAATGGCCCTAAAAATACACGATATTTATCGTCTAAACTATTAATAAAACTGGTCACAGACAAAGTTTGACTCAATTTTTTCGATAAAGTTCGCGTACTGTTCAATTGTTTTGAAGATGAAATCTGTATGACATAGTGAGCAGCGGGAGAGAATTCCGCTTTTTCAGGTTTCTCTTTCTTCTGGGTCAGAAACTCAACCATCACCGGCGCTGTGCCAGTCTGCAGAATACCCAGTTTATAAGCAGCAGCATAGCTTAAATCAATAATCCGCGCCGGATGAAATGGTCCCCGGTCATTCACTCTGACAATGGCTGACTTGCCATTTTTTGTGTTCGTTACTTTGACATAGCTCGGAATCGGCAATGTTTTATGGGCAGCTGTCATCGAATACATATCATATATTTCACCATTTGAGGTGAGATGACCATGGAACTTTTTTCCATACCACGAGGCTATCCCTTGCGCTTTATAACCTTCAGGGTCACGAATAATATTGTAGCTTTTACCATTGACGGTGTAATTTTTATTGCCACCTAAACTGTAGGGTTCAAATTTAGGTTGTGCATCTTCCACATGTTCAATGGAAATGGGTTTTTCAGGCTTTGTATCATTTTCAATCGCATAACGTCCGGAGGAGCTGCAGCCGGAGAGGATGAAAACCAGTAACCAGAAAAGTGGCTTATCTGTTTTTATTCGCATTAGTTTGCCTTTGAAAATGCTTTTTTATGAGTATGTATTGACATCAAAATGCCAAATCCAGCCATGAGTGTGACCATGGATGTGCCACCATAACTAATTAATGGCAAAGGAACGCCAACAACAGGTAAAATCCCGCTCACCATGCCGATGTTGACGAAAACATAAACAAAGAAACTTAAAACAATACTGCCTGCCATCATTTTTCCGAAGGCATTTTGGGCGTTACTGGCCAGATAAAGTCCCCGGCCAATAATAAATAAATATACAGCAAGTAATACAATAATACCGATCAGGCCCCACTCTTCTGCAATAACAGCAAAAATAAAATCGGTATGTCGTTCAGGAAGAAATTCCAGCTGTGACTGAGTACCGTGCAGCCAGCCTTTTCCCATAATGCCTCCGGAGCCGATAGCAATTTTACTCTGAATGATATGGTAACCAGCACCCAGTGGATCCGATTCCGGATTAAATAAAGTTCTGACCCGGACTTTTTGATACTCACGCATCAGGAAGAACCACAAAATAGGAACGAATGCACCAAGGGCAAGCAGAGCCGCAAAGATAATCCGCCAGCTGATTCCGGCCAGAAAAATAACGAATATCCCTGATGCCGCAATCAAAATTGAAGTGCCCAGATCAGGTTGTTTGGCGATTAAAATGGTTGGCACAAAAACCATAATCAGAGAGACGAGCAACGTTTTGAATGATGGGGGTAACGGATGTTTGCCGATATAACGGGCGATCATCAGAGGAACTGCAAGTTTGAGCAGCTCTGAGGGCTGAAAACGAATGATACCGATATCGAGCCAGCGCTGAGCACCTTTAGAGGCTTCTCCGGCAAACAGAACGCCGACGAGCAGCAGGATGCCACAGAAAAAAAGCAGGGGTGCCATTGTTTCATAACTTCTCGGGGACAACTGGGCCAGAACAACCATCACAACCAGTGAAAGCACCATCCGCATAGCTTGCCTGTCCATCATTGCCAGATTTTGTCCGCTGGCGCTGTACATGACAACCAGACCGAACCCCATGACTAACAGGAGTCCCAGCAGAAGAGGGAGATCAATATGCAGCCGGTCGAAAAAAGTGCGGCGCTGACTTGTCGATGGGTTGAATTCCATTATTGCTTCGCCTCTTCCTGCTTTTCATCAAGGATTATATGATCAAACACTTTTCTGACAACGGGCGCACCGTGACTTGAACCGCCTCCGGCATTTTCCAGCACAATTGTGACGATTGCTTTGGGATCATCTAGCGGAGCAAATCCGGTAAACAGTGCATGATCCCTCAGGTGTTCAGCAAGTTCATCGGCATTGTACTCTTCGTTTTCACCAAGACTGAAGACCTGAGCAGTGCCCGATTTACCGGCACTCTTGTATTTCAGCCCATGAAATGCGTTTCTTGATGTGCCTCTGGAACCATGGTTTACCAGATACATCCCGTTGATAGCGATATTCCAGTATTTCTCCGGAACACCAGTGATGGGCGGATAGGTTTCAACTTCCGCCAGTTTTTGCTTATCAAATTGTTCACCATTTTCGATAGTGGCACGCAATAAATGTGGCGCGAGTACTTTTCCGTGATGAACAATCACTGAGGTTGCTTTGGCGATTTGCATTGGCGTTGCGGTCCAGTACCCCTGTCCGATTCCGACAGGAATTGTATCTCCCTGATACCATGGTGTCCGGTGGCGACTCATCTTCCACTCCCGGGTTGGCATATTGGCTTTACTTTCTTCAAATATATCAATGCCGGTATATTCACCATAGCCAAATTTCCGCATCCATTCAGAAAGCCTGTCGATGCCCATATCATAAGCGACCTGATAAAAGAAAGTATCCACGGATTCTTCAATCGCTTTGGTGATATTAACCCGCCCATGTCCCCATTTTCGCCAGTCCCGGAAGGGTCTGGTTTTTGAGTTTGGAATCCGCCAGTAACCGGGATCATTCCGGGTTGTATTTGGTGTGATGATACCTGTCTGTAATGCTGAGACGGCAATCATCGGTTTCACAGTTGATCCAGGCGGATAAATGCCCAGAGTTGCCCGGTTGACCAGTGGCCTGTCTTTGTCATTGAGTAATGTTCGGTAGGCTTTACCGGAAATTCCGTGAACAAATGCATTGGGATCGTAACTCGGACTGGAAACCATTGCTAACACCCCGTTATCTTTCGGATCCAGTACAACTGCAGACCCTCTGCGTCCCTCAAATAGCTGATAAAGGTATTCTTGTAGTCCGACATCGATATTAAGCACAATATCTTTTCCGGGGACCGGAGGAACATATTTGAGCGTGCGGATAATCCGGCCCCGGCTGTTGACTTCCACCTCCTGATAGCCAGGCATACCGTGGAGGATATCTTCGTAGTATCTTTCAATACCGAGCTTACCGATATCCCGTGTGGCCTGATAATTGGCTTCTTTGGCTTCCCGTTTCAGTCGCTGTATATCTTTGTCATTGATACGGGAAACATAGCCAATCACATGCGTCAGAATTTTTCCGTAAGGATAGTAACGCTTTAGCGTGGCAGAGACTGAAACGCCGGGAAATTTATGCTGATTGACTGAAAACTTAGCAACCTGTTTCGGGGTTAACTGAGTTAACAACGGAATTGAGTTGAAACGGCGTGTCTGACGCAACTCTTTTTTAAATGCATCAATTCGTTCCTGAGGAACATGAATAACCGTGTCTAAACGCTCGATAGTGCCCCAGATATCTTTGACCTGCTCCGGGGTAATTTCAAGGTTGAAAATAGGGCGGTTTTCGGCCAGTAAAACACCATTACGATCATAAATTAAACCGCGATTCGGCGCGATGGGGACAATTTTGATCCGGTTGTCATTGGAACGTGTTTTATAGTCCTGAAACTGAACGACCTGAAGTGTATATAAGTTCATGATTAATATACATATCAGAATCACAATACCTAAGAATGCGAAAATGGCCCGGTTCCGGAAAAGCTGATCTTCTGATTTGTAATCGCGAATCTGACTGCGTCTGCGTAACATATCACATTATTCCCGGTGATAAGGGTGATTCGTTGTAATACTCCAGGCCCGGTACAGGCTTTCTGCCATAATGATACGCACTAATGGGTGAGGAAGTGTTAATGGAGAAAGTGACCAGCTTTGCATTGCAGCCTGTTTACAGGCCGGGGCGAGACCTTCCGGTCCGCCAATCAGGATAGAAACATCCCGGCCATCGAGCTTCCATCCTTCTAATTGCTGAGACAACTGATTCGTATCCCAGGGTTTCCCCGGGATATCGAGTGTAACTATTCTGTTACCTTTGGGGACGGCTGCAAGCATGGCTTCACCCTCTTTCTCGAGGATCCGGGAAATATCTGCATTCTTTCCCCGTTTCCCTGCCGGGATTTCGGTGAGCGAAAGTGGCATGTCATGTGGAAATCTGCGTTGATATTCACTAAATCCGGTTTCAACCCATGAGGGCATTTTTGTACCGACAGCGATCAGTTGAATCTTCACACGTTAACTCCAGAGCTTTTCAAGTTGATACAGATCGCGTTGTTCTTCCTGCATGACATGCAACATTGATGTGCCCATGTCTACAACAACCCATTCTCCGTCAGCTTCTCCTTCAATACCATAGGAGGTGATACCCGCTTTTTTGGCTTCAATTGCAACATGACTGGCAATTGACGAAACATGTCTTTTAGAGTTTCCGGTACAGATGACCATATAATCAGTGACGCTGGATTTACCGGTAACATCAAGCGTTAAAATATTCTCAGCCTTCATATCATCGGCTTTATCGATTAAAAAATCTTTTAAGTCTTCACGTAGCAAAAACGTTTCTCCTCTGCATCATTATCTGCTTTTATGACAAAAGCTTGTTACATTATATCATGTTTCACTGGTGATACAGTGCTGGTTTGTCTGACCTGTGTGAAATCAATACTGAGCTGTTGCAGTAATGGCCACGGGTCCTGATTGTATTGTAGTTTAGTGACAGACTCCAGGTGACTCAGTTGATGAATCAATCTGTGTATGGCCGGTAAATTCAGGCGTTCTAACGCATGAATATAGAAAGGGCGCTTATTCTTCCATATCCGGTACTGATTCATTAAGTGATAGATATCCTGATGGTCTTTTTGGGACTGAAGTTCCAGCAGCAGATACAGCTCTTTCTGCACACTTCTCAGCAGGATGACCGGTTCTGTACCTTCTGCTTTCAACTGGCGTAAAATTCTCTGACAGCGGTTGGATTTACCGTCCAGCAAGGCATCAATCCAGTGGAATACAGAAAAGTGATTATGTCTGGACAGCGATGCTTCAACTCTGATGACGGTCAGCTGACCATCGGGGTACAACAGCGCCAGTTTTTCCAGACTTTGCACTAAAGCCAGCAGGTTTCCTTCATGCCATTGGGCCAGCATCTGTATGGTTTCTTTGTCAGGAGAAAGACCTAATCCTTTACATCGTTGTAAAACAAATTGCGGCAGCCGGTTTAAATCCGGAGAAAGGCAGTTCACATGGCAGCCATTTGTTGTCAGTGCTTTATACCACTTTGTATTCTCCTGGGCTTTGGTTAGCTTTGGTCCGTTAATCACTAACGTTGTGTCCTGATTGACCAGAGTGCTGAGTGTCAGCAACTTTGATGTGACAGAAGCCGTAAAAGAATCCGGTAAGGTTAATTCAACCAGCTGGCGGCTTGAGAACAGACTGAGTGTCTGAAAGTGCTCAAAAACTTCATCCCAGTTGAGTGATGAATCCACCTGATAACGACAAAACGTATCCACGCCCTGATTTTTGGCCGCTGCTTTGACGGCGGCTTTGGATTCCTGAATCAGGAGTGGTTCATTCCCGAAGATCAGGTATACCGGCAGCAATTGCTGATGAAGCTGACCGGCTAAACTTTCTGCAAAAATACGCATCACAATAATCCGGATATCTGACTACTGGTTTTTTGTTCTTTGAGGAATTAATTCATTCGTCGTTATATTGATTGTAGGAATATTTTGCTGTGTTTCCGGTTGATTCTGTTCAATATTTTTGATATTCGATTTTAGCCGGGCCATTTGCCGGATAATCTGTGATGTCGCAAGCTGACGCATCTCATCTTCTATCATAGTTCTTTCGACCGACTTTGCGAGGGCAGTCAGTGGGTTGTCTAAATAACTCCGGGTAACACTGGTGACAAATTTTCGTGCGCCGACATCCGGAACGGTGACCTGATATTTAACTTTCAGGGTCAGCTCTTCTTCGGCGGCCCGGGTATTCTGGTAAACAGATAAAGTTCGTGAGCTCAGTGTTTCACTGATCAGGTGAAGGTTGGGAGTTTTCTCCGCTGGCGGAACAATTTTAACCTCGTTCATATGGAGCTGGTTTTTGATCATCCGGGTCAGCTGGCTATATTGATCATAACTGGTCAGCGACAGCCGGTTGAGTGATTCCGGAATATCATAATCTCCTCTCAGGTGAAAACCACAAGCAGTTAGCAGCATTGAAAGACATACGATCAGGGGATACTGAAAACGATATTGTTTAATGAATTGCATTCGAATCCTGTCTGTTAATTTCACGATATAAAGGAATATTGTCAGTCATAAACTGTCCGCACTGTAACCTGGCTGATGCCAGTCACAGTGCGGACACTCAACTGCTTAATTAGCGACGATGTTCAGCAGTTTTCCGGGAACATAAATCACTTTACGGATGGTCAGACCGTCTGTGAATTTTTTTACATTCTCGTCTTCAAGGCCGAGGGTTTCGACCTGTTCTTTGGTTGCATCCGCAGCAACGGTCAGCTTACCACGTAGTTTTCCGTTGACCTGCAGAACAATCAGTTTTTCATCTTCAACCAGCGCGTTCGGGTCATAAGCTGGCCAGTTGGTGTGATCGATATCTGTTTCACCGAATGCATCCCACATCTCAAAGCAAATGTGTGGCGTGATTGGTGACAGCATCACAACGATCGCTCTTAAAGCTTCATCAAGAATTGCCCGATCCTGCGCTTCTGCCTGAGGTGCTTTCGTCAGCTTGTTCATCAGTTCCATGATTGCTGCAATAGCCGTGTTAAACGTTTGTCGTCTGGCAATATCATCCGTTACTTTCGCGATGGTTTTATGAACATCCCGGCGCAATGCTTTTTGTTCAGTGGTCAGATCCTGAGGAGTGACGGAAGTTACTTCACCCTTCAGTGAATGCTCGCGAACGGCTTTCCAGACCCGTTTCAGGAAGCGGTTTGCGCCTTCTACGCCGGATTCCTGCCACTCAAGTGTCATATCAGCCGGAGAAGCAAACATCATAAACAAACGGACCGTATCAGCACCGTATTTATTGACCATTTCCTGCGGGTCAATGCCGTTGTTTTTTGACTTGGACATTTTGATCATGCCCGCGTGCTCCAGCTCACGTCCCTGAGGATCAGTTGCCGTCGTAATCCGGCCTTTTCCATCGCGTTCGATTGTAACATCAGTGGGTGAAATCCATTCTTTACCACCTTTCTCATTGGTATAACTGAATGCATCAGCCAGAACCATGCCCTGACACAATAACTGCTTGAATGGCTCGTCAGAGGTGACATAACCAGCGTCACGCAGCAGTTTGTGGAAGAAACGGGAGTAGAGCAGGTGCATACATGCGTGCTCAATACCACCGATGTATTGGTCTGCTGGCAGCCAGTAATTTGCCTTTTCCGGATCAACGATTTGATCTGCTTGCGGAGAACAGTAACGGGCATAATACCAGGAAGATTCCATAAAGGTGTCAAACGTATCCGTTTCACGTAATGCCGGCTGGCCATTCCACGTTGTTTCTGCCCAGGATTTATCTGCTTTAATCGGGCTTGTCACGCCATCCATCACAACATCTTCCGGCAGGATAACCGGAAGCTGGTCTGCGGGTACCGGATGAACTTCGCCGTCTTCTGTGGTGACCATTGGAATTGGTGCCCCCCAGTAACGCTGACGGGATACGCCCCAGTCACGCAAGCGGAAATTCACTGTTTTACAGCCTTTTTCTTCGGACTCAAGTTTTGTCGCGATAGCATCAAGCGCCTGTTGAAAATCCATACCGTCAAAGTCGCCGGAATTAAACAAAATGCCCTTTTCGGTATATGCTGCTTCAGAAATATCCGGTTCAGAACCATCAGCTGGCTTGATGACAGGTAAGATATCCAGTCCGTACTTAGTCGCAAATTCAAAGTCACGCTGATCATGCGCCGGAACTGCCATGACTGCACCTGTACCGTAATCCATCAATACAAAGTTTGCGACATAAACCGGGACTTCCCGGCCGTTGAGTGGATGAATGGCTTTCAGGCCGGTATCCATCCCTCTCTTTTCCATTGTTGCAAGTTCAGCTTCAGCAACTTTAGTATTTTTACAGTCTTCAATAAAGTCTGCCAGTTCAGGGTTGTTTTTCGCCGCTAATGTTGCCAGTGGGTGTCCGGCAGCAATTCCAACGTATGTCACACCCATTAAGGTATCAGGGCGGGTTGTGTATACCTCAAGGTCGCCATGGTCGTGGACATGGAATTTCAGTTCAACCCCTTCAGAACGGCCAATCCAGTTCCGCTGCATCGTTTTGACCATTTCCGGCCAGCCATCCAGATTATCCAGGTCATCGAGTAATTCCTGTGCATAATCAGTAATTTTAATAAACCATTGAGGAATTTCTTTCTGCTCAACTGGTGTATCACACCGCCAACAGCAGCCATTTTCTACCTGTTCATTGGCTAATACAGTCAGGTCAGTTGGACACCAGTTGACTGATGAGGTTTTTTTATAGACAAGACCTTTCTCGTAAAGCTTAGTGAAGAACTCTTGTTCCCAGCGATAATATTCGGGGCGGCAGGTAGCAAATTCACGATCCCAGTCGTAACCAAAACCCAACAGTTTCAGCTGGTTTTTCATGTATTCAATGTTTTCGTAAGTCCAGGGAGCGGGTGCAGTTTTATTTTTTACTGCTGCGTTTTCTGCAGGTAAGCCAAAAGCATCCCAGCCAATCGGCTGCATGACATTTTTTCCTTGCAGTCGTTGGAAACGAGAGACAACATCACCGATAGTATAATTACGTACATGTCCCATGTGCAGTCGTCCACTTGGATATGGGAACATGGATAGACAGTAAAATTTTTCCTGATTTGGGTTTTCAGTTACAACAAAAGTTTTGTTTTTTTCCCAATGTGCCTGAACCTGAGGTTCAATATCTTGAGGGTTATATTGTTCTTGCATCGATGATATCCGTTATCCTGGAATTTGTGAGTTCAATTAGAACAGATTTTTGTAGATCGACATAGAATACCTAAAGCGGGGATGCACAACAATAGTCAATCTGGTTCGAAGGAGGTCTGAGATGCCAAAACATCGCACAGGATATGAATCATTACTGAAAGAGATTGTTGATACCGTTAAAAATAGTCAGGAATCGCTGAGTCACGCGATTGAGACTTCAGAGAGAGTTGCTGAAGCCGCCTCAGATATGACCAAAGATGAGCTTGCCATTATTTCAGCTTATATCCGGGCTGACTTGCAGGAGTTTGCAACGAATTATCATGAAAGTCAGAGTGGCCACTTTGCGGTTATGATCATGAACTCAATCTGGGAAGGTCTGGCGTCAATTACCGACCGTTCTGCGCTTGAGTGGGCTGAACTGGCTCAGGAACTTGAACATCAGGGAATTTATCAGTCAGGTGAAATGATAGGGCTGGGTGTGCTTCAGTGTGAGAAATGTGGCCATAAAGCCGAATATAATCACCCAACAGAAATTATTCCCTGTATTGACTGTGGACATAAAGTTTTCCACCGGGTCGCACCCAAAAGTCACCCGGAATAAATCCGGGCAGACAGAAAGGTTGAATTGCTGATGCCGGCAGCTTTTCGTTGTTACCTGATGTTGTCCATCAGGTGACCAGCAGCTTTCGTCTCAGGTACAGGCTGGTCAGCAATGACAAAGTCACCAGCGCATAGATGAGCCAGGACCCCCAGCGGTGGTAGGGTGTTATCCCCTTTGTTGAGGTCAAGGTTGCTTTTAGGACGCCAGTCTCAAACTGGGGAAGTCGCTTTACGATATGACCACGATAATCCGTGATCGCTGTAACACCATTATTGGTGGAGCGAATGAGAGGTTTACCCAGTTCCAGTGCCCGCATCCGGGCAATTTCCATATGCTGAAGCGGACCGATTGAGTGCCCGAACCAGGCATCATTGGATAGTGTCAGAATAAAATCTGTCTTCTCTGTCGTATTGGCCCGGACCTGCTCATTAAAGATGATTTCGTAACAGAGAGCCGGGACAAGATAGCGGTCTTTCGCCTGTAAGTTCGGCTGGATATAAGCGCCGTCAGCAAACGATGACATCGGCAGATTGAATATCGGAGCTAATGGCCTGAGTAATTTCTCAAAGGGTACAAACTCACCGAAAGGAAGCAAGTGATGTTTATGGTATCTTTGCGAAGCATCTAATTCATAATCCGGAGAACCTGTGCCTTCGCCAAGCGTTAAAATACTGTTGTAGTATGTTTTTCCTGTTTGGTTAAGTACACCGGTAATAATCGCTGAATGGTGTGATTTTGCTGAAGAACTCAGCGCGCTGAAATAGTCGGACAGCTGATGTTCAAAAGCCGGTACTGCGGCTTCTGGCCAGATGATGATATCAGCATCCCAGTTTTCTCGGGTTAAGTCTGTGTATTTGACGATGGTGGGCCAGCGTTGACCCGGCAACCATTTCAAAGCCTGGTCAATATTTCCCTGAATCAGTGCAATTTTCGTTTGTCTGTCGGGTTGAGGTGTGACCCACTGTATCTGGTTCAATCCCCACGCAATCAATAATAAACAGCAGGGAATTACCGACCATTTCCAGTTTCTGCTCAGTAGTATGTATGCGAACGAACCTGAAATCATCATGACGACAAATGTAATTAGTTCGACACCACCGACAGGTGCATAATTTGCCAGCAGGTTGTCAATTTGGCTATATCCCAGCCATAACCATGGAAATCCGGTAAAAACCCATCCCCGCAGCCACTCACTGATTAACCAGAAAGCGGGGGCTGCGAATAAGAATTTTGCTGCGGTCTGGGACGGAAATAGACGGGTCAGTGCCCAGCTGAATAATGCGGGATAAAGCGATAAATAAACGGATAGAAGTCCTACCAGTAAAAAGCTGACAAAGGGGGGCACACCACCGAACGTATCAATGCTGACATGAACCCAGTTTATCCCATGGCCAAAAAAACCAACCCCCCAAATCAACCCAATGATAAAAGCGTGGCGGGATGTTTGTTGATTGATCAATATGAGTAACAGGCAGGGACTCAGAAATGAAACCGGCCAGATGTCGTAAGGTGAAAAAGCCAGCGGTGTTAGGATACCAAGAAAAGCGGCCATCAATGACCGCATAAATAAAGTGTTTTTTATAGACTGCATTGATAACCGTGATGCCGGATTACTGATACCGGGCTGGATATGTTTATTCATGAATTTCTTCAGAGACAGCAACCATATCAGGAATCGTGACCTGAAGCTGGATAACCCGGCGGTTATCAGCACTGGTCACTTTAAATTGATAGTCGCCAATTTGCACGACTTCTCCACGCTCAGGTAAATGACCGAATGCTGTCATAACCAGCCCGCCGACGGTATCCACTTCTTCATCACTGAATTGTGTACCGAATGTTTCATTAAAATCTTCAATTGTTGTTAACGCATTAACAGAAAATGTATGTTTGCTTAGCTGACGAATTTCTTCCTGCTCTTCGTCATCGGTTTCATCTTCAATGTCACCGACAATTTCTTCAAGAATATCTTCAATAGTGACCAGGCCAGAGACACCACCAAATTCATCGACCACAATGGCCATATGATAGCGTTCTTCACGAAACTCTTTTAATAACCGATCGACCCGTTTACTTTCAGGGACCACCACAGCAGTACGAATGACTTCATCAATATCGAAAGGTGTGCTGTCAGAACCAAGATACTTTAATAAATCCTTGGCAAGCAACATGCCTTCAACATGATCTTTATCTTCACTGATGATGGGGTATCTGGAGTGTTGGGCATCGATAATCAGTGCAATGAGTTCATCCAGTGTTGCACTTTTATCAACAGTGACCATTTGGGAGCGCGGAATCATGATGTCTCTGATCCGCATTTCTGAGATTTGAATCACACCTTCGAGCATATCTTTGGTGTCATGATCAATCAGTTCATTAGTTTCTGAATCCCTGATTACTTCTACGAGTTCCTGTCTGTCCTTAGGGTCTCCCTGAAACAGTTGCCCTAAACGTTCAAAAAATGATTTTCGACTCGGACCTTCAGAATTCTGCGAATTGTCTTCGTTCATTGTTTCTCTATTCAGCCACGCTATCAGATGTGTGATAGCACACATTGCTAAACTGACTTAATTCATCCAAGTCTTTTAGCTACTTTTCTGCCAGATAAGGATCTTCAAACCCCATATCCTGCATAATTTTTGTTTCAAGCGACTCCATTTCTACTGCTTCGTCATCCTGAATATGATCATAACCTAACAGATGAAGGCATCCATGTACAACCATATGCGCCCAATGTGCTATTTGAGGTTTGTTTTGCTCTTTTGATTCCTGTTCGACAATATTTTTGCATATGACTAAATCACCTAAGAGATCAATTTCAACCTCTGGCGGTGCTTCAAATGGAAATGAAAGCACATTGGTTGGTTTGTTTTTGTCTCTGTACTGATAGTTTAGTTGTTGACTCTCTGCGGGGTCAACAATGCGAATTGTGAGTTCTCCCTGAGAGCGAAAAGGGGAGATTGCTTTCGTAACCCAAAGTGAAAAATTTTCAGAGGAGGGAAGCCCCTCCTCATTTTCAACTGCAATTTGCAAATCCAGCTCAAAGCTCATTAACTATCTGACTCCTGTATTGATTCAGAAGATGTTGGTGATTCGGTCTCTGTCGGCTTAGCCTGTTGCTGAGCTTCCCGGCGTTTTTTCTCATACGCTTTCCGCTCTTTTTGATCTTCAGTTTCCCACTTTTCATAAGCGTTGATAATCCGGGCGACAACCGGGTGTCTGACGACATCATCAGACTGGAAAAAATTGAAACTGATTTCATCGACTTCGCTGAGAACTTCAATGGCATGACGCAGTCCGGATTTAGCGCCCCGCGGCAGATCGATCTGGGTGACATCTCCGGTAATGACTGCACAGGAATTAAAACCAATCCGGGTCAGGAACATTTTCATCTGTTCAACCGTCGTGTTCTGGCTTTCATCAAGAATAATAAAGGCATCATTTAATGTTCGCCCGCGCATGTAAGCCAGTGGTGCGACTTCGATAACGTTACGCTCGATAAGTTTCTCGACCCGTTCAAAGCCCAACATTTCAAATAATGCGTCATAAAGCGGACGCAAATAAGGGTCGACTTTCTGGCTCAGGTCTCCGGGTAAGAAGCCTAATTTTTCACCCGCTTCGACTGCCGGGCGGGTTAACAGAATCCGGCGGATTTCCTGGCGCTCCAGTGCATCCACAGCGGCTGCGACCGCAAGGTAAGTTTTCCCTGTTCCAGCTGGCCCGACACCAAATGTAATATCGTGGGTCACCATGTTTACCAGGTACTGAGCCTGGTTCGGGGTACGGGGTTTGATCATTCCTTTTTTGGTTTTAATAAAAACTTCTTTACCGTGAGGAATAGACGAACCGGCCGCCTGTTCGAGAATACCGGATTCTTTAATCGCAAGATGAATATTTTCCGGTTCTATGTCAGGTATTTCACCCCGGACAGGAGCTGTATTCACATACAGATGCTTAAGAATATCGAGTGCGGCATTGGCTGTGTGGGGTTTGCCAACAATAGTAAATTGTTGATTTCTGTAATTTATTTCTACCCCAAGGCGCCGTTCTAATTGTTTGATATTATCATCAAACGGACCACATAAACTGGCTAGTCTGCGATTATGTGCCGGCTCAAGGTTCACTTCTAATGTAACGATTTTATTACTCAATGTGGCCTCTCATTCAGTCAGTTATGTGTGCCCGACTGTGACCGGACACACCACGGACTAATTGGTTAGAGATTCAGGTGTAAATGATACGACACCCAGTTCATCTTCCCGGCGTGTTTTCTTTATCATCTCAGCAGGAGATGTAACGACACGCAGGTTCATTTCTTTTTCGGTACGCACCAGTTCTCCGCGTAAGGAGTTCGGATAAACGTCGACGATATTCACATCGACAAACTGTCCGATCAGTTCCGCGCTCCCCTCGAAATTGACGACCCGGTTGTTTTCTGTGCGGGCCCGGAGTTCCATCAGATTTTTCTTTGATGGTCCTTCAACCAGGACGCGTTGTTCTGTTCCCAACATTTGACGGGAATATCGCATTGCCTGAGCGTTGACGGTTTTTTGCAGCTCATACAAGCGTGTCTTTTTCTCTTCTTCCGTGAGTTCACAAGGATAATCTGCGGCAGGGGTTCCCGGACGTGGAGAGAAAATAAAACTGAAACTCATATCAAAATCAACGTCCTTGATGAGCTTCATTGTATCCTGAAAATCTTTATCAGATTCACCGGGGAAACCAACAATAAAATCAGAACTGATTTGAATATCCGGTCGGGCTTTACGCAGTTTACGGATAATTGATTTGTACTCGATTGCTGTATGCGGGCGTTTCATCATCGTCAGTATTCTGTCCGAGCCACTTTGAACCGGTAAATGCAGGAAACTGACTAACTCAGGCGTGTCTTCATAAACAGCAATAATATCATCTGTAAACTCAAGTGGATGACTGGTGGTAAAACGAATTCGATCGATCCCATCGATTGACGCGACGAGACGCAATAACTCCGCAAATGAACAGATATCACCATCAAATGTTGCACCGCGATAGGCATTGACGTTTTGTCCCAGCAGATTGACTTCACGAACACCCTGCTCAGCCAGCTGGGCGATTTCATAGAGTACATCATCCATCGGGCGGCTGACCTCTTCTCCGCGGGTATAAGGCACGACACAATAAGTGCAGTATTTAGAACACCCTTCCATGATAGAAACAAATGCAGTTGGTCCCTCTGCTTTGGGTTCTGGCAGACAGTCAAATTTTTCAATTTCTGGGAAAGAAATATCCATTACAGGCGCTTCAGTGCCCTGTGATTGTTTAATCATCTCAGGCAGCCTGTGGAGTGTTTGCGGACCGAAAATGACATCGACAAATGGTGCCCTTTCCCGGATATGATCGCCTTCCTGCGTGGCGACACAACCACCAACCCCAATAACAACACCAGGTTTTGCATCTTTCAGGTTTTTCCAGCGTCCGAGTTGATGGAACACTTTTTCCTGTGCTTTTTCCCGGATAGAACAGGTATTTAATAGTAGAACGTCTGCTTCTTCTGGTTCTTCCGTTAACTCATAGCCATTTGCTGCATTGAGCAGGTCAGCCATTTTGGATGAATCATATTCATTCATCTGGCAGCCCCAGGTTTTTATTAGCAGTTTCTTACTCATTTTACTTCCGCTCATATCATCAATTGAAATATTCAAGAGCCTCTGCTCTTGTCATTATATACCGAAGTCACCTTGAACATGGGTTTAAACCCATAACAGTTCATATTCCTGAAACCGCGGGCATTCCTATAAAGTGACTTAGGTATCTATATTACTGCTCACAGTAAGCGGCGTATTGTACTGTTTTAAAATCCGGCTGACCAGAGGAGGTTGACTTTTCTCTTAACCTCTGTTTATAACCCGGAAATGTATATGGTTTTGCCTGAAACGGGTTCTCAAGTTAAGGATGAATCCGTACAATCATCATTTCAAAAAAGTAATAGCTGACAGGATAGACATGAAAACGTATCAGGTGGCAGTTGTCGGGGGCGGTATGGTTGGTGCTGCGATGGCTCTGGGATTAGCGCAGCAGGGAAGGGAAGTTGTCCTGATTGAGAATCAGATGCCGGAGCCCTGGGATTCAGCACAGCCTGTTGACCTGCGTGTTTCTGCAATTTCCATGGCTTCGGTCCGGCTTTTAGAGAAACTTGGTGGATGGCCGGTTGTTGAGCAAATGCGGTTATGTCCTTATAAACGCCTGGAAACCTGGGAAGAACCTGAGTGTAAAACCAGCTTTGATGCCGGTTTACTGGGACTGGAACAATTAGGTTTTATGGTTGAGAACCGGGTTATTCAGCTCAGTTTGTGGCAACGGTTTCATGATTATCCAAATTTAACTGTGATGTGTCCTCAAGGTATTGAACATATTCGGTTTGATGCCGGTATGAACACACTGATATTGACTGATCAGAAGCAAATCGGTGCACAATGGGTAATTGGTGCTGATGGTGCAAATTCTAAAGTCAGGGACATGGCAGGCATTGGTATCACGGCCTGGGATTATCGCCAACGTTGTATGCTCATTCATGTAAAGACAGAATTACCTCAGCAGGAAGTGACCTGGCAGCAATTTTTCCCTTCAGGACCGCGTTCATTCCTGCCGCTTTCCGGTCATGAAGCGTCACTGGTTTGGTATGATTCACCGAAAAGAATCAGGCAGTTAAGCCATATGTCGAACGAGCAGCTGGAACGCGAAATTCAGAGTCACTTTCCACCACATTTAGGGAAAGTCGAAGTGATCCGGCATGGCTCTTTTGCTTTAACCCGCAGACATGCCCAACAGTATATGAACCATCGCTGTATTCTGGTGGGGGATGCAGCACATACGATTCATCCGTTAGCCGGGCAAGGCGTGAATCTAGGATTTAAAGATGTGAAGGTATTACTCGGACTGATGGAAGATTCCCCGCTGTTAGACGAGAAATTATTCAGACAGTATGGATTGATTCGTCGTCCGGATAACTTACTGATGCAAACAGGGATGGATATTTTTTATAAATCTTTTCGATATACAAATGAACCGGTCCGTCATTTCAGAAATATGTTTCTGAAACTGGCAAACCATACCGGGCCGTTGAAAAAGAAAGTCCTGAAATATGCGATTGGTTTATAATACAAAAAAACGCTGCCTGAGCAGCGTTTTTCTATGAGTAACATTTGATTATTTTGTTACACGAAGTACCGGAGTTTCACCAACAACAACAGAACCAGACAGTTTGTTCAGCTCTTTGATCTCATCCATATTTGAAATAACGACAGGTGTTAATGTTGATTTGGCTTTTTCCTGAAGCAACCCAAGATCAAATTCAATGATTGTGTCACCAGCCTTCACTGCCTGACCTTCTTCAGCTATACGGGAAAAACCTTCGCCTTTGAGTTCAACAGTATCAATACCAAAGTGGACGAATAACTCAATACCATCTTCTGATTCGATAGAAAATGCATGGTTTGTTTCGAAGATTTTACCAATTGTGCCATTCACAGGAGCAACCATCTTATCTCCGGATGGTTTAATAGCAATGCCATCACCAACGATTTTTTCAGCGAATACAACATCAGGCACATCTTCGATGTTTATAATTTCACCAGACAGTGGTGCGATAATGTCTACTGCGCCTGTGTCAGCACTGTCGTCAGATACTAACTTCTTAAGTTTATCAAACAGCCCCATTGTGTCATGCTCCTAAGGTTTTAACTATTTTGCCGGATTATACTACACCAAGGATATGCAATAGACGAACACTTTGTTCATCTATTGCTGTGGTTATACACTTTTAGTGCGAATTTTCTGTGATGAACTTCTCTACACACTCTTCAATCTCTTTTGCTGTCGCAAGAGAAAGCGCTTCATCTGCCATCGCTTTTACATCTTTATAAGTTGTGTTTCTGATGACTTTTTTCACTTTTGGAATGGAAATACCACTCATTGAAAATTCATCCAGTCCCATACCTAAAAGAAGTAATGTTGCACGGTCATCGCCAGCCAGTTCGCCACACATACCGGTCCATTTACCTTCTGCATGAGATGCATCAATGACCTGTTTGATCACATTGAGTACAGCAGGAGAAAGTGGATTGTATAAATGAGAAATCATTTCATTGCCACGGTCAACGGCCAGTGTATATTGAGTCAGGTCGTTTGTACCAATGGAGAAGAATGACACTTCTTTCGCCAGGTGATGTGCTACAGCTGCAGCAGCTGGTGTTTCAACCATAACGCCAATTTCAATATTCTCATCAAAAGCATGACCTTCAGAACGAAGCTCGTCCTTATACATTTCAATCGCTTTTTTCAGTTCACGTATTTCTTCAACAGAAATAATCATCGGGAACATAATACGCAGTTTTCCGTGCGCTGATGCCCGTAAAATGCCGCGTAACTGGTCACGTAAGATTTCACGGCGATCCAGACTGATACGCACTGCACGCCAGCCAAGGAACGGGTTCATCTCTTTGGGTAAATCCATATATGGTAAGTCTTTGTCACCACCGATATCCATTGTCCGGATGATGACTGCTTTGTCTGTCATTGACTCAGCGACTTCTTTATATGCTTCGTACTGTTCCTGTTCAGTTGGAAGTGAGGTTCTGTCCATAAACAGGAATTCAGTCCGGTATAAACCGACACCTTCACCGCCATTGCGAAGTATGCCATCACAATCTTTAATTGTTCCGATATTGCCGCACACTTCGACGCGATGTCCATCGATGGTTTCAGCAGGCAGGTCTTTTAGCTTAGCTAACTCAGCTTTTTCAGCCAGGAATGTTTCTTTAACCTGGGTGGCTTCAGCCAGTTCAGCTTCAGATGGATTAATGATGATTTTGTTGTTGATCGCATCAACAATAATCATGTCACCATTTTTTACCTGCTCTGTAATGTTGTTGGTTCCAACGATAGCCGGCAGTTCAAGAGAACGTGCCATAATTGAAGTGTGAGAAGTCCGTCCACCAATATCGGTCACAAAGCCAAGAACGTAGTCAAGGTTAATTTGCGCAGTTTCTGAAGGTGTCAGGTCGTACGCAGCCAGGATGACTTCTTCATTGATTGAACTCAAATTAATGATGTTAATGTTGAGTGCATTTTTTACGAAACGAGAGCCGATATCACGGATATCAGTCGCACGTTCCTTCAGATATTCATCATCAAGTGATTCAAGTGCAGATGCCTGTTCTTCAATCACAGTGTGAATTGCATTGTCAGCATGCAGTTTTTCATCTTTGATGAGAGTCAGAATTTCTTCTTCCAGCTCTTCATCTTCAAGCAGCATGATGTGACCTTCGAAGATCGCTTCTTTTTCTTCACCAAACGTTTCGCGTGCTTTTTGTTTGATTACTTCGAGCTGGGCTTTTGACTGGTCGCGAGCCGTATAGAAGCACTGAATTTCTGATTCTACCTGATCGTCTGAAATCGTATTTGTGTTGAGGACGATTTCGTCTTCTTGAAGTAGTAATACTTTACCAATAGCAATACCAGGAGATGCCAGGATGCCTGAAATCATAGCTATACCTTAAAAAATGGTCAGTTGTACAGGGATGATTAAATCAGATGCTAACTATTTTGTGATAGTCAGCATCCGGAGCGTTAAAGCCATTTTACAAATATAGCAAAGTGGCAGAGTTACGCGTGAATTATTCTAGGTGATCCATTAAAGCAACCAAATGATCGACTGCTTCTTTTTCCTGAGCACCGTCAGCGGAAATTTTTACGACTGTACCTTTTACCAGTCCTAATGTTTGTAACTTGAAAAGGCTTTTAGCGCTTGCGCTTTTACCATTTGAAGTCACAGTGATTTCTGCGTTGAAAGTTTTTGCTTCTTTAACGAACTGTGCTGCAGGACGAGTGTGAAGACCGTTTTCAGCTGTAATTTCTACTTGCTTCTCGTACATTTTATATACCCCAATATATTTATTTTTGTTAATTCAGAATCAAACGAAACCGACTTAATCTTTGATATGGTTCTTCATATAAAACAAAGATGATATTCATATTCCGTGTGTTCTTTATTTCGAACCTAAAAATAAAGTAAGCCCGATATTACCAAAGGCTGGGCTGGGATCAACAAAAAAGCCCCTGTTCGGGGCTTTTTTCATCGAAAAGTTGATTTGGTACATATTACTGCTGATTCTCTTTTTCAGTAAATAACCCGGCAAAAAGGGCTGTACTCAGGTATCTTTCCCCAGAGCTTGGCAGGATAGTTACAATATTTTTTCCTTTAAATTCAGGAAGTTCTGCAATTCTGTTGGCTGCGACAACAGCAGCGCCAGAAGAGATGCCTGCAAGAATGCCTTCCTCTTCCATCAGGCGTCTGGCCATGTTGATGGCATCTTCAGACGTAACACGCTCAACCCTGTCGATCAGGGTTAAATCAAGGTTACCAGGAATAAAGCCTGCGCCAATTCCCTGGATTTTATGTGGTGCAGGTTGGATCTCTTCACCGGCTAAAGCCTGTGTGATGACAGGTGATTCTTCCGGTTCAACTGCAACCGAGATGATACTCTTGCCTTTTTGTTGCTTAATATAACGACTTGTACCTGTCAGAGTACCACCGGTGCCCACACCAGAGACAAAGACATCCACTTCACCATCAGTTGCATCCCAGATTTCAGGACCGGTTGTTTTTTCATGGATTTGTGGGTTGGCCGGATTATCGAATTGCTGAAGCAACAGATATTTTTCAGGGTTACCAGCAACAATTTCTTCAGCCTTATTAATGGCACCTTTCATGCCTTTTGCAGCTTCAGTCAGCTCCAGCTTAGCACCCAGTGCTTTGAGCAGTTTACGGCGCTCAAGACTCATTGATTCAGGCATTGTCAGTGTCAGCTTATAACCACGGGCTGCCGCAACAAATGCAAGTGCAATCCCGGTGTTCCCACTGGTTGGCTCTACAAGCTCAACTCCGGCTTTTAACTGACCTGATTTTTCAGCTTCCCAGATCATGTTTGCACCGATCCGGCACTTGACGCTAAAGCTGGGGTTGCGCGCTTCAATCTTAGCCAGCACATTGCCTTTGCTGACTTTATTCAGGCGAACTAAAGGGGTATTACCAATGGTCAGAGAGTTGTCTTCGTAGATTTTACTCATTGTGATATTCCTTCATTGCACGTATGTGATGATATTGGTGATGAGATACATCCAATCAATTTTATAGAAGCATAGGGTGTTGAACAAAATGAGAAAAGGATTAAAAAGTTATATCTTATTAGGGTCTGTTGACCTTTAAATCGCTCAAACCACCAGATATCTGGTTTTCGGTTCAGTGATATTAAAGATCAACAAATCAATGATCTTATCCTGACTTCACTGTGTTTGGCTTAAACTCAGTCACCCACATGGCTGTTGCACCGCAGACCGCTGCAGGCATGATTAACAGGTTCAGTACCGGAATGGTTGTAAATATAGTAACCATCATCCCAAATGAGTAGGCGCATCCCTGACGCTGTTTGAGCTGTAATTTCATTTGATTAAAATTAACCTTATGGTTGTCAAAAGAATAGTCACAGTACTGAATTGCAAGCATCCATGATGTAAAAATAAACCAGGCCACAGGGCCGATAGTTTGACCAAGTCCCGGAATCAGCAGCAGAATAAATAACCCAATAGTTTTGGGAATGGTGTAGCAAATTTTTCTCCATTCACGGGCAAAAACACGGGGAATATCTTTCATAAAAGCAAGTAGCCCTTCATCCTGAATAGATTGCCCGTCGAGGAGTTTTTCTACTTTTTCCGCAAGTAACCCATTAAATGGTGAAGCGATGATATTCGCCAGCGAACTGAAAAAATACATTGAAACGAAAAGTACAGAGATAGTAATGAGTGGCCAGAGTATATAACTGAGCCATGACAGAAAATCAGGAATGTAGGACATCATGTCGCCAATCCACTGATTCATATGTGTGAACACATAATATAATGCGGTACCAATTAAAAGAATATTGGTAAAGAGCGGGAGAATCACAAATCTGCGAATTCCCGGCGTGACCGCTAATTTAATGCCGTATAGAAAGTAACCGAATCCTGAACGTTTTGTTAACGCCATCTTAATTTCCTGCTAATAATGTAAGAGTGATCTGATTCAGTGAACTATTCTACTGCGCTTTGTTGAGAAAGAAAGGTTGAGAAGGAAAGTCAGAAAAATAAACAATTTCCTCCACTTCTCACATTAATCTGTTCAAATTCAGGGGAATTATTTGTTAAAGTGTCAGGAATCAGCGGAAGAGGGTGTTCAGTATGCAATGGCTGAATAATTTTTCGGAAGCGAGTTACCGGGGAAACTGAGAGTTAAAAATGCAAGAATTGCGATTCGTACTCATTATTGTTGGCGCGCTTGCGATAGCTGCGCTGCTTTTTCATGGATTGTGGACCAGCAAAAAAGAAGCTAAATCAAAATTTGGTGATAAGCCGCTGGATAGTATTGGTAAAGATAAGGAAGAGGAAGCGTCTGCAGTCCCTTCCCGTGGTTTTCAAAGCCATGAGGAGCTAAAGCATGAACGGAAAGAGCCGGGGTTTTCATCAGATGAAGATATTGACCCGCTGATTGATGGCTACGATCCGCTTGAAAGTGAAGATGAAGCGGGCGTTTCTGAGCCAATTACACCGTTTTCTGAAGAACCGGTCATCTCAGCTGATATCTTTTCTGCTAAGGAAGAACCAGTACCGGTGCAGCCTGATGCTGTCGCTGAAAACCATATACCCGGTGCCGGTGAAAACATTGCAGCAGAGCCTGATTATGAAGTCATTGTTTTAAATGTGCACTGTTCCGGGGAGGAAGCGTTCACCGGAACCAAGCTGTTTGACAGTATGCAGCAAAACGGACTGCTTTACGGGGAAATGGAAATATATCACCGTCATGCTGATTTATCCGGTACCGGAAAAGTATTATTCAGTGTGGCGAATATTTTACAGCCGGGCAGCCTCAGGCATGATGATCCTGAAGCTTTTTCAACGAAGGGGATTTCCTTCTTCATGACTTTGCCCTGCTATGGTGATGCGGAACAAAACTTCAAGCTGATGTTGAAAACAGCGCAGCAGATTGCGGACGATCTGGGCGGCAATGTGCTGGATGACCAGAGAAACCTGATGACGCCGGACAGGCTGGGTAAATACCGTCGCCAGATTCAGGCGTTTAAATCCCGAACCTCGCCGGATGTAGAATAAAGCCATATTCAGTGTAAAATACAGGGCCCGGAACCGGGCCCTTTTTCATGATTAGAGCAGAAGAAAATGCAAACTGTAGAACAAAAAATTCAGGAATTAAGAGACATATTACACCGTTACTCCATTTTGTATTATGTCGAGGATAATCCTTCCGTTCCGGACGCGGAATATGACCGTCTGATGCGTGAACTGAATGGCTTGGAAGAGCAGCACCCGCATCTGATCACACCTGATTCTCCAACCCGCCGGGTTGGTGGTGAGGCACTGGATAGTTTTGCATCTGTGCGTCATGAAATCCCGATGCTTTCCCTTGATAATGCTTTTGATGATGATGAACTTGATAGTTTTTCCCGCAGAATCACTGAGCGGTTGCATGAACAGGAAGTGACCTCATTTTGTTGCGAGCCCAAACTGGATGGCCTTGCAGTTAGTTTGCTTTACGAGAATGGCGTGTTAGTCCGGGCGGCAACACGTGGTGATGGTACGACCGGAGAAAATATTACCGAAAACGTTAAGACAATCCGGTGTATTCCGTTACGTTTAACCGGGGATAACTGGCCTGAACGGCTGGAAGTTCGCGGCGAAGTGTTTATGCCTAAAGCTGGTTTTGATGCGTTGAATGCTGCGGCGGTTAAAAAAGGGGAGAAAACCTTTGTTAATCCGAGAAATGCGGCGGCAGGCAGTTTACGTCAGCTGGATTCAAAAATTACAGCGCAACGCCCATTAAGCTTCTATGCCTATGGGATTGGTGTGATTGTCGGTGCTGAACTGGCCGGCTCTCATTATGAACGTCTGAAGCAGCTTAAACACTGGGGGCTGCCAATGTGCCCTGAAATCAGATGTGTGTCTGATTTAGCTCAGGTCAAAGCTTACTATCAGGATATTCTTCAGCGTCGTGAAGATTTGAGTTACGAAATCGATGGTGTGGTGATCAAAGTTGATGAGATTGCTTTTCAGGAACAACTTGGATTTATCTCTAAAGCTCCCCGTTGGGCGATTGCATATAAATTTCCGGCGCAGGAGGAACTGACCAGATTAAATGATGTTGAGTTTCAGGTTGGAAGAACCGGGGCAATTACGCCGGTCGCGAAGCTTGAACCGGTTTTTGTCGGTGGTGTGACGGTCAGTAATGCCACGTTGCATAATGCCGACGAGATTGAGCGGCTGGGTGTACACATTGGTGATACAGTCATTATCCGCAGGGCGGGTGACGTTATTCCACAAATCGTATCGGTTGTTCTTGAAAAGAGAGATGAGAATACCAGGGAGATTATTTTTCCTGAATGTTGCCCTGTGTGTCAGTCGGATGTGGAGCGGACTGAGGGCGAAGCGGTTACAAGATGTACGGGTGGTCTGGTCTGTCAGGCACAAAGAAAAGAGGCTTTGAAACATTTTGTTTCCCGCAAGGCAATGGATGTTGATGGCTTGGGTGATAAAGTCATTGAACAACTGGTTGATAAAGAAATGATTGAATCTCCGGCAGATTTGTATCGTTTGACTGCCGGGCAAATTACCGTGCTTGAGCGTATGGGGCCAAAGTCTGCACAAAACGTCATTCAGGCATTGGACAAGTCAAAACTAACGACCTTACCCCGGTTTCTGTTCGCATTAGGGATCCGGGAGGTTGGGGAAGCGACTGCAAATAATCTGGCTCAACACTTTCTGACACTGGAAAAAATCAGTGAGGCAACTCAGGAAGCACTGATTGAAGTACAGGATATTGGCGGCATTGTTGCCAGCCATATTGTTGCGTTTTTTGCCGAAGAAAATAACCGGAAAGTGGTGGATGACTTACTTGCTCAGGGGATTCACTGGCCGGAGATTACAGCAGTGACTGACACTGATGCTTTGGTACTGGCCGGAAAAACGGTTGTGTTGACCGGTACGCTGGTACAAATGTCCCGTAATGAAGCGAAGGCAGCCTTACAGTCTTTAGGGGCAAAAGTAGCCGGAAGTGTGTCTAAAAATACGGACATGTTATTTGCGGGGGAAAATGCGGGCTCTAAGCTGACCAAAGCTCAGGAGCTGGGGATCGAAGTCAAAACAGAGGAAGACTTAATCGCAATTGTTTCATCTGCATCATAGACCCAAACAACCTGCATCTTCAGGTTGCCTGGGTATAGATAAACTGTTTTTATTCGGGAGGCTTTTGTGAACATCAGTGACGTGGCAAAACTGACTGGTTTAACCCCAAAATCAATTCGTTTATACGAAGATAAGGGGATGTTTGCACCTCCCGGCCGTGGTCATAATGGGTACCGGATTTACAATCAGTCTCATGTGGATGATTTGCATTTGATTGCCAGGGCCAAGCGGGCCGGTTTTAGTCTGGATGAATGTAAGTTATTACTTACTTTTGCCCATGATCCTCACAGAAAAAGTGCATCGGTGAAAGATGAAGCCAGAAAAAAGCTGGTACAGGTCAAAGACAAAATCGAAGAATTACGGCTGATTCAGGCGCATCTGGAGGAATGGATTGCGGCATGTCCCGGAGATGAACATAGCCGGTGCCCGATTATTGATGAGTTACAGGGGAATGACAACTGAGGGCGTTGTCATTCCTTTCTTGTTGTTTTCCCGGTATCAGTACAACAGGGAATACAACTGACGACGATACTGACTGGCCAGTGGGTGACCTTGTCCCAATGAGCTCAGAATGTCCATAAATGTTTTTTTCATATCTCCGTCAAGGATATTGAGATCAGATTTCAGGAAAGACCAGAGGATTTCTAAAGCTTCTTCATCCCGGTTGACTTCATGGTATTGAGCCGCGAGTTCGCTGGCCAGTTTCGGGTTATCCTGATTGTTACTGAATTCGGCTTCAAGTGCTATCAGTTCAGGGCTGTTGGCTGCCTGCTGATGAAGTTCCAGTTTAGCGATTAAGCTTTTGTAATAATTATCCTGATATTCTAACGGGATATGCTGCAGGGCGGTTTCTGCACTATCAAACTGTTTGGTTTCCAGCAGGCAGTGGGCCAGCGCCAGCTTTGTTTCAGGTTTATTTTGAAAATCTTCGGCTAAAGCCTGTAAGAGAGATAAAGCCTGGGAATATTCTTCCTGCTGAATGAGCTCTGAAGCCTGAATAAGATTCATCTCATCCTGACTTGGCAGATGCTTACTCAACATTGTTTTGACAGCATCGACAGACTGTGGGCCACTCAGACCGTCAACCGGCTGGCCTTGTGAAAATAAAGCAAAGGTCGGGATGGTTTGTACACCAAATTGCATTGCAATATTCTGTTCCTGCTGGCAATTGAGTAAAGCCAGCGTAAATGCGCCCTGATATTGTTGAGCCAACTCCTGGAGTGACTGAACAAAGTTAGCACTCGCTTCATCCATCGGTGCCCAGAAGTAAAATAGAACAGGATGCTGTAATGATTTTTCAAGTACTTCTCTTATGTTCTGTTGAGATACTTCGACGCTGTTTGATGGCGTTTGCATATTTGACCTTCCTGATTTCAACACGATTTTTTGGTAACCGGATTTACTCCGCATTTATCCTATGCAGTTTGCTGCATTTTTACCAGATATCTTGGGCAGCAACTTTGAGAAAGGATACTCAACCGTAAATATGGGCGTGTGTGGTAAATATCAAGCAGTCAGAAAGCCATTTTGAAAATGGCTTTCACTGAGATTTCAGAAACTCAGGTCGTAATTAAGATGATGAGGACAACAAAAATACTAAGCCAGTTTAATTGATTTAAACTCATTCCATCATTCCGGGTCGTTCAGTACATCGTTTAAATATATGATTCTGATCACCTATTGTGACGTAGTGATGACATTGACCTGAATTTATTTTAAACCATATCCTCCCGGGTATTTTCAGGCGGTTTGAATTATACCCAAGTGACCTCAATTCTCGCCCTTCGGGAGTTCATCAACAGGTTCATTTCTGCGTCAAACAACCTCGAAAGGCGTCATCATTCCTTCGGTTATTTTCCTTGAACTGAACCTGTTGCTGAAGCGCTGAATCCTGCATTTTGAGGTATGAAAAATGCATTCAAACGGCTTTGTTCAAAATGGTGTCAAGCCATCTGCCGGGAAGAATTCGTTTCAGAATGGCAAAAACCTGAGTTGGCCTTGTGATTCGGTACCTGAGCTTTGGTGACGCGTTTTCCAGGCAGTGGAATATCGCGGGCAGGCAAGCTTCCGGAGGAAGCGAATACGGGGTGTTTGATTTTTCTTTACTCAGTCTCTCTACCTGCTGCTGATAACGGGTTGCATGAATACTTTTATCCGGTTCGACCCAACGGAGAAAAGCAGCCAGCGCGTTATCCCTGAATCGGGTTTCAATCGGACCGGGCTCTAATAAGCTGACACAAATACCTGTTTCCTGCAGCTCAAGCCTGAGTGTATCTGTCCAGCCTTCAATTGCGAATTTGGAAGCATTATAGGCTCCCCGGTATTTCATGGCGGCAAAACCCAGAACAGAGCTGTTTTGAATAATTCTGCCGGTACCGCGTTGTCTGAAATGAGGAATAAGCTTTGTGGTTAAGTCATGCCAGCCAAAAAAATTAGTCTCAAACTGCTCTTTTATTGCGGCTGTGGGTAGATCTTCTAATGCGCCAGGCAGACCATAGGCGCCGTTATTGAACAAAGCGTAGAGATTATTATTGGTCATTTCCAGCACCTGCCTGATAGCACTGTCAACCTGATCTGGCTGGGTCACATCCAGCTGAATACATTGAAGCCCCTCAGACTGTAATCGTTCGACATCTTCTTTTTTCCTGCATGATGCAATGACAAAATACCCGCGTTCGTGAAGCGCATGTGCTGTAATGTAACCTATGCCTGAAGAGCAACCTGTGATAAGAATACTTTTTGTCATCGTCTCTCCTGAATAGAGCAGTTTATGATTGTAAGATTTGTTTGAGTGCAGATTCTATATGAGGAAAATGAAACTCAAACCCCAGCTCCGTTAATTTTTTTGGTTTCGCCCGGATGCTGTCGAGAAGGAGTGCAGATGCTTCTCCCATTAATAACTGAATGGTCCATTTGGGAATGAACAGAAAATGCGGCCGGTGTAATGTACCGGCCAGTGCCCGGCTGAATTTTTTACCGGATACCGGATGCGGTGCACACAGGTTAAAAGGCCCCTGTGCATAATTGGTTTCAAGTAAGAAGAGAATGCCACGAATCATATCACTCATATGAATCCATGGAATGTATTGGTGACCGTTGCCGATTGGTCCTCCGAGCCCTAAGCGATATGGCGGAAGCATTTTTTGCAGTGCGCCGCCATTTTTTGACAGGACTACACCGGTTCTCAGCAGACACACCCGGGTTAAATCAGACTCGGCTCTCATGGCAATTTCTTCCCATTTAGAACAGACCTGATGTGAAAATTCTCCGTGATAGACGTTGAGTTCTTCATCAATTGGATGACTTTGTTGATCACCATAGAATCCAACCGCCGAGGCACTAATGAAAATACCGGGCGGAGATGCACTGGCGTGAAACAGTGATACAATTTTTTCAGTGATCTCCCAGCGGCTCTGACAAATAATTTCTTTTTGCTTTTTTGTCCAGCGCTTATCAGCGATGGGTTCTCCGGCAAGATTGATGACCGCATCAAACGGATTCAGATCATGGTAATCATCAAGAGATTCAATACATTCGATCATGTAGGTGCTCAAATGATTGAGTTTTTGACCGGTTCTTTCTTTTGAACGGGTCAGTACGACAATATCATGATCCCGGGCAGCCATTTGCTTGACCAGCTCAGAGCCTATGAAACCAGAACCTCCGGTTATTAATACTCTCATCTTCATCTCACCTGTATGCGTTGATGGGGTATTGATCTATATAAGAATAAATGACATATGTTGACGAGCCAATCCCCATTTTTTGTGATTAATCTTGGGTTTTTATCCTTTGCCTGTACAAAATAGCACTGAATATATGATTCGTCTGTCATGATGAAAGTTATATTTTCTGCTGAGGGGTAAGATGAAAGCATTGATTGCGTTACTGAAAGTGATGCTGGGAAGTTTCAGAGACTTACTGCCGATTATTCTGGTAATTGCTTTTTTTCAGCTGGTGATTTTACAGAAGCCGCTTCCGGATATGATGTCTGTATTGTCCGGTCTTATTCTGGTTGTTCTCGGATTGACCTTTTTTATTTTCGGACTGGAAATGGGATTGTTTCCTATTGGTGAGAGTATGGCTCAGGCATTTGCCCGAAAAGGGAATGTATGGTGGCTGTTAACTTTTGCATTCTGCCTGGGATTTGGAACGACAATTGCGGAACCGGCTTTAACGGCTGTTGCTTCGGAAGCTGCTCAGGTTGCAGCAAATGGTGGCGTGATTAGTACATCAAAAGATGCGATGGCACATTACGCGGTGAGTTTACGGCTAACAGTCGCGCTTTCGGTTGGCTTCGCCATTGTATTAGGGGTTTTCCGGATCCTGAAAGGATGGCCGATTCATTTAATGATTATTGCAGGCTATATCGGTGTCGTTGTCCTGACTTTATTTGCCCCGGATACCATTATCGGTATTGCTTATGACTCAGGTGGCGTGACAACCTCAACAATTACAGTTCCGCTGGTGACCGCGCTGGGAGTCGGTTTAGCGTCTTCAATTAAAGGACGAAACCCAATGCTGGATGGTTTTGGCCTGATTGCTTTTGCTTCTTTGTTGCCCATGATGTTTGTGATGATTTTTGGGATGGTGATGGCATGAATGAAGTTTATCATTTATTTCAGGTGCTCTATTCGACAATCAAGGATGTCTTGCCGATTGCGAGTATCTTATTTGTCTTTCAGTATGTCATTCTGCGTAAGCCAGTGAGCCGGTTATCGCATGTTTTACTTGGGTTTGGATATGTGATTCTCGGGTTGGCTCTTTTTCTGATGGGGCTGGATTTAGCGTTATTTCCTTTAGGTGAAATGATGGCTAAGCAGCTAACTGCGCCTTCCTTTTTATCATCCGTACAGATTGTCAGTGAGCCCTATCACTGGCTGAATTATTATTGGGTCTATCTGTTTGCATTCTGTATTGGGTTCAGTACCACGATTGCAGAACCATCCTTGCTGGCCGTTGCTATCAAAGCGAATCAGGTTTCGGCAGGGGCGATTAGTGTCACGGGTCTTCGGGTCGCTGTTGCTCTGGGGGTTGCGATTGGTATTACGCTGGGCTGTTACCGGATTGTCGTAGGAGACCCGATTCATTACTATATTATTGTCGGCTATGTCATTGTGGTTATTCAGACATTTTATGCACCAAAAATCGTTGTGCCTCTGGCCTATGATTCTGGTGGTGTGACGACATCTACAGTCACAGTGCCTGTGGTGGCTGCCCTTGGGTTAGGTTTAGCATCAACCGTGCCGGGAAGAAGTCCGTTAATTGATGGTTTTGGTCTCATTGCATTTGCGAGTCTGTTCCCGATAATTTCTGTGATGGGGTATGCTCAGATAACGCAATGGCTGAGCCGGAGAAATGCTTGTATGGAGAAAGACGATGCGCTTTAAATTGATTATTGCTTTTGTTGAAGATAGTAAAACAGAAAAGGTCGTTGATGCTGCCAGGCAAGCAGGAGCAACGGGTGTTACTGTCATTAATAATGCCAGAGGAGAAGGGTTGAATCAGAAAAAAACCTTTTTTGGTCTCACTCTTGATGTGCAAAAAGATGTGGCGATTTTTGTTGTAGAAGAACATTTATCGAGACATATACTTGAAACGATTAACGATGTTGGTGAGTTTGAGACTGAATCAGGTCAGGGGATAGCAATTCAGATTGATATTGAAGATGCGGTTGGCGTATCACATCAGGTTGAAACACTAACGAAGTATGTTGAGGATGAACTATGAGTCAATATGATCGCGTTAAAGTCCGGGATGTCATGGCAAATACTTATGCGGTTGTGGATGGTTTGACAACCGTTTATGAAGCCATTCAGCTTGCTAAAGAGAAACAAATAAAAGCACTGATAGTCGCGAAACGACATGATGATGATGAATTTGGCATTGTATTAATGAATGATATTGCTAAAAAAGTGTTGGCGAATAATCGTTCCTTAGAAAGAACCAATATTTATGAAATTATGACCAAGCCTGCATTAGGTGTTGAACCTGAGATGAAAGTGAAAAACTGTGCCCGTCTTTTTGAACGTTTTGGGATCAGCCGGGCTCCTGTGATAGAAAATGGTCAGGTCATTGGTATGGTCAGTTATAACAATATGGTTGTGAATGGCTTATTGAGTGATACAGAATAACTTTTTTTGATTCAGTTATATTGGGAGATATTGATGAAGCTGATGTTTGCATCAGATATACATGGTTCGTTACCTGCGGCAGAAAAAGTGATTGAGCTATATCAGTCTTCCGGTGCAGAAGGACTGATACTGCTGGGGGATTTACTGAATCATGGGCCCAGAAATCCGCTCCCGGACGGATATTTTCCGGCGCAGGTTGCAGAAATTCTGAATCCATATGCAAAAGAGATTATTGCGGTTCGGGGAAACTGTGACAGTGAAGTGGACCAAATGCTGTTAGATTTTCCGATGATGAGTGACTTTTCCTGGGTCATGCTTGAAAGTGGTCAGCGGTTATTTTTGACCCATGGTCATATTTATAACCAGGCAAATTTACCGCCCCTTGCCAAAGGTGATGTTCTGATTCACGGGCATACTCATATCCCTGTTGCACAGTCGTGCGGTGAGTATTATTGGTTTAATCCCGGATCGGTTACCTTTCCCCGGGAGGGTTTCCCTCCGGGTTATGGTCTTTATGAGTCAGATTGCCTGAAAGTTCTGAGTCTGGACGGCGACGATGTCGGGACGGTTTGTCTTGGGGTATAAGATACGTCAAGGTCTTATTCAGGCAAGTCAGCGAAGACACATGATTGTGTCTTCGCTGAAAAAGATATGATTCAGTTAGTAAATAATATGGTTGAATCGTGATTCAGGTTGGCAAGTAACAACGTGTTTTTGTTGATGACATCAATACGCTTACTCTGCTGGGCATCCATCTTGAAAAACTGTTTGATAAGGTTCAGTTGTTCCGGAGTAAAGTCTTTACTTTGGCTATCAGAGACATCTTTAAATTCAGTCGGAGAAAGCAACAGGTAGTTTTCACTCAGCTTCCAGTCTCCGGACTCGGAAATATCAATCGTGCTTTCCGGCAGACTTTTACCTGCATACAGCTGTACAACAGATACCCGGATATAAGTGCCATTCGGTAAATACTTCACATTTGAGGTGACATCGACACGTCTTAATGGTCCGACAGCAGATTCTTTATTTGAATGTTCAATTAGCCTGACAATTTTAGATTGCCATTCTCTGGATATCAGAAGTTGCTTGAGCTTTAAATCACTTCCCCAGTACAGCCAAATACTAAATAAAGCGGAAATAAACAGAATCATCGTAGCAACTCGTAAGTTGATTTTATTTAACGACATATCTGGGCTGAGTCCTCTTGATCTGTACCAATCGTTAACGTGATGTTGTGATCACTGTATTCGACCGGATAAATATAATTGAGAACGAGCTTATTCCCTTGACCACCCGTTGCGATAATCTGGCTTGGTTGTATCTGTTGTTTATGTGATTTCTGATACTTCTTCACACACTGTTCAATTGAAGGAATCCAGGCAGATAAATCCGGATGATTTGTAGGCATGTTGATCGAAATACCATTAACAACCGCAAGATGCCGGAAAGTTGAATACCGTGGTCCATTATAGAAAACGGCGATGAGTGGAATGATGACTGCCAGAAAAAGAACCAGCTTTGTCGTGAGTGCCATTTTCCCTGGCTGCTGGCTTGTTTTTTGTCGTTCAGTTACTTCAGGTGATCCTGATGAGACCATATTGATATGTTCAGGATTATCAAGAGCTGCAACCCCATCCTGAAGATGCAAAGGCTCGGCAACGCTGACATCCTCCGGGACAATCGTCTGCTCTTCTTCGGTCGTCAGTGATTCACCGGGTGAAGACTTAGTTTCAGGAATAAGCTGAACATCAGCAATAAGCTGATAACCCCGTTTAGGAACCGTTTTGATATAACGCGGTGACTTTGTCGAATCTTTCAGCATTTTTCTTAAGGTGGAAATTGCTTGTGTGAGGCTGGAATCATCAACCTCAAAGCCTTGTTTTCTCCATACAAAATCGTGAAGTTCATTCCGCTGAATCACTTCATTCGGATGTTGAGCCAACATAAGCAGAATCCTGCTTTCATTCGTGCCTAATCTGATGACTTCGTCTTCATTCTCTTGGTCTGTTAATGAATTATTATTAGGGACGAAAGTAAAGCGTTCCGCCAGGATGAATTTTGCGCTTATTGGATTCATCAATATCTTCTTTGGTTGTTACATTGAAAGCTGATGGTTTTTGATATTCTCTTAGATGTAATGTTAAGAGCTGGTTAATAAAGCCTGTATTTTGAGAACCTTTGAGATTTATGCTGTTCAGCATAATAAATTTTTAGTAAAAAAAAAAACTGTTTTTAGCATCATAACCTTGAAATCAGTTGCTCCACCCTCATTTTACTAGCAAGTTATGCTATTTGTACACCTTATGCATTGGTGCGAATTAATAAATAATTCATCATGGAGCTAATAATGAGTGAAACTGCAACGAAAAATAAAGAAACACGTGGTTTTCAATCTGAAGTAAAACAGTTACTTCATTTAATGATTCATTCTCTTTACTCGAATAAAGAGATTTTTTTACGTGAATTGATTTCGAATGCATCTGATGCTGCAGACAAACTCCGCTTTCAAGCATTATCAAACCCGGATCTGTATCAGGGCGATGCAGATTTAGCCGTTAAGTTAACCTTCGATGCGGAAGCGAATACACTGACGGTTTCTGATAATGGGGTCGGAATGAGTCGTGAGTCGGTTATTGAAAATCTGGGAACTATCGCTAAATCCGGAACGAAAGAGTTTTTTGCAAATTTATCTGATGATCAGGTGAAAGACTCTCAGTTAATCGGACAATTTGGTGTTGGTTTTTATTCTGCATTTATTGTTGCCGATTCAGTCACCGTTCGCACCCGCAGTGTGGATGCTTCTGTAGAAGAAGGCGTGCAGTGGCAGTCTCATGGAGAAGGTGATTACACTCTGGAGACAGTTCACAAAGAAACCCGCGGGACTGATATTGTCCTTCATATGAAAGAAGAAGGAAAAGAGTTTCTTTCTGAGTGGCGTTTGAAAGAGCTGGTTTCTAAATACTCAGATCATATTGGGATTCCGGTTTATATCCTTGTTAAAAAGAAAGACGAGGAAGGAAAGGAAACCGACGAGACTGAATGGGACAAAATCAATAAAGCAGAAGCGTTATGGACCCGTTCAAAATCTGATATTTCCGAAGAAGAATATCAGGAATTTTATAAACATGTTTCACATGACTTCTCCGATCCACTGGTTTGGAGTCATAACAAGGTTGAAGGTAAAAATGATTATACAAGTTTGTTGTATATCCCTTCTAAAGCGCCCTGGGACATGATGAATCGCGATCACAAACGTGGTCTGAAGCTTTATGTTCAGCGTGTCTTTATTATGGATGATGCCGAACAGTTCATGCCTTCTTATCTTCGTTTTGTCAAAGGCTTGATTGATTCCAATGATTTGCCTTTGAATGTATCCCGTGAAATTCTTCAGGATAATAAGGTCACGCAATCATTACGTAGTGCCTGTACCAAACGGGTTTTGACCATGCTGGAACGTATGGCAAACAGCGATGAAGAAAAATATCAGAGTTTTTGGAAAGAGTTTGGTCTGGTGATGAAGGAAGGTCCGGCTGAGGACTTCTCAAACAAAGAAAAAGTGGCCGGATTATTACGGTTTGCTTCGTCTCATACAGACAGTGCTGAGCAGAATGTCAGTCTGACATCTTACGTTGAACGGATGAAAGAAGGGCAGGATAAGATTTATTATCTGACGGCAGATAGCTATGCTGCGGCGAAAAATAGTCCGCACCTGGAGCAATTCAGGTCGAAAGGGATTGAAGTCATCCTGATGTATGACCGCATTGATGAATGGTTAATGAATTACCTGACAGAATTTGATGGTAAGTCATTCCAGTCTATTACTAAAGCCGGACTGGACTTAAGTCAGTTTGAAGATGAAGCTGAAAAAGAAAAGCACAAAGAAGCTGAAGAAGCATTCAAATCTGTTGTCGAGAGAACAAAATCTTATTTGGGCGATCGGGTCAAAGAAGTCCGTACAACTTTCAAACTGGCTTCAACACCAGCAGTTGTAGTAACAGATGACAATGAAATTGGTACACAAATGGCTAAGTTACTTGAAGCGGCTGGTCAGGCTGCACCGGATGTGAAATATATTCTGGAATTAAACCCTGATCATCAACTGGTTCAAAAAATGGCTGACGAACCTGATGAAGAAGTCTTTGGACGTTGGGTTGAAATGTTGCTGGGACAAGCCATGCTTGCAGAGCGTGGGGCGATGGAAGATCCAGCGCAGTTCCTGACCGCAATTAATCAGCTTTTAGCGAAAAACTAAGTTTTTTCAAATTGAGGACCCGCTTTTGCGGGTTCTTTTATTCATTGATTTTAAATCATTTCCATGAGTTTTCACGGTTTAGCATTTAGTAAAAGAACCGCTGTTTAAACCGGTTTTATCATAAAAGAGATTTGTTTTTATGTTATTCTTCCGGGCTTGAATCTCAGCCAGAAGGCGTGTATTTTGCTCGCCTGCCGTATCGCTGATGGACAGATATACGGCTCGTTGTATAAAAATTATTATACCGAAACTTATCGTGTGAACAGCTTACCAGTATGGACAGACTGTGAGCTTCGGTATAAATCGTTCTATTCTTAAGAGGATTAATCATGCGCATCATTCTTTTGGGTGCTCCAGGGGCAGGAAAAGGAACACAAGCACAATTCATCATGGAAAAGTATGGCATTCCACAAATTTCCACTGGTGATATGCTGCGTGCCGCAATTAAGGCAGGTACTGAACTTGGTAAGCAGGCTAAAGCAGTTATCGATGCTGGTCAGTTGGTTTCAGATGATATTATTTTAGGCTTAATTAAAGAAAGAATTGCTCAACCAGATTGTGAAAAAGGCTTTTTACTTGATGGATTTCCGAGAACAATTCCTCAGGCTGATGGTCTGAAGGAAATGGGAATTGCTGTTGATTACGTGATTGAGTTTGATGTTGCTGATGATGTTATCGTTGAACGTATGGCTGGTCGTCGTGCTCACCTTGCATCAGGCCGTACTTATCATGTTGTCTATAATCCGCCTAAAGTTGAAGGTAAAGATGATATCACGGGTGAAGAGCTGGTTGTTCGTGATGATGATAAAGAAGAAACGGTTCGTTCCCGTCTGAAAGTTTATCATGATCAAACTGCGCCATTAATTGATTACTATGGTCAGGAAGCGTCTGCCGGACGTACGACATACCTGAAATTTGATGGCACAAAACAGGTTGCAGATGTCAGTGCAGATATTGAAACTGCACTGAGCCGTTAATATAGATTAACGGATCTTATTGTTTTGATGAGAAAGCGACTCCGGAGAGGCGCTTTTTTTTCATTCAGATTCAGGGCATGATGGCGTTTTTTTACGAACGATGCAAAGAGGATTGAGAACACCGATGAAAAATAACAGGCAAGGTATTTTATTAGTCAATCTGGGAACGCCCGAAGCGCCAACAGCATCTGCCGTAAAGCGCTTCTTAAGTGAATTTTTACATGATCACCGGGTTGTTGATCTGAACCGGTGGGTATGGTGTCCGGTATTACATGGAATTATCCTGCCCCGTCGTTCACCCAAAGTCGCGAAGTTATATCAGTCGATATGGATGGAAGGGGGGTCACCGTTAATGGTTTTTTCCCGCTCGCAGACTGAGAAATTACAGAAGCGGGCTGGTGTACCTGTTGCCTTGGGTATGACGTATGGTTCTCCTTCTGTTCAGGATGGGGTGAACTCCCTGATCAGTCAGGGAGTAACTGAGATCACTGTGCTTCCTTTGTATCCTCAGTACTCAGGGACAACCACCGCAAGTGTATTTGATCGTGTCTCTCAGGCTATGCGTTCTCTGGAAGTGACTCCGGGGTTACATTTTATCAGCCATTATTTCGACTCTTCAGCCTATATTCATGCACTGGCCTCAAAGGTCAGAGAATCATGGCAGCGCCATGGTAAAGGTGATTATCTGTTATGTTCATATCACGGCATTCCTCAGCGTTATGCGGATAATGGTGATATTTATCCTCAGCATTGTGAGTCAACAACCCGGTTGTTAGCGGAAGCATTAGATTTGAACGAGCAACAAATTGGTATGAGCTATCAGTCCCGGTTTGGCAAGGAAGAGTGGTTACAACCTTATACGGATAAAACGTTGGAACAACTGCCCGGAAAAGGCATTAGAAACATCGATATTATTGCGCCGGCATTTTCGGTTGACTGTTTAGAAACGCTGGAAGAAATTTCGGTAGAATGTCGCCAGATTTTTGAAGAAGCCGGTGGGAAAACCTTTACTTATATTCCTTGCCTGAATGATGACGATCAACATATTGAGATGATGTGTCAGGTCTCTGGTATTACGGGCAGCGGCGAAAATTAAAAAGGCATCGTTCATTGATCGGATGCCTTTTCTGAAATCTTGAGTTGATTTAAACCGAAGAAAGTTTATGCAGGGGCTTCTTCCGGTGTTGCATTGCTTAAATATGCTGGCTGTTCCGCACCGTGCATCCACTGAATCAGTTGTGATGAGAATAGCAGTAGTATCAGACCTGATATTGTGGCTGTCACGGCAATACCGCCAAAAATAGCGAGTGCGCCCAATTCTCCGACATGTGCGCCAATTAATCCGGCGACATAATTTGCTATTGCATTAAATCCAAACCAGACGCCCATCATCAGTGAAGCCAGACGAAGCGGAGCGAGTTTAGTCACCATAGATAAACCGATAGGGGATAAGCATAGCTCGCCGATTGTATGAAAGAAGAAGGCACCGACCAGCCAAAGCATCGATGTTTTCACCGCTGTATCGCCTCCTTGTTCCAGTGCTGCACCAACCATACATAAAAAACCGATAGCCAGAAAAAATAAACCAAATGCAAATTTAACCGGAGAATTTGGCTCCCGCTTACCTAATTTAATCCATAGTGCAGCTAATACCGGCGCAAGTGTAATGATAAAAAATGGATTTAAAGACTGGAACCACGCTGCCGGAATTTCAAAATCACCCAGCATTCGATCAGTATAATTCTGAGTATAGATATTCATCAGACCGCCTGCCTGTTCGAATCCAGCCCAGAATACAACAACAAATAACCCCATGATCAGAATGACTTTCAATCGATCAATCTCTTTTTTACTCAGAGGTTGTTTAGTCGCCGCATGTTTGCTGTGCATATCCCGGGTTGCAGCAGGTACCAGACCAATATCTCCCAGTAGCGACTTAGCAAAAACGATCTGAATAATAATACTGATAACCATACCAGTACCGGCAGCAACAAATCCGGCTTTCCAGCCAAAGCTATCGGTGACAGAACCAGAAATTACCCCGGCAATAAGTGCACCCAGGTTGATACCCATGTAGAAAATGGTGAAAGCACCGTCACGACGATGATCTCCTTCTTCATATAGATCACCAACCATTGTTGAAATATTGGGTTTAAATAATCCGTTCCCTGCAATTAATAAAGCCAGTCCGAGATAAAATGAGTGTGCTGTATCTAAGCCCAGATACTGGTGAGGAAGTGCCAGTGTAAATTGCCCTAATGCCATTAAAGCTCCGCCGGCAAGAATGGATTTTCGCTGACCGAAATAATTATCTGCCAGCCAACCGCCGATCAGCGGTGTAATGTAAACAAGACCGGTATAAATTCCGTATAAATCTAATGCTTCTTTTGTTGTCCAGCCCAAACCGCCATGTAAGGTTGTATCTGTGAGATATAAAACAAGAATGGCACGCATTGCGTAATAAGAGAATCGTTCCCATAGCTCTGTACCAAAGAGCAGGAATAAGCCTTTGGGATGACCAAAAAGCTGATGTTGGTTTGTCATATATTCTGTCTGTGATTTGTGTATAAGATGTTTATTTTACTTTAATAATGTGTGTTGGGTAAATGTGTTGATTTTTGATCAAAATCAAGATTATTGTGTTTTTGGTTAATATCTGGCTTTTTCTTAGCCTATTTTACTGGTTATTGATTATTATATGAGATTAAGTTCTGTTTAATTATTCTTGAGCTGAATTGTTATCTGTTTTTTAGTGATTAATTTGAGATAAAATTTTGTTTGGTGTGCCGATTTGTTGAAAATAAAAAAGGGACACAATTTCTTGTGTCCCTTTCATCATCTATCTTTATGTGTTTAACCCGCGGCATTTCGTGAATGCCGGGGGAAAACGAATTTAATAGGCGTCGTTGTGAACCGTTTGTACTGCACGGCCTGACGGGTCAATACAGTTTTTGAATGATTCATCCCACTCAACAGCTTTTGCCGAAGAACAGGCCACTGACGGACCTCCCGGTACACATTTGACCGCTGATTCTAATGGGAACAGCTCTTCAAAAATCTCCCGGTACACATAACCTTCTTTAGTTGCTGGAGTATTGTAAGGGAAACGGTATTGTGCTGTTTCCATCTGCTGATCCGTGATTTTTTCTTCCGCAACAGATTTTAATGTGTCAATCCAGCCATAGCCAACACCATCAGAGAATTGTTCTTTTTGGCGCCATGCAATTGAATCTGGTAGATAATGCTCAAAACATTCGCGCAAAATGTGTTTTTCCATTTTGCCGTTGCCACACATTTTATCAGCAGGGTTCAGGCGCATCGCAACATCAATAAACTCTTTATCCAGGAATGGTACCCGGCCTTCAACACCCCAGGCAGCCAGAGACTTATTCGCCCGGGCACAATCAAACATATTCAGTGCAAGCAGCTTGCGAACGGTTTCTTCATGGAATTCCTGTGCATTTGGTGCTTTATGGAAATACAGATATCCACCAAAGATTTCATCAGCACCTTCTCCGGAAAGTACCATTTTTATACCCATTGCTTTGATTTTCCGACCCATCAAAAACATTGGTGTTGAGGCACGGATTGTCGTGACATCGTATGTTTCAATGTGATAGATAACATCTCTGATCGCATCCAGTCCTTCCTGGATTGTGTATGTCATTTCATGGTGTACGGTGCCGATTTTCTCTGCGACTTCTTTAGCCGCTTTCAGGTCGGGTGCCCCTTCAAGGCCAATAGCAAATGAGTGAAGCTGTGGCCACCATGCAGTTGATTGATCATTGTCTTCAACACGCAGTGCGGCATATTTTTTTGCGACAGCGGACGTAATCGAAGAATCGAGTCCGCCGGACAGCAGCACACCGTAGGGTACATCAGTCATTAGCTGTCGTTTCACTGCGGCTTCCAGTGCCTGAGTTAATTCTTCTTTGGATGTAGTATTGCCTTTGATAGCATTATATTCGTTCCAGTCCCGGACATAATATCTGACCGGACTCTCATCTGATGAGCTGTAATAACAGCCCGGAGGGAATTCACTGATTGTCTTACATACAGGAACTAATGCTTTCATTTCAGAAGCAACATAATAGTTACCATGCTCATCCAGTCCCTGATAAAGCGGAATTATTCCAATGTGATCCCGGCCAACAAGATAGATATCTTTCTCTTCATCATAAAGAATGAATGCAAAAATCCCATTGAGTTCTTCAAGGAGTTCGACGCCAAGATCCTGATATAAAGCCAGAATAACTTCACAGTCTGAATCAGTTTGGAAATCATATTTACCTTCATAGCGAGCGCGCAGCTCTTTATGGTTATAGATTTCTCCATTAACGGCCAGTATGTGTTTTTTATCGGGGCTGTAGATTGGTTGAGCACCGCTGTTCAGGCCAACAATTGCAAGTCTTTCGTGAGCCAGAATTGCTTTATCAGAAGCGTAAATACCTGACCAGTCAGGTCCACGGTGACGAAGTTTTTTAGACATTTCAAGCGCAACAGGACGAAGTTTTGTTGCATCACTTTTTATATCCAGAATACCGAAAACAGAACACATACTCATTCCTTAATAAAATTTTTATTTGAGGTTAATTTGCCAGTATTTCTTAAAAAAACAACCCATTTTTAATTGTTTTAATAAAAAAAGCCACCAAGCATTAAATATTATTTAATTTATCATCTGATTATTAAAATTTATTCGGATGCTGGCGTGTTTTTATGCGAATCATGGCAAATAATCTGCAATGACATGAAAAATGGATCAGTATGCGAAAACGGCTAACGCTATAAAAAGCCATGACCTTTTATAGCATTCAGCACTATTTCTCGAGTAACTTCTGGAGAAGAACACCGTTTAGCATTGCTCGCTTGATCATCGCAAAAGCAGCAATTGTTGGCTGTTTGTATACCTGGGAAGCAACAATAGGTAATTTTTGATGGAAGGCTTTTAAAGATTGGTTTTGCACGTTTCTTTCGATAGCCGGAAAAATCAATTCCTGAGCTGTGGTCACTTGTCCTGCGATAACAATTTTCTGTGGATTAAACAGATTCACAGTAATGGCGACAGCTTTACCTAAATAATTGCCAACCTTAATGAGTGTTTGCCGGGCGAGTTCGTCTCCCTGATTTGCATGGGTACAGATGTCTTCAATCGTGATGTTATGCAATTCATTCAGTGTAGATTGATATCCCTGACTTAATAAATGTTTAACTCTTTTGACGATCGCTGGATTTGACGCCACAGTTTCCAGGCAACCAAAATTACCACACTGACATTGGGAGCCCAGCGGGTCGATCTGAATGTGACCAATTTCACCGACATTTCGGTTATAACCCAGAAAAATCCGGCCATTTACTATCATACCGGCACCGGTCCCGCGTCCGACACTGATCAGAATTGAGTCCTGACAATCCTGACTGGCTCCAAGATAATGTTCTGCCAGGGCTAAGCCCCGGATATCGTTACCGATAAAACATTCAACGCCGAAATGTTCTTTAATGATGTCTCCCAGTGACAGAGCGTCTATGTCAACGTTATGCATATATTCAACCACCCCGGTTTCAGGATTGACCAAGCCGGGAAGAACAACACCAATCGCAATAAATTGTTCAATTAAAAGCTTTTTGTCATCAATAAAACGTTGAATATAATGAATCAGACCATCGAGAAGTTCTCTTTGGTGCTGATAGTCAAACTCATGATATTCAGATGTGAGCTCTTGTCCGCTTAAGTCATATAAACTGATCTGGATGTAGTCACGTCCCAAACGGACTGCAACAGAATGGAAGGGAACGACTTCGGTTTCAAGTGAAATTGCTCTTCGGCCACCGGTTGATGCCTGTTGGGCAACTTCTTTAATTAATCCTTTTTCGAGCAGCTGCCGGGTTATTTTCGTCACACTTGCAGGAGCTAACTGACTGATTTCCGCGACCTGAATACGGGAAATCGGACCTTGCTGGTCAATGAGTCGATACACGGCCGCGCTATTGAGCTGTTTGACTAAATCTACATTACCTTTTTGCGTATCATTCATGACTAATTTTGTCCGTCTTTTTTGTATTTTTTACTGCCACTCATTATATAAAGAGAATGTATCACAAAACAGAGAATCGGGTCATTCACCGTTTTTTTAGTGAAATCAGCTATTCAGCCATAAAGAACAGCTTTGGATTCATCAGCCGGAGGCGGTCATGCGAAAGAAGGCTAAACAAAACTGTGCTGGTTGTATCTTTATGTGATACATGTCGGTAATATACTGCTCTGCTGGCAAAAATAAAGCGATCAATGTGCCCGTGACATGTAGCTGTGGTGCTGGTCACTAATTATCTGGAAATTCTGATTTAATTCGTTTTATGACGTTTTTGTTTTGATAAAATGATCGACTGCATGAAATATTCGCAAGAAATAGAGACTTTGTATTGTTTCTTTTATGAGAATTGTGGATGATTAACGTCTGCACGTAAGGATTATGATTGGGCTTGCTGTATTTTTGACCAGCAAGACAAGGCATTAAGAATACTAAATAATTTTGTTGAGGTGTTATAGATGAGTGAAGCTGAGGCTCGTCCATCGAATTTTATCCGCCAAATCATTGAAAAAGATTTAGCTGAAGGAAAACATACCAGTGTACAGACTCGATTTCCCCCGGAACCAAATGGTTATCTTCACATCGGGCACGCGAAGTCAATTTGTCTGAATTTTGGTGTCGCTCAGGATTATCAGGGACAATGTAATCTGCGTTTTGATGACACGAATCCGGAAAAAGAAGATCTTGAGTATGTTGATTCAATAAAAACTGATGTTCAGTGGCTGGGTTTTCAGTGGGCTGGAGATGTGCATTACTCTTCTGACTATTTTGATAAATTATACGGTTATGCCGTTGAATTAATAGAAAAAGGTTTGGCTTATGTTGAAGAGCTGACGCCAGATCAGATTCGTGAATACCGGGGAACGTTGACGCAACCCGGTAAGGATAGCCCATACCGTGATCGCAGTGTAGAGGAAAACCTTGCCCTGTTCGAGAAAATGCGCAGTGGTGGATTTCAAGAAGGTGAAGCTTGTCTGCGTGCTAAAATTGATATGGCTTCCTCCTTTATGGTGCTACGTGACCCTGTATTGTATCGGGTTCGTTTTGCCCATCATCATCAGACAGAGGATAAGTGGTGTATTTATCCAATGTATGACTTTACTCACTGTATTTCGGATGCTCTGGAAGGGATTACACATTCTTTGTGTACCCTGGAGTTTCAGGATAACCGCCGCTTGTACGATTGGGTTTTAGATAATATCAGCATACCGTGTCACCCGCGGCAATATGAATTCAGCCGTTTGAATCTTGAATATACGGTCATGTCGAAGCGGAAACTGAATCAACTGGTGACAGAGAAGTTAGTGGAAGGGTGGAATGACCCGCGTATGCCGACGATTTCAGGGCTGCGTCGCAGAGGATTCACTGCTGCCTCAATTCGGGAATTTTGTAAGAGAATCGGCGTCACGAAGCAAGAAAACATGATCGAGTTCGGTTCTCTGGAATCATGTATTCGTGATGATTTGAATGAAAATGCACCAAGAGCGATGGCTGTGATTGATCCAGTCAAAATTGTGATTGAAAATTTTGATGCATCTCAGGTGGAAACCCTGAATCTGGCAAATCATCCCAATAAACCTGAAATGGGGACCCGTGAAGTCGCATTTACCCGTGAAATATGGATAGAACGGGAAGATTTTCGTGAGGAAGCGAATAAAAAATATAAGCGTCTGGTTCTTGGAAAAGAAGTGCGTCTCAGAGGTGCTTATGTGATTAAAGCTGAGCGGATTGAGAAAGATGAAGAGGGTCAGATAACAACGATATATTGCTCCTATGATCCTGATACACTGGGTAAAAATCCTGCTGATGGCCGGAAGGTCAAAGGCGTGATTCACTGGGTGTCTGTGGATAAAGGTTTACCTGCAGAAATCAGATTATATGACCGGTTGTTTTCTATACCGAATCCGGCTGCTTCTGATGATTTTCTCAGTACGATCAATCCGGAATCCTTGGTACGCAAAAATGGTTTTGTTGAAGCCAGCCTTGCTTCTGTGAAACCTGAAATTGGTTATCAGTTTGAGCGTATGGGCTATTTTTGTGCAGATAATCAGGACTTTTCTTCGGATGCTTTAGTCTTCAATCGAACTGTTGGACTGCGGGATACGTGGGCTAAAATCGAAGCGTCTTAGCAAGTTAGAGTAAAAAGCCAGCAAAATGCTGGCTTTTTTATACACTATATATCTGTAAGTGGTTGCATTTTGTATTGATATTTCACATAGAAATGTGTGAGGTTGAGGCAATTATTGTGGGCTAAACGTTTTTTTTACTTATCGCCTATAGTTTTGCTGGTGTAATCCGATATAGTTAACAGATTATTAAATTCATTATTACCTAAGCACGTAGCTGAGCTTTATATGCGTCAATTTTTTAGCCCTCTGTTGTTATCTGTGTTAATAACAGTTGTGACTCACATTTCTTTCGTTAGTGCAGAGAGTATTCGTCTGGTTGGACCTACAGGCGAAGTTCGTTCTTCACCACAACTTAGTGGTATCGTCAGATCTGATGTTCCATCTGGATCAGTCACTGGCGAGCCTTCATCTCTCTATGGCCCGACTTCTGAAAAGGAAACTCTTTGGTCTATTGCTTCAAAGCTCAGACCATCTAATCAGGTAACGGTTCAACAAACATTACTTGCAATCTATCAGCTGAACCCTCAGTCATTTGAATTGCAGAACATTCATAGCTTAATCCCTGGCAGCATGCTCCGGGTTCCCTCGCTTGCTCAGGTGAGCCGGGTAACCAAAGATGAAGCAATGAGAGTGATGCAGGAACATCAGCGTCGTCTTGCCAGCGTTGGGCCATCCAAATCTGGTCAGGTGAAAACCACGACGGTTTCTGCTGAGCCATCCAGACTTTCTTCAAAAATCAACATTCAACGGAAGCCGCAGGTACAAGAGTCCAAACCTGACGTAACTCCCGGAAAACAGACCACAGCTCCTCAGGAGGTCAGTAAGATTACTGAAGCTCCGGTGGTTGAAACATCGCCAGAAGAAAGGTTACCAGTTCTTTCTCTTTCGCCGCAATCTGAGCCGGTATCTTCTGATTCAGAGCTCCAGGCGTTAGAAGAAAAAAATCATCATTTAACCATGATGTTGTCTAAAGTTCAGTCGGAAGTCACTGGCCTCAAAAGTGAATTAGGCGACAAAGGTAAGATTCGTTCAGAGGTCGAAAAACTTCTTGCAATGGAACGAAAAAAGCGGGAAGACAAATTACGTCTGGAACCGACTCCACTTGATTTATTGCTTGCCAATGGCTGGCTGGTTGCTGCCCTGACGTTGATTCCTGGCGGCTTGATAGCATTTGCTTTGGCGATGTTCCTTGGTCGCCGTTCATCAGCAGTTGAGGAAGAATCCGGTGTACTCTCTCCTGTCACCACAGAGGCTGATGATGATGCTGTCAGTATTGGTGAAGCCAATATGGAAGACAGTGGAGAAGAGCTTGATGAGTTAATGCTGGATGATGATCTGTTTAGCACGGGGTCAGATAAAGAAGACGACGATGAGTCTGAAATTGATGAAAACGATGTTTTTGCTGAACTGGAAGATGTTGATCTTGATTTAGACGATGACAGCGAAGAAGACCTCTTCGCTGGTATTGATGATGATGGTGATTTAGTCGATACAGATTTGGATGATTTGTCTTCCGGAGCGAGTGATATCAGTGTCAATGGTGACGATAAAGCTGTTGGCCTCGAAGAGATGGAGAAAGCGCTGGACGACGCTTCATTATCTGAGGATTTGGATGATGATTTTGATTTATCCGATTCAGGTGATGCTATTTCTCAAAATGAAATCGAGACTTTGCTGGATGAAGACGGTCCTTCTGAAGACTTAGGTATGGATTCGGTTGATCAGGGAATGCTGGATGACTTGCTGTCCGACTCTGAGATGGATGACTTCCTGGATGATGAGATAACGCCGGCAGGTGGTGATGATCTTGATAGTGACTTAGATCTTTTACTCAATGAAGATTCTGATGATCAGGCAGCAATTGATTTTCTTGATGCTGAAGAAGATAGCGCAGAACTTCTGGATGAACTTCTGGAAGAAGAAGATGTTGTTGCCGATCTTTCTGAAGAGAGTACCGAACTGCTTGATGAGTTTATCGAAGAGAGCTCTGAATCTCCTCAGGAATTATCAGAACCAATGGACTGGGATAAAGAGCTTGATGAGCTCACCGGTGACGATATATCCGATGAAAATATAGATTTTTCCGGCTCAGATACATTAGATGAGTTGTTGGAAGAAAGTGAATACAGCCAGGATGTTGAAGAAGACAGCACTGATTTACTTGATGAATTCATTGATGCCGATGATGCATCAGCCGATGACGACATCGTTGATTTTGATATTTCAGACGATGATGAGATTGAAGAGTCACCGATTGATGATGGCACTGAACTATTCGATGAGTTGTTGGAGATTGAGCGTGAAACGGGTAGTCCTGATAACGATGAGGATGACTTTAACCGCGAAGGTTTTATCGATGATTTAATCAGTTCAGCACCAGATGCAGACCCATTATTGGATGAAGTTGATCTGGACGTTTCAGATGACACAGAATCAGATGAGACGCTGGCACAGCATGAAGAAGCTGCCGTTGAAAATGAATTTGGTATTCCACAAGATTCTGACTGGTTAATCGATGAAGAAACTGACGCATCTGTTGAAGAAGATGATGGCTTTGAGTTACCGGACTTTGATGAAGCAGAAGCTTTGGCTGAAGTTGAGGATCTATCGGATTTCCTTGGTGAGCCAGCCCATCCCGAAGTAGATATTGAACAGGAATCCACCCAGGCAAAGTCACATACAGCTAGTGATGATATTGATTTATCTGACTCTGATGAAGCAACGGACTCATTAGCTGGTGAATTAGAAAATGCAGGCCTGACGACAGAGTCAATAGCAGAAGAATTGCCTGAAGAGGAACCTGCTAAAGAGTCGGAAGCTGTTGAAAATGAAGAAGACTATCCTGGCGAACTGGACACATCCGACTTAGACGATTTCACCACTGAGTTAGCTGATGAATCCATCATTGAACCGGAGGCAGAGCAAGCCGGAGCCGAACTGGCAGAGCCAGTTGCTGCAGAAGAAAGTGACGAAGATCTGTTTGGTGAGCTTGATGAACTGGATACATCCGATTTAGACGATTTCACCACTGAGTTAGCTGATGAATCCATCATTGAACCGGAGGCAGAGCAAGCCGGAGCCGAACTGGCAGAGCCAGTTACTGCAGAAGAAAGTGACGAAGATCTGTTTGGTGAGCTTGATGAACTGGATACATCCGATTTAGACGATTTCACCACTGAGTTAGCTGATGAATCCATCATTGAACCGGAGGCAGAGCAAGCCGGAGCTGAACTGGCAGAGCCAGCTGCTGCAGAAGAAAGTGACGAAGATCTGTTTGGTGAGCTTGATGAACTGGATACATCCGGCTTAGGCGATTTCACCACTGAGTTAGCTGATGAATCCATCATTGAACCGGAGGCAGAGCAAGCCGGAGCCGAACTGGCAGAGCCAGTTGCTGCAGAAGAAAGTGACGAAGATCTGTTTGGTGAGCTTGATGAACTGGATACATCCGGCTTAGGCGATTTCACGACCGAGTTAGCTGATGAATCTGTCATTGAACCAGAGGCAGAGCAGGCCGGAGCTGAACTGACAGAGCCAGCTGCTGCAGAAGAAAGTGACGAAGATCTGTTTGGTGAGCTTGATGAACTGGACACATCCGACTTAGACGATTTCACCACTGAGTTAGCCGATGAATCCATCATTGAACCAGAGGCAGAGCAAGCCGGAGCTGAACTGGCAGAGCCAGCTGCTGCAGAAGAAAGTGACGAAGATCTGTTTGGTGAGCTTGATGAACTGGATACATCAGACTTAGGCGATTTCACCACTGAGTTAGCTGATGAATCTGTCATTGAACCAGAGGCAGAGCAGGCCGGAGCCGAACTGGCAGAGCCAGCTGCCGCAGAAGAAAGTGACGAAGATCTGTTTGGTGAGCTGGATGAACTGGATACATCCGACTTAGACGATTTCACCACTGAGTTAGCTGATGAATCTGTTATTGAACCGGAGGCAGAGCAGGCCGGAGCCGAACTGGCAGAGCCAGTTGCTGCAGAAGAAAGTGACGAAGATCTGTTTGGTGAGCTTGATGAACTGGATACATCCGGCTTAGACGATTTCACCACTGAGTTAGCTGATGAATCCATCATTGAACCGGAGGCAGAGCAGGCCGGAGCTGAACTGACAGAGCCAGCTGCTGCAGAAGAAAGTGACGAAGAGCTGTTTGGTGAGCTTGATGAACTGGATACATCCGATTTAGACGATTTCACCACTGAGTTAGCTGATGAATCCATCATTGAACCGGAGGCAGAGCAGGCCGGAGCTGAACTGACAGAGCCAGCTGCTGCAGAAGAAAGTGACGAAGAGCTGTTTGGTGAGCTTGATGAACTGGATACATCCGATTTAGACGATTTCACCACTGAGTTAGCTGATGAATCCATCATTGAACCGGAGGCAGAGCAGGCCGGAGCTGAACTGACAGAGCCAGCTGCTGCAGAAGAAAGTGACGAAGATCTGTTTGGTGAGCTTGATGAACTGGATACATCCGGCTTAGACGATTTCACCACTGAGTTAGCTGATGAATCTGTCATTGAACCAGAGGCAGAGCAGGCCGGAGCCGAACTGGCAGAGCCAGCTGCCACAGAAGAAAGTGACGAAGATCTGTTTGGTGAGCTGGACGATATAGATTTTGAAACACCTGATTCGTCAGATGACGACTTCCCGGCAGAAGTTGCCGAAGCGCCGGCAGTGGAAGCGGAAGCATCGGATGAGGATTTAGCCGGTGAAATTGCAGAGAGTGAAGCCGTCCTCTTCGATGAGCTGGACGATGTCGATTTTGAAACACCGGATGCTTCAGATGACGACTTCCCGGCAGAAGTTGCCGAAGCGCCGGCAGTGGAAGCGGAAGCATCGGATGAGGATTTAGCCGGTGAAATTGCAGAGAGTGAAGCCGCCCTCTTCGATGAGCTGGACGATGTCGATTTTGAAACACCGGAAGCGTCAGATGAAGACTTCCCGGCAGAAGTTGCCGAAGCCCCGGCAGTGGAAGCGGAACCATCGGATGAGGATATAACCGGTGAAATTGCAGAGAGTGAAGCCGCCCTCTTCGATGAGCTGGACGATGTCGATTTTGAAACACCGGATGCTTCAGATGACGACTTCCCGGCAGAAGTTGCCGAAGCGCCGGCAGTGGAAGCGGAAGCATCGGATGAGGATATAACCGGTGAAATTGCAGAGAGTGAAGCCGCCCTCTTCGATGAGCTGGACGATATAGATTTTGAAACACCTGATTCGTCAGATGACGACTTCCCGGCAGAAGTTGCCGAAGCGCCGGCAGTGGAAGCGGAACCATCGGATGAGGATATAACCGGTGAAATTGCAGAGAGTGAAGCCGCCCTCTTCGATGAGCTGGACGATATAGATTTTGAAACACCTGATTCGTCAGATGACGACTTCCCGGCAGAAGTTGCCGAAGCGCCGGCAGTGGAAGCGGAACCATCGGATGAGGATATAACCGGTGAAATTGCAGAGAGTGAAGCAGCCCTCTTCGATGAGCTGGACGATATAGATTTTGAAACACCTGATTCGTCAGATGACGACTTCCTGGCAGAAGTTGCCGAAGCGCCGGCAGTGGAAGCGGAACCATCGGATGAGGATTTAGTAGAAGCGCTGCAAGAGTCTGGCACTGATCTGGCTGAAGATGATGTCATTATTTCTGATGATGAGTTACCAGATTTTGGGGAAGAGGAAGCACTGGAAGCATTTTCGTCTCAGGATGAGGCTTCTGAACCTGTTGTTTCTGATGATTATTCATTTATTGATGATGTTGATTTACCTGAGTTTGATGAACAGGATGCATTGTCACTGTTGGCTGAAGATGATGAGCCAAAACTTTCAGCAGAAGAGAATAATCCACCTGAGGCTGATAATGAGTCAGATATGTTGTCTGTCTCTTCAGGGCAGACGGAAGCCTCCGACACTGAATTTCAATCCCAGGCTACAGTAGACATTGAAACTGTTGAACAAGAGATTCCGGCATCTGAGTTTGATGAAGAAACTTTGCACCAGTTACTCACTGAAGATGAAATGGGAGCTTCTGGTTCGTATGCATTTGATGCGAATATGGATGAAGACACGATGTTCAGTGCCGGCATGGATATTGACTCTATGCTGGATATGGGGGGAGAGGACTGGAAAGGGTTTAAACTTTCGCCAGAACAACAAGCATCTATATCTGAAGATGTTCCCGAAGATCAAAAAGATATCTGGAGAGATGACCTTCAGGTTCATGAACCTCAGGCAGATAAGGAAAACTGGGCTGTTCAGGATGATTTGGCTGAAAATGGTTCCGAAAAGCGGCACTTGTCAATTGATGAACTCATGGCTCAGGTTGATGCAGAGGGCGGAGAATTTGATGATGCTGACTTTAAACTTGATGTCGGACTAAATGAATTTCCTGATGTTATTGGTGAGGTCGAAAATATTGATGTTGACAATAATTCGGAAGCGGCGGGTAAGCTGGATTTAGCGAAAATATACATTGAAATGAATGATAATAAAGGTGCAATAAAACTGCTTGAGCAGGCTATCGTTGATGGAAATGATGATATTCGCCGGGCAGCGAAGCAGTTGATTGATGGGCTGAGTGATAAGCGCTAAGCGTTAGAAATTACGGAAGTATCGTATTATACTTCCGGGCCTGTTTATTATAGAGATATAGATGATGAGAATCGCTTTAGGTATCGAGTATGACGGGGCTCATTATTTTGGCTGGCAGCGACAACGGGAAGTGCAGAGCATTCAGGAAAAGCTGGAGCAGGCACTTTCTCAGGTTGCCAATCATCCGGTTGAAGTTCAATGTGCCGGCCGAACAGATGCCGGTGTTCACGGAACGGGGCAGGTTGTTCATTTTGACACGGATTCAAAGCGTAAGTCAGCTGCATGGACGATGGGAGTAAATGCGAATTTACCCAGGGATATTGCTGTGTCCTGGGCGGCTGAAGTTTCAGATGATTTTCATGCAAGGTTTTCTGCAACAGCAAGGCGTTATCGCTACATTATATATAACCATCATTTGCGACCGGGAATACTTGCCTCAGGCGTCAGTCATTATCACGGTGAACTTTGTACTGAGAAGATGCACCTTGCGGGACAATATCTGCTGGGTGAAAATAATTTTACATCTTTCCGGGCTGCACAGTGTCAGTCAAGAAGTCCGTGGCGAAATGTGATGCATCTGAGTGTCAGCCGTCACCAACGGTATGTTGTGATTGATATTAAAGCTAATGCTTTTGTTCATCATATGGTTAGAAATATTGCCGGTAGTTTAATTACTGTTGGGAAAGGTGAGCGGGAACCTGAGTGGATTCAGTGGTTGCTACAGGCTGAAGACCGGAAACTTGCTTCTGCAACAGCAAAGCCTGACGGATTGTACTTAGTTGAAGTTGATTATCCGGATGAGTATCATTTGCCTCAACAGCCTGTCGGGCCGTTGTTTTTATCTGATGAATTACAATAGTAGCCTTGTTCCAGCCATGTTCAGATAGGTACAACCAGTTTTTTATCTACATGGGAAGGTTTATGTGGTTTAATTCTTTGCGGTTTATTTTCGAATAAGTTTCTTTTGTACTACGACAAGAGAAAGAGGAAAAAGGTCTTCCATGAGTTGGCTCGAAAAGATTTTAGAAAAAAGTAACATTGTAAGCTCACGTAAAGCGTCTATTCCGGAAGGTGTCTGGACGAAGTGTACCTCGTGTGAACAGGTTCTTTATTACGCAGAGTTAGAACGGAATTTAGAAGTTTGTCCAAAATGTAATCATCATATGAGGATGAAGGCCCGGCGTCGTATTGAAACGTTTTTGGATGAAGAAAACCGGGTTGAAATTGCCGATGATTTAGAGCCTCAGGATAAGTTGAAGTTTAAAGACTCCAAACGTTATAAAGAGCGTCTCGCATCAGCACAAAAGAACAGCGGTGAAAAAGATGCACTGGTTGTGATGAAAGGTGAATTGCTTGGAATGCCTTTGGTTGCATGTGCGTTTGAGTTTTCTTTCATGGGTGGTTCGATGGGGTCAGTTGTTGGCGCCCGGTTTGTCAAAGCTGTTGAAGCTGCGATTGAAAATCAATGTGGTCTGGTTTGTTTTTCTGCAAGTGGCGGTGCCCGAATGCAGGAAGCATTAATGTCATTGATGCAGATGGCAAAAACAAGTGCCGCTTTAGAACGTTTATCTCAGAAAGGATTGCCGTTTATTTCAGTCATGACGGATCCAACAATGGGCGGTGTTTCAGCAAGTCTGGCAATGCTTGGGGATATTAATATTGGTGAACCCAAAGCCTTAATTGGTTTTGCCGGCCGCCGGGTTATTGAGCAGACTGTTCGTGAAGACCTGCCTGAAGGCTTTCAGCGTAGTGAGTTTTTGCTGGAACATGGTGCCATCGATATGATTGTTGATCGTCGTGAGATGCGTGACCGAATTGCAGGACTGATTGCTAAAATGACAAATGCGCCTGCTCAGCAGAAAGATGAATCTGTGCCTGAAGAACCAGCTTATTCAGTCCCTGAAGCCGAAAACGAAGAGTAAGTTGCTCTGAGAGTTGAGTGATTTTAGCCTCATGAATCAAAATTCTGTCCCACAAGCCACATCTTCGCTAGCGGTGTGGCTTGATTATTTATCTGGTATCCATTCTTCTTCAATTGATCTGGGCCTGGAACGCGTACAGGTTGTCGCCGGTCGTGCCGGTTTATTCAAGCCCGCTCCCTTAGTCATTACTGTTGCCGGTACAAATGGCAAAGGTTCTACATGTGCTTTGATCGAATCAATCCTTCTTGAAGCCGGTTACGACGTGGGTGTTTATAGCTCCCCACATCTGATTCGTTATACCGAACGGGTGAGAATCAATGGCGAAGAGTTATCTGCGGAAAGGTATTGTTATGCGTTTGACCTGATAGAAAAGCAGCGACAGGATGTGAGCTTAAGTTTTTTTGAGTTCGGCACCCTGGCTGCTTTGGTATTATTAAAAGAAGCCGGTCTGGATGTTGTCATTCTGGAAGTCGGTCTGGGCGGTCGCCTGGATGCAACCAATGTTGTCGATCATGATATTTCTGTAGTGACCAGCCTTGCCATTGATCATATCGATTGGCTTGGTGATGATCTTGAGAAAATCGGTTATGAGAAATCCGGTATTTTCCGGCCCGGAAGACCGGCAATTTGCGGTCAGTATCTGCCCCCGGCAAGTGTTGCAGGATATGCAGATGAAATCGGTGCAAAATTGTATCAGGCAGGTATTCAGTATGATCATGATGTTACTGATGATGTCTGGTGCTGGAAGAATGGCGCATTTGAGTTAGATCAGCTGCCTATACCTGGTTTACCTTTGCCGAATGCCGCAACTGCGCTGATGGCATTGCAATGCTCGGGGCTGGAAATTACCGATGTACAGGTTGTTGAAGGATTGAAAAAAGCAGCTTTACCCGGAAGAATGCAGGTCATACATCATTCTCCGTTGGTGATGCTGGATGTGGCTCATAACCCGCATTCTGCGGCTTATCTTGCGGAACAGATATCCCGGAACTATCCGGACCGGAATATTCATATCGTGATCGGTATGCTGCATGATAAAGATATTGCGGAAACCGTATCTGCATTCATTCCTGTTGCCGGTGATTGGTATCCGGCTTCACTGGAAGGGCCAAGAGCTGCATCAGCTGTTGAAATCAGGCAATATATACCGGAATCTTCTGCCTGCCAGACTTATTCATCGCCTACAGAAGCTTTTAAAGCTGCAATGACACATGTTTCTCAGGATGATGTCATACTTGTGGTTGGATCGTTTTTTACGGTTGGCGAGGTTTTGGATTATTGGCAAAAACGGGAGGAGTCGTAGAAATGGCAAGTCGGTTTCAAAGTCGTCTGGTCGGAACAATCATTCTGGTTGCTTTGGGCGTAATTATTCTTCCGGATATTTTAGACGGGCATAAAACACGTTATAAAGAAGATATTGCAAGTATTCCGCTTAAACCGGAAGTAGGTGAAGATTCCGGGCAATATGAAATATTATCTCCCGAACCAAGTAACGCTGAGCTTCCTGAGTCTCCGGTTGAAATAAAAGAAACAGTGGCTGAAGCTGAGGAGCCTGTGGCTGAAGTCACTGATGTTGTCAAGACTACACCCAAAGAAGTTCCGGAAGTGAATGAATATAAGGATAGCGGGTGGATTATTCAGCTGATGGCTCTGAAGAACAGCGAGAATGCGAAGAAACTGGTTGCTGATCTGCAAAAACGCGGCTACCTCGCTCACACAAAGTCCGAACATGGATATACCCGGGTAATCATTGGCCCTGATGTCTCGAAAGAAAAACTGGAGCAACAGATCATTGAGTTACAAAAAATAACGGGATCCAAAGGTCAATTGCTTAAATTTAAGCCACTAAATCCGTAAGAAAACGTTTGCGTCGCTATTTTTTCTGTTAAAATGCGCGCCATCTTAGAATGAGTGAACATATGAACTGGTTAGATATTGTCATTTTAAGTGTGATTGGCCTGTCGGCTTTCATTAGTTTAATCCGGGGATTTACTAAGGAAGCTTTATCGCTGGTGACCTGGTTAGGCGCTTTTTTCGTAGCAAGTCATTATTATCAGAAATTAGCTGTTTATTTTACCAGTATCCAGGATGAGATGATTCGCAGTGGTGCCGCAATTGCTGCGTTGTTTGTTGCAACGTTAATTGTCGGTGCAGTTGTGAATTATGTTGTTGCACAACTCGTACAGAAAACAGGCCTTTCCGGTACTGATCGTGTCCTCGGCGTCGTATTTGGCGGCTTCCGTGGTGTGTTGATTGTTGCCGCAGTATTGTTTTTTATGGATGCGTTTACCGCATTCCCTAGCGCTGAGTGGTGGAAAAATTCACAGTTAGTTCCGCAGTTTAGCTGGATTATCGTGCAATTTTTTGAGCACTTGCAGACATCATCAAGTTTTCTTTCCGGCACAGCTTAGAGCTGTGTCGGAAAATGTCGTAAATCGAGGATTAAGACATGTGTGGTATTGTTGGAATCGTTGGTAAAACGCCCGTAAATCAGTCTATTTATGATGCGTTGACCGTGTTACAACATCGTGGCCAGGATGCAGGTGGTATTTGTACCATAGATAGCAATCGTTTTCGTCTGAGGAAGGCGAATGGACTGGTTAAGGATGTGTTTGCTGCCAAGCATATGCAACGTCTTCAGGGAACTGTCGGAATCGGTCACGTCCGGTATCCGACTGCCGGTAGTTCCAGTGCTTCAGAGGCTCAGCCTTTTTATGTTAACTCTCCATTTGGTATTACGTTGGCACATAATGGTAATCTGACCAATGCGCAGGAGATCAGAGAAAAGTTATCTGACAAAGATCGCCGCCATATCAATACGACTTCGGATTCTGAAGTGCTCTTGAATGTGCTTGCCCATGAAATCGACACAGTCCGTGGCAATGTTAACGCCGATGATGTTTTCCGTGCGATTACCAATGTTCACCGAAGTGTCAAAGGTGCTTATGCTGTTGTTGCCATGATTATCGGGCATGGTTTGATAGCATTTCGTGATCCTCATGGTATCCGGCCTTTATGTCTGGGCAAACGGGATGTCAACGGATCAACAGAATATATGGTTGCATCTGAATCTGTTGCGCTTGATGCAGTCGGGTTTGATTTTATGCGTGATGTTGCACCTGGCGAGGCCATTTATGTGACTTTTGATGGTGAACTTCATACACATCAGTGTGCTGATAATCCTGCGTTAAACCCATGTATTTTTGAGTTTGTTTATTTTGCCCGTCCGGACTCTTTTATCGATAAAATCTCTGTTTACAGTGCCCGGGTAGAAATGGGTAAAAAGCTGGGTGAACGCATTAAGAATGATTATGCAGAACTCGATATTGATGTGGTGATTCCGATTCCTGAAACCTCGTGTGATATTGCGCTGCAAATAGCACAGGCAATTGATAAACCATACCGTCAGGGTTTTGTGAAGAACCGTTATGTCGGGCGTACCTTTATTATGCCAGGGCAACAGCAACGCCGTAAATCGGTCCGTCGTAAGCTCAATGCGATTCGTTCTGAATTTAAAGGTAAGAACGTTCTGTTGGTTGATGACTCGATTGTCCGGGGGACAACGTCTGAACAAATCATTGAAATGGCAAGGGATTCCGGAGCAAATAAAGTATACATGGTTTCAGCTGCGCCGGAGATTCGCTTCCCGAATGTTTATGGGATCGATATGCCAAGTGCAAATGAGCTGATTGCTCATGGCCGGGATACTGATGCAATTTGCCGGCAGATTGGTGCTGATCAGCTGATTTTCCAGACTATTGAAGATTTGGTTGATGCGGTCAAAACCGGAAATCCGGATATTCAGCAGTTTGAGACCTCGGTATTTAATGGTGAATATGTTGCCGGTGATATTGATCAGGCATATCTGGAGTATCTTGAATCTGTCCGGAATGATGATGCAAAATTACAGAAAGAGATTCAGCAGGAGCTGGCTAATCTGGAGTTGTACAACGAAGAAGGTTGATATCGTTTCATCAGCTGTTTAGGTATCGATTAAAAAGGCTTCCTCAGGGAAGCCTTTTTTGTGCCTGGAAACCAGCCCTGAACTCTGGTACTTCGACCCTTATAAGCTCATGGCAGCAATCCAGCCGAAAATGACTAATGGAATATTATAGTGAATAAACGTCGGTACAACGGTTTCCCAGATGTGCTCATGTTGCCCGTCAGCATTGAGCCCTGAGGTTGGCCCCAATGTTGAATCTGACGCGGGAGAGCCCGCATCCCCTAAGGCTGCGGCTGTGCCGACCAGGGCAATTGTTGCCATGGGTGAAAAGCCAAAAGTTAATGCCAGAGGGACATAAATTGTTGCAATAATCGGAATCGTTGAAAATGACGAGCCAATACCCATCGTGACCAGCAGTCCGACGACCAGCATTAATAATGCTGCCAGTGGTCTGTTATCCCCGATTGCGTGGGCAATTGATGACACCAATGTTTCTACGCCTCCGGTTTGTTTCATTACTGCTGCGAATCCGGCGGCTGAAATCATGATGAAACCTATCATCGCCATCATGTGAACGCCTTTGGTAAATACATCATGTGTTTCTTTCCAGGCAATGATGCCGCCCAGAGTAAACACCATGAATCCGGTCAGTGCACCAATAATCATGGAATCTGTCATTAACTGCATGCCCAGTGCTGCGGCAATACCAATGACAGCGGTAATCATGTGTTTTTTACGGGCCGGTGTGATTTCAACATTCTCATGAATTGTGGTTAATTCGGTCTCTTTGTATTGTCTTGGTTTCCGGTAAGTGATGAAAATCGCAGTCAGTAAACCAAATATCATGCCGGCACCGGGTAAGAGCATTGCAGTTGGCACCTGGCTGGCGGTTACATTTACCAGTCCATTATCATGCAGATTTTTCAGCAGTATATCGTTAAGAAAAATACCGCCGAAACCAACAGGTAAAATCATATAAGGAGTGATTAGTCCGAACGTTAAGATACAGGCAATTAAACGGCGATCAAGATTGAGTTTGGCAAATACACCCAGTAATGGCGGAATTAAAATCGGGATAAATGCGATGTGTACCGGAATGATATTCTGTGATGAGATCGTGACCAGCACCAGTGCGATTAAAATGGAATATTTCAGCCCGGTTTGAGCGTGATGGTGTTCTTTCCCGTGGATTAGCCTGATAACCCGGCTGGCGACCCAATCGGTGATACCTGATTTAGAAATTGCGACAGCAAAAGCGCCCAGCATGGCATAGCTCATCGCAATTGTTGCTCCGCCTCCAAGGCCGCTTTGAAATGCAGACACCGTTTCATTCAGGCTCATTCCGGCAGTTAAACCACCAATAATTGCACTAAATGTAAGTGCAACAACAACATTGACACGCATTAAAGCCAGTATCAGCATAATGCAAACTGATATAACGACAGGATTCATACTATTCTCGTGTTACTAAGTGATGTGTTTAATATATTTTTGTAATTTTCGATCGACTGCATGTTGACTCATGGACGACTGATTCAATGGATATTTAATACATATATTACTGAATCAGGCTATCGTGGCGGAGATAAACAACTTGTTTGTCCTGTTGACTTATTTATCCGCAATTGGCCAGCCACCGAGTGCTTTCCATTTGTTGACAATCCCACAGAATAACTCAGCCGTTTTTTGGGTATCGTAGAGCGCAGAGTGAGCTTCTTTATTATCAAATGTCATTCCGGCAGCCAGACAGGCTTTGGCTAAAACCGTTTGACCATACGCCAGCCCACTGAGCGTGGCAGTATCAAACGTTGCAAACGGATGAAATGGAACCCGCTTCAGTTTACAGCGTTCACTGGCTTGCATCACAAAACTATGATCGAAAGTTGCGTTGTGGGCAACGATAATGGCCCTGCTGCATTCTGCATCTTTCTGCTCTTTACGGATTTGCTTGTAGATTTCTTTGAGTGCTTCCATTTCAGAAACTGCACCGCGCAAAGGACTGAATGGATCGTAGATACCATTGAACTCCAGTGCTTCTTTTTCAATATTCGCACCTTCGAATGGTTCTATATGAAAATGAAGGGTCGTTGCCGGATGAAGCTGGCCTGTTTCGTCCATTTTCAAAGTGATGGCACAGATTTCCAGCAGCGCATCTGTTTTGGCATTAAAACCAGCAGTTTCAACATCAATTACTACAGGGAAATATCCGCGAAATCGATCTTTCAGGTGAGATTTGGGGTTAGTTTCTGTCATTTTTGCCTTCACTTAAAGTACAGGGACGGCATTATTACAGATTATCGGACTGATCAAAACCAAATAAGTGAGAAAAGGATAGACTCAATGTATAAATAGATGCATCAGGAAAATCGGGGTAAATATGGCAGGATTTTTGCTTTTTTATCCTTAATCGAACGTGAGTGTGGCAAAATCATGCCGTCTCAGTTGTATGTTGAAGAGTAATCGTGCCGATGAATAAAAGCTTTTTCACCGTTTTTGGAATGTTATTGACTGTTGTATCAGGTAGTAGTCAGGCTTATGCAATGCAGAAACGCTATATCGCAACGCCACTACAATCAAAGTGGGAGATCACTCAGGATACTCCGCTTGAATGCAGGTTGGTTCATTCTATTCCTCATTATGGCGAGGCTGAGTTTATCTCGCGGGCCAGTAAAAAGGTGAATCTTGATTTTGAGCTGAAAATGTTACGTCCTATGGGCGAAACCCGCGATGTGAAGCTGGTCTCTATGCCACCATCCTGGCGTCCGGGAGATAGTGCAGAACTGGTCACTAAGCTCAGGTTTTTTAAACAGTTTGACGGATATATTGGTGGCAGAACAGCCTGGACGATTCTGAGTGAATTAGAAAAAGGCCGCTATCCGACTTTTAGTTACCGGGAGTGGCAGGACCGGGATAAGCTGATTGAAGTGGGTTTGTCTTCCGTGTTGTTTCAGGATAAATATACTGCGTTCAGTCAATGTTTGAGTCATCTGCTGCCCTATAGTTTTGAGGATATTTCTTTTACGATTCTGCATTACAGTCGAGACAGTGTTCAGGTGAATAAAGCCTCCCGGAAGCGGCTGGCACAAATTGCGGAATATATCCGGTACAACAAAGATATTGATCTGGTTCTGGTCTCAACATATACCGATGGTTCCCGGACTAAAAATGAAAGCCAGAATCTGTCGGAAAGAAGGGCTAAGGTCTTGCAGGAATACTTCCAGTCTCTGGGGCTTTCTGAAAACAGAATTCAGGTTGAGGGGTATGGTAAGCGTCGTCCGGTCGCTGACGACGCTTCACCGATTGGTAAGGAAAAGAACCGGCGTGTGGTTATCTCTCTGGGCAGAACGCATATTTAATGCAGTTTAAATGTAGCGATCAGGTTGCAATTTGACACGCTGTCGATATCTTTGACCCGACGTGCAAGACGTGGGTCAGGATGTCTTTTCAAAAACTCAATAAATGCTTTTTTGCAACATCCCAGTGAATCAATAAATGCATTACATTCTTTTCTCTGGCACTGGGGAACCAGTGTCAGAATTCTTTCCGAAGCCAGTTCCAGATATTTTAACTCGTATTCACTGTTACCGGCATTTTTCCAGTAAGAGGCCAGGTTGTGGCAGGAAATCACCGAGATAATTAGTTTATCTTCCAGTTTTATTGCTTCGCTTTCAGTCAATCGTTCACTCAGTGCTAAGGCTTTCTGGTAGTGGAGAATGCTTCTCAGATGGTCTGAATCCTTCATCGCACTATCAGCAAGCAGAGTGTGTTTTTCCCATTCAGATACAGTCACTTTGTTAAGTCTCCACTTTACTTAATAAAATGAAGAATAAATGATAATTATTATCAAGTAAAGTGTGAATAACAGGTGACGGTTTTTGCCACCTGTTATAAGGGAGAGATGATCAGCCTTCCAGCCCGGCAGTCGCCTGTCTGTTCTGAATGAGTTCAACCATGTAGCCGTCCGGGTCTTTGATAAATGCAATATGCGTTGTTCCACCTTTCACTGGTCCGGGTTCTCTGGTGACATTACCACCGGATGCTTTTATGGCTTCACAGGTTGCATAAATATCGTCAGCGCCAATTGCGATATGTCCATAGGCATTACCCAGGTCATATTCTGAGACGCCCCAGTTGTAAGTCAGCTCAATGACCGCACCTTCTGATTCATCGCCATAGCCAAGAAATGCTAACGTGTATTTATACTCAGTATTTTCGCTTTTACGTAGTAGTTTCATTCCCATCACTTGCGTGTAAAACCCGATAGAACGATCTAAATCGCCAACACGTAACATGGTATGAAGAATTCGGTTGTTTGACATATTTCACTCCTGATTATCAGACTTTTTTGAAAATCTGTATTGCCCATTTGAACGGATGAGATTATGTGATCATACTGATGTGAAAATCAATTCTGTTCATCTCATGAATACATTCAGGTTCATCTGAAGAGAAGATCTTCCGGGTGTTTGAGAACAAAGTCATCAAACAGAGAGAATAATCGGGTGTTTTTGTGGTATAAGGGCGGCTGAAAGTAAAAATTAAACATAAATTGTCAGGGTCAGCATACCCTGAATACAGCCCGGGATAAATAAATGGAAAGCGTCGCAATTTTTGTTGATGTCCAGAATGTTTACTACACAGCAAGACAAGCCTATCAACGTAATTTTGATTACAACAGGTTTTGGGCCAGAGTGACGAAGGACAGAGAAGTCGTCAAAGCAATTGCTTATGCAATTGACCGTGGTGATCAGAAGCAGCATGAATTTCAGAATATTCTCAGAGCGATTGGATTTGATGTCCGGTTGAAGCCTTTTATTCAGCGGGCTGATGGTTCGGCAAAAGGGGACTGGGACGTCGGGCTGACAATTGATGCGCTGGAATATGCAACGCAGGCAGATGTGATTGTTTTAGTCTCTGGTGATGGTGATTTTGACCTGCTGGCCAACAAATTACGCACAAAATATGGCAGGCACGTTGAAGTTTATGGTGTACCGGGCCTGACTGCGGTTTCTTTACTCAAAGAAGCGAGTGAATTTATTCCTGTGGATGATTCTCTATTACTGGGAGGAAAATGAAGCGGCGCAATCTTTGATTCGCATACTAATTACTCTCTTCAATATTTCCTGATAAAGCAATATGATATAAATATGTGTCATGTTGCTACTCTCAACTTGGTTGAGAGGTTATTTTTACATCTGGTCGAAGCTGATTTGATATATCCCTGTTTTTTATGGTGGAATTTATGAGAGTATGCTTGCTGTAACTGAGCATACAAATCATATGAATATTCTGTCGGATAAGAGATGTAATCATGATTTATCTTGACCATGCAGCCACCAGCCATCCCAAACCCGCTTCTGTCGTTGATAAAATGACCTGGTTTATCAGTCAGGGGTGTGCAAATCCCGGACGGGCAAGTCATCCACTGGCGAATGATGCCGCCAGACTTATTTTTGATACCAGAGAACGCCTGATTCGGTTTTTCCGCGCCGGATCAAATGCCCAGGCTATTTTCACTGCAAATATTACCGCATCCCTGAATGTGATACTGAAAGGATTACTGAAGTCCGGGGACGAAGTGATCGTCAGCAGCATGGAACACAATGCCATGATGCGGCCTTTACGGCAGCTCGAACAGGATGGTGTGACTGTTACTGTCATTGCCTGTGATTCCCGGACGGGATTGATTGACCTGAAAGAGCTTGATAAAGCGATTTCTCCGGCAACAAAATTAGTTGCGCTGAATCATGGTTCAAATACCTTTGGCACCATCCAGCCGGTTGCCGGTATCGGCAGAATATGCAGGAAGAATGACTGTTTGTTTCTGGTGGATACGGCTCAGACTGCCGGTTGTATTCCTATCAACATGCTTGAATCTGAAATTGATTTTCTGACATTTACCGGCCACAAAGGATTACTTGGTCCGATGGGGATTGGTGGCTTTGTCATGAGTGAAAAAGCGCAGGCCGAACGGATAGTGCCTTTAATGACCGGTGGCACAGGCAGCAATTCTGAACTGGAAGTTCAACCGGACTTTTTACCGGATGCACTGGAGAGCGGAACGCCTAACCTGCCTGGAATCGCCGGATTAAATGCAGGTCTCCGCTGGCTGGAAGAACATACAGTGAGCGCAGTTTTTCAGCATGAGCAGCAACTTATCACCCAATTAATTAATGGGCTCAATTCTATCTCCGGTATTCGTGTGTTCGGACTACCTCCCGGTCAAAACCGGGTTGGCGTTGTCTCTTTCGTGATTGACGGAATGGATAATGGTGAAGTTGATGAATTTCTGTCTTATGAGCACGAAATCTGTTGCCGGACCGGTCTGCATTGTTCGCCAGCTTCCCATAAAACCATGGGCACTTTTCCGCAGGGCACCATCCGGTTAAGTGTGGGTGTTTCGACCACGGAACAGGAGATTCATCAGGTTCTGGAAGTGTTGCAGCGCCTGGTGTCCCGTTTTCAACCCTGATTTCAGATGAGATCAATATTCAGACCTGAAAAAACGCCTGATTTGTTCAGGTCGATGTGAGTAACAGATTGAATAATCAAAGGAAGTAATGAATGAATCAGACAGCAGAACATAAACATAGTGAACAGAACGGATTGTCCGATGCTGAAGTCATAGATTATTTCAAAGGCGTCGTTTCTGATGGTATCCGCTATGTATCGGGTCAGAAAGCTTCGGGACAGAGTGTGGTGGGTTTCTATTGTGAGTTTACCCCGCGGGATTTAATTATGGCAGCCGGTGCAATTCCTGTGTGTTTATGTGGCAGTAGTCAAAAAAGCATTGGATATGCTGAGACTGTATTACCGGCGAATCTTTGCCCGTTGATTAAATCCTCTTATGGCTATGTGATCTCCGGTGCCTGTCCATTATTGAATGATGCGGACTTACTGGTTGCAGAAACCACCTGTGACGGCAAAAAGAAAGTGTATGAAATTCTTGCCAGAGATAAAAATATGCATGTGCTGGAATTAACACAAAAGCCGGATGAACAGGTCGCTTTTCAGCACTGGCTGGCTGAGGTGGAAGCGCTAAAACATAAGCTTGAAGAGACCTTTGATATTGAGATCACGGACCAAAAGTTGCGGGATGCAATCCGGATGATGAATGAGGAAAGACGTCTGATCCTCGAAGTACAGACGCTGGGCAGACATAAGCCATCGATTGTGTCCGGGTATGAAGTCGCGCAGGTTCGCAGCCCGGTTGCCGGTGACCCTGAATATTTAAAACAGTTGAAGAATTTCCTGTTGATGGGACAGCGTCGTCTTGAACAGGGATATCAGGCTGCACCGGTGGATGCGCCCCGTGTTTTGTTAACCGGCTGCCCGACCGGCCACGGTACAGAAAAACTGATCGAAATTATTGAAGAATGTGGTGGCATTGTTGTGGTTCAGGAAGCCTGTTCCGGGATTAAAGGTGTCTATGAAGCAGTTGCAGAACAGGGCGATCCGCTCGAAGCGATAGCCCGTAAGCATTTTAATATCCCGTGTTCATGCATGACACACAATCAGAGGCGGGAAACTTTATTACAGACTTTAGCGGAAGAGTATCAGGCAGATGTCGTGATTGATCTTGTATGGCAGGCTTGTCATACCTATAACGTTGAATCTGTCCTTATTCATGACTTTGTTCGTAATCAGCTGCAATTGCCGTATATGAAAGTCGAAACCGACTACTCTGATTCCGATCGGGAACAACTGAAAGTCCGGGTTCAGACGCTGTTGGAACTGGTGCAATGATTACCTGTGGCGTTGACATCGGTTCCCGGACGATTAAGGTTGTTTTATTTGATGGACAGCAGGTGATTGATTCTGCAGTGACTTTAAGTGGCGCTGCGCCGCGGGAAAAAGCTGAACAGATGTTTCATGACATCCTGGCGATCAATCATATACAACGTTCTGATGTTGCTTTTATTATGGCGACAGGTTACGGGCGGCAATATTTTACGCTGGCTGACAAAGCATCATCGGAGATTATCTGCCATACCGCGGGTGTGCATTTTTTATATCCGCAAGTGAAGACCATCATTGATATCGGCGGTCAGGATTCCAAGGTCATGAATGTCTCTGCGCAGGGAAAAGTTACAGACTTTGTGATGAATGATCGTTGTGCCGCCGGCACCGGTAAATTTATTGAAATGGTTGCACAAACCCTGGATATGCCGCTGGACCGGACCGGGCCTGAAGCGTTGTCAACAAACGATATTTGTGACATTTCATCGATGTGCGCTGTTTTTGCTGAGTCGGAAGTCATCGGGTTGCTGCATCAGGGACGGTCTTCTGCTGTGATTCTGCGTGGGGTGTTCCGGTCTGTCGCGAAACGTATCGCGTCCTTAGGCAGAAAAATCGGATTCAGGGAGCCGGTGGTTTTTACCGGCGGTGTGGCCCGGAATCCCGGTGTTTTAGCGGCCATTGGAGAGCAAATTGATCATCCTGATATCCGGGTGCCGGAGAATCCGCAGCTGACCGGTGCCTTAGGTGCCGCGGTTCTGGGATTTGAAAAAGCCCGGCAGACACAGGGGTAATGGCTGTTATGGTGGAATACATTATTACTTTTACCTCAAGTCATCATGCACTGAAAGCTGAGCAGGTTCTGAATGAAGCAGGATGGAAGCCCCGATTAATTGCTTCACCCAGAGCAATTAGTTCGCAGTGTGGTTTTTGTTTGTTGCTGGCTGATAACAATGAATGTGCGTTATCTGAAATCCTGACAACGCTGTCAGTCAGTTACACCCATCTTTATACAAGACAATCAATAAACGGAGTAAGACATTATGCACAACAAGATTGACGTTCGTGGTATGGAGCATGATCAGGCTTTCACCCAACTTGAACAGATGATACAGGCAGGACATTCTGGTTCACTGGAAATCCTTTGCTCCGGAAAGGAGATCACAAATGAATTGATCGGCGTGCTGAGCCAGCATGGCGCAACCTGCGATGTATTAGTCGCTGAAGAAGGGCAGACGATTATTGCCAGTTTTTCGGTGCAATCCGTGATGAAACAAAAGTCTTATATTGTTGGCTCGGATACGTTAGGGAAAGGCGATGATGTGATTGGCAGCAAGTTAATGAATGCTTTTTTCAATGTCAGCTCTGAATATGATCAGGTACCTGCTTCCGTGTTTTTTATGAATACCGGAGTCAAACTTTGTATCGAAGGTGCGCCTGCACTTGAGGCATTGAAAAAACTGGCAGAAAAGGGGACCGAAATTCTTGTGTGCGGTACATGCCTGGATTTTTTTGGGATTAAAGATAAACTTGCCGTTGGTCAGGTCGGTACGATGCATGACCTGATCGGGATTTATCATCATCAGACAGAAGTTATCACCCTTTAAGTCAGAGGGGGGAAAAAGGTTAGTACATGTATAAAGAAACCGATTTTAAGGTTCAGGCTGATAAATTTTGTTTCAAAAAGGATGTATATCCTGTAGCAAAAATCCACGATATCCGGGTAAAAAAGCTTGGACTGTTCGAGAATATTATTCAGTTATTGTTTTGGATTTTTATTTTTTCCGGCGCTGTCTGGCTGGTGGCACCATTCATTGAGCCCGCTATTCCGCAGTGGAGATACCTGGTTTATTGTCTGACCGTCTTGGGTTTTGTCTTCGCACTGTTCAGGCTTTCCCGTTATGCGTTACAGATTGAATTTATGCATACGGATGAAACCGGGTTACAGTGGGTCACTATGGCCAAATCATACTCAAAACATGATAAGGCATTATTTGAAAAACAGGCCTTGACGCTCAAAGCGGTGCTCTCATCCGGTCATTGACGGGGATTCAGCCGGTCATTCGCATCTTCTCTCTGTCTAACAAAGCAGCTCACCGGGCTGCTTTGCTTGTTTTTGCCCACCTTATCACCATTTCATCTCTTGCTGATACATTTTATGCATTAAATTGCTTACTTTAAATATGACGGCTCCTGAAAACGCTTTACCGCTTGTACTGATGGGCTTGGACAGAGATATCATGAATAGGGCAGGCACTTTTATGCAGATCAAATCAATGATGCTTATGACGATGAGTCTGATAGCGGGTCATGTTGCGGTTGCGCAACATGTGATACCAGAAAATACACCGTTAACAACAGACGTCAAAATCTGGCATAACCACACAGATAAAGCATTTTTTGATGCTTATGGCCGTGAAGTGACGATGCGGGGATTCAATGTTTCCGGAGAAGTGAAACTGGCAGAGTCAGGGTTTAAGGCATTCAAAAATTCAGCGGATGCCAGCAAGAGTTTGATGTTACTCAGGCAAAAAACCGGGGTGAATATGATTCGTTATACGATCGCCTGGGAAGGGATTCAGCCGCAACCCGGTCAGGTGGATCAATCTTATCTGGCCGCGATCGCACAACAAATTCAGCTGGCTGCGGATACCGGCTTTTATATTCTTCTCGATTACCATTTTGATTTATACAGCCGGCATACATTTACTCAAACGTCTGCGGATACCGGTAATGGCGCACCATTATGGGCGGTGAGTGATGTGTATGGAAAAGATGATTGCGGGGTCGTATGCCGGTTTTCATGGGCAGCTCATATACAATCTGACAATGCTGTCCGCAACGCAATCCGGGGGTTTTGGTTTGATAACTGGGCGCTGAACCAACAGCTCAATGATATTGAGTTGCTGATGGACGATGGAAACTTATGTGCTGATACTGATCAGTCGGCTGAGAAAAGCAGCTCCACAGTCATGGTACAGACCTGCTCCGGACAGCAGAATCAGCGATGGCATTATTATACTGATGGGACGATTCACAGTGCAAAAGACGATAAAATGTGTCTTGATGTCGCTGGCGGCCACACTGCTCACGGTACAGATATTCAGGTGTACCCGTGTAATCAAACGACGGCACAACAATTTATCATTGATGCATTCGGGCGTATTCACCCGATGGTAGATATGAATCAGTGCGTCACCAACCAGCAGACAAATCTTGAACTGGCAGCATGTCTTGCGCCTTCATCTTCAACCTTGCAAACACAGGCTTTTACCCTCAGGGAAGGTGCATCCGGAACTTCCCTGACAACATCAATGGATTTTGTCCAAAGTCAGTTTGTCTGGCAGATCGGTGAAGTTGTGGATTATTTATCGGCACATTTATCCTCACAACAACAGGCCATGATTCTGGGGATCAATCCTTTTAATGAACCGTTTGATGGTGGTATCGGTGATATGTCTTATTCTGACTGGGACAATGACATTCTCTGGCCTTTCTATCAACGTGTCCGAACGGTGATGACGGCACATGGCTGGAAAGATAAACCTGTTTATGCTGAGCCCAATGTTTTCTGGAGTTCAACGGCCGGACCGGTTGCGCCTGCAACCGGAGGGCATTATCTGAAGTATCAGCCTGGTGATGGTTTTGTCTTTAATGCTCATTTATATGATCAGGGAAGGATGGCGATGCATAATTTATCCGTTGTCCGTAATGGCGCTTATTTCTCTCATCTGGATTTAATCCGGGACGAAGCCCGTTATCTGGATGTGGCTCCTTTCCTGTCAGAGTTCGGGATGTGGCTGGATGGCTGGGGTCATACGGATACCGAACGTGTTGTTAATGGTATGTATCAGGCAATGGAAAGTTCGGATTCGGAACATGGCCGCAATCGCTATCTTGATTTTTATACACCTGTTGTGAGTGGTTCTCAGTGGCATTGGGACTATTACTATGATCATCACCATGAATTACTGAACGGAAATCCGGAGCAGGTGAAAACGGAAGACGATGGCTGGAATGGTGAGAATTTCTCGGTTATTGCGGATTACGGACAAACTTATCATGTCAAAGAGGGCCTGATTCAGCGGGCTTATCCGCGGGCAGTACAGGGAAATATCATGCATTTTGCTTACGAGGGGCTGGTGCCGGATGAAAACGGGGAAGTGATGAGTTGGCGGAGCATTCGTGCTTCACTGGATGGAAAGTTTACCGATCGGGAGTTTTTCCGGCATACCCGCTTTGCTTTTCTTGCCTGGCGTGGCCGGAAAAGTGATGCGCCGACAGAAATCTACTGGCCGAAACAGTTCACCGGGCCGCTGACTGTGATAACGGATGCCGGAATTTATTCGTCTGATGTTCTTGCGAATATGCCTGAACAGGCCGGCAATGAAGTGATTGTGCAGCAGGACACTGGTGATGAGAGTGGCCGGCGGATTTTGATATGGGATGATCCGGATGCCGGAGAAACCAGTAACTCATTTCATTTTGCACTGCTCATTGATGGTGACGCAGGTTTAGCTGCGGATGAACAACAACTGCTGAAGCAGGCGGTTGCCCAGCAGCTTAAGGCAGAAAAAAGCCCGGTTTATCTGACGGGCACAATGACCCGTTCAGGGTATTCAAAAGATATGGGCCGGTAACACAGGTGATTCACAGAAATAAACCAGCTGCCATGATTGACTGAAGGTAGCTGGTTTATTTTTATCCGGGAATGAATGACTGTTATTACTCATGAAAGAATAAACACAATGATCTTTTTTTGTGATGAAGCGCAAAAAATATTTACTAAGCCTGCTAAGTAAGTTAGATTACTTAGCAGGCTTAGTAATATGGCGTATTGATTGTGGATGATCCAAAACATCTGAAAAATTTGTCACCGGCAGAGCAACTGGGAAGAACCGCCCGTCTATGGCGTGCGGTTGCGGATCGGGATCTTGCTTCTTTGGAGCTGACGTACAGCCGCTGGACCGCATTATGGAAGTTAATGCGTCTTGGCGATAACGTGAGTCAGAAAACACTGGCAGAGTCACTGGAAATTGAGCTGGGTTCATTGATGAGAACACTGAATCAGCTGGAGGGGCAGGGGCTGATCGAACGGCATTGTAATGAAGAAGACAAACGGGCCCGGATTATTTCCCTGACTGACCGGGGAAAAGATGTGATGAAAACGATTGAGTCAAGAGTGTTACGTATCCGGCGGAATCTGATGGCTGGTATTGATGAGGAAGAACTGAATCAGTTGAGATCGACACTGGAAAAAATTGAACACAATGCGCTTGCGTATCTCAGTAATGAAGAAGGAAAGAAATCATGACACCCGACCAGAAGTTTGCGCGCTGGGTGAAATATACCTGTGCTGTTTTTGTGATGTTGTTTGTCTATTTTATATTTGCAGATATGGCCATTCCGTTAACCCCGCAGTCGATGGCTACCCGGATTGTGACCCGGGTGGCCCCGCGGGTTGACGGCCAGATTATGCAGGTGAATGTCCGGAATAATCAGGCCGTCCATCAGGGCGAAATCTTATTTGAACTTGACCCCGTTCATTATCAGCTTGCCGTTGAGCAGGCACAGCTGAACCTGGATAAAGCGATTCAGGATTTTCAGCAGTTGAATGTCCTGATTAAGGCGTCTGAGTCTGACGTAAAAGCACAACAGATCGCTACCCGGCAAAAACAACGGGAAGCCCGGCGGATGGAGAAGTTGTTTGCCCATAAAAGTGTTTCTCAGAAAGAACGGGATGATGCCGTCAGTGCTGCAACGGTTGCGCAGGCAAATCTGGAAGCAGCTCAGGCCCGGTTAAAGGAACTGATGGTTCGCCGGGGGCAGGACAAAACGGAAAATATTGAGATTCGGGTAGCCAGAAACCGTTTGCAACAGTCGCAGCTGAATCTTTCTTATACGAAGGTGAGAGCAAAACATGATGGGGTTGTGACGAACCTGCAGTTGAAAAACGGCTCGATGGCAAAGGCCGGAAGCCCGGTTATTGCTTTGGTTGATACACATTTTGATGTGATTGCGGACTTCAGGGAGAAAAGCCTGCGGAATTTTCCGGCCAACAGTAAAGCGCTGGTTACTTTTGACGGCGAACCGGGGAAAATATATCCGGGCGTGATCGGCAATGTCGATGCAGGTGTCAGCAGTGGTCAGTTTGATGCCAATGGCTCGCTTGCAACACCAACCACATCAAACCGCTGGGTTCGTGATGCGCAGCGTTTGCGGGTTCATATCCGGCTTGATCATCCTCTGATGCAACATCTTGCTGCCGGTTCCCGCGCCACGGTTCAGCTGGTGCCGGATAACCCGCTGCTGACCAGGCTTGCCAGAGGGCAGATTTATTTTCTGAGCTTATTACATTACATCTATTAGATAACCACAGAGGAATATTGTATGCGTCTGTGGGATCATCCGCTCAGTGAAAATGACCTGCGCCAGTGTCTTCGTGTCGCTATTGGGGCAACATTGGGTTTTATTTTCTGTAAGTTTTTTGATTTCAGTTTCGGGGTTTTCTTTGTCATCATGCCTGTGATGTTGCTCGGGCTTGTTCCTGTCCTGAGCGGCCATGCGGTCAGGCAGTTACTGGCATCGGGAGTTGTGTCCGGAATTGAAGTCGGGCTTGTGGGCGGTTTGCTGGCAAGCCATCCGGCGGCAATGACGCTTGTTGTGTTCATTCTGTTTATGAGTAAGTTCTATTGCATGGCAAAGGGCCCGTTGTTTTTCTTCGGTGTCAATTGCCTTTTGTCGCTCAATATTATGCTGAATTTTTCCAGTTATCAGGTGACGGATGTTTCCGGTTATATCGTGACGAACCTGATTGCTGATATTGTCGGGGTTGCGATTGCTTATCTGATGCACTGGCTTATTCCGGATGTTGAACCAAGGGAACCGCCGCAAAGGCCACAGGGGGCGAAGGGAACACACCGGATTCGTCATGAAGTTTTACTGGGAAGTCTGGTCGCAACGGCTTCATTTATTATTTTCCAGATTTTTAATCTCAGTGATTCAATGTCTGCTCAGTCAACCACGATCTTATTATTGTTCAGGATGAACTGGAATGGCGCTTTGGGTTATGCGCAAAAGAGAGCCATGGGGGGTTTGCTGGGGGTGGGTTATGGGATGCTTGCACAGTTTATTCTGTATGGCCGGTCCGGGGATTTTATACTGATTATTCTGGTCTTGTTTGTTGGTGCCATGATGTTTTCTTATTTGCACATTAAAGAAGGTGCAGGTTCAGGCGTGGGATTTGGCGGATTAACAACAATGGGTATTTTATTTGGCCAGTACCTGACGCCGGATTCTGATTTGATGTTCAGCGCATTGTATCGGATCAGCAGTATTCTTTTTGCCATTGTGGCTTCGCTGGTGGTTATTTTTGCGGTTCACCGCTTGCTGAATTCGTTTCAGGTGACTCACTACGGAGAATGACAGCGCGGAAACGGTATACGTGATTCCTGGTTCAGTCAAATATGCCGGTTTCAGGTTATCCGCGCTGGTTTATACCGGTGCAACCTGTATTTTCAGGCTGTCTGTGGAGAGTCATTAAAAATGGCGACAGCTCTGACAAATCCGGCTGATGCCTTTTCTATTTTGTAAGGGAAACAGGAAACCATAAATCCGAAAGGGGGCAGGCTATCGAGGTTTGCCAGCTTTTCCATCTGACCGTAGGGAATATCGCGGCCGGCTTTATGTCCTTCCCAGACAATCGCGGGGTTGTTTTCCTCTGCTAGACGTTTGGCTGTGTAACTGAAAGGAGCGTCCCAGCTCCAGGCATCTGTGCCGACAATCCGGATTCCCTGCTCAAGCAGAAAAAGTGTGCCTTCCCGGCCAATTCCGATTCCCGCATCGAGGTACCCTGGCTGACCATATAAAGCTCCGGCTCTGGTATTAACCAGCACAATATCCAGTGGTTTCAGCTGATAACCTATCCGGTCTAACTCATCCTGAAGATCCTGTGCTGAGACCACATATCCGTCCGGCAGGTGACGAAAATCCAGTTTTACACCATCCTGCAGGCACCACTCCAGTGGCATTTCATCAATACCCCATGAAGGTTTTCCTCCCGTTGTTGAGGCATAATGCCACGGGGCATCCATGTGAGTACCGCTATGTGTTGTCAGTTTCATATCTTCCACTGCCCAGCCCTCCTGACCGGGTAAATCTCCGGCTTCGAGTCCGGGAAACATATTCAGCAGATCAGGTAAGCCTTGCTGATGGTCCGAATATTTAATTTCAGGGAGGAGAGACGGAGGATCGGTGTAAGGGTTATTGCTCAACGTGACAGATAAGTCGACAATTCTGCGGTTAGGTGACTGAATGGCGTCGGCAGGTTTACTCATGGCTCAATCCTCCCTGCTGAATGGTTTGACTGATTGCCCCGAAAATACTTTCACCACCGGAATTGAAGGCTTCCATCCGTATGTGATCACCGAATTTCATAAAGCCGGTTCTGATTTCACCGTATTCCAGCATATCGAGTGCCCTTCTTTCGGCAATACAGGAAGAACCTTTGACTGAGTCAACATTCGATACCGTGCCGGAGCCGATGATTGTGCCGGCACTGAGCTTCCGGCTGTATGCGGCATGCACGATCAGCTGTGGAAAACTGAAATCCATTTCTGAGCCATTCGCCTCACCGAACCACTGGTGATTCCACTCGATGTGAAGCGGCAGGCAAACTTTTCCGTCTCTCCAGGCATCTCCCAGCTCGTCAGGTGTGACTGCGACCGGCGCGAAACCGGATGATGGTTTCGCATGCATGAACCCAAAACCACTGTTCATTTCCCTGCCGATATATTTTCTCAGGCTGACATCATTGACCAGACCGATTAAACGGATTGCAGATAAGGCCTGTCCGGGACTGCATCCCATCGGAACTTCATCGACAAAGACCGCGAATTCACCTTCAAAATCAATATCATCGGACTCGTCTGGCAGACAGACCGGTGCTTCCGGACCGATCAGCGTGTCGGCTGCGCCCTGATACATTAACGGGATAGTGTCGTAGTCTTTCTGAGGCGGAAGGTCGAATGCTTTTTGCAGTAAAACACCATGATTCAGAAAAGCTGAACCATCACACCACTGGTAAGATCTTGGCAGTGGTGCCATGACGTCTGCCGGCACAAATGCAGATGTTTCAATTTGCTCCTGATTGAGCTGTTGATACAGGGATTCAAGCTTTGGTGTCACGTCGGACCAGTTTTCAAGCAGGTATTGCATGGTTGGGGCGAGATGGCTTATATCTGTCTTTCGGGTCAGATCCCTGGAAACCAAAACCAGCTGGCCGTCACGTTCTCCATTGTTAATGGTTGCAAATTTCATGGTGTTCTCCTGTGGGTAATTCAGACACTGGGATTGACTGAATCGTACAAATCAATTCCCTGTCTGTGTTAAAACCGGTGTAATGTGTGATAATAAGTCACTGCTATCTATAACAAAAATCGAGATTTACGATATTAGGTATCATTCTTTTCAGATACCTCAATTTGAGGAAATTTTATGCGTTTTCACCATTTAGATTTGAATTTGCTGGTTGCACTTGATGCAATGCTGACAGAAAAAAATGTAACCCGGGCGGCGGAGAAACTGAATGTCAGTCAGTCAGCTGCCAGTGGTTTACTGGCCCGGCTGCGCAATTATTTTGATGATGATTTACTGGTGCAGACAGGGAGAAAAATGAGACTGACACCGATGGCGCATTCACTGGAAATTCCCCTCAAACGGATTTTGCTCGATATTCAGTCGAATATTGTCAATGTCGGGGAATTTGAACCTGCGACATCCACCCGGCATTTCAGGATCATGGCTTCGGATTTTGCCGTATCTGCCTTTATCGGGCCGCTATTACGCAAAGTTCAGATGTTAGCGCCGAATATGACTTTTGATCTGCTCCCGGCCATTAAACTTCATAAGGATGTCTTAAGTCAGGGAGATCTCGATTTTCTGATTCAACCAGATATGTTTATGTCCAGTCATCATCCGCGTCAGTGGCTGTTTAATGATACTTACTGTTGTGTTGTGGATCAGGGTAATCCATACGTAAAAGACAGGATGGATATGGATGTTTTTATGGCGTTAGGGCATTTGGCTGTGAATTTCGGAGAAGAAAGAGCTCTGAGTTTTGACGAGACATTCATTCAGCAGTTTGCTCACAACCGCAGGATTGATGTATCGGTTAGTCATTTTAATGCGTTACCCCATTTACTGGTTGGTACAAACCGGGTGGCAGTTATGCCGCGGCGCTTAGCGAGTCTTTACGCACAAACACTACCGCTGAAAATATTAGAAACACCGAAAGAAATTCCAACACTGAGTGAATATATTCAGTGGAACCATATTCTTGAGGCTGATCCGGCGCATAACTGGTTCCGGCGGATTTGTATGTCTGTGGAGGAGGCCGGTTGTGAGGCATAGCCCGGTGGTATTCTCTGTTTTCTGATGAAAGCAGTCCCCCGCGCAGGCACTGACTTTTTTCATCAGAGATTGAAGTGTCCTGAGGGGTGTCAGGACATTTAACCTGATTTTGTTCTGAACTTTACATTGCACTGTTATCCTCCTTGATTCATAAGAAGTGAGGGTATGATAGTGAAGAAAATATCAATTGTGATTCCTTGTTTTAATGAAAGTGAAGTCATTGACTATACAGTGAAAGAGCTCATCACATTTTGTAACAGGCTGAATCATTACGCATTTGAGCTGATTTTTGTCAATGATGGCAGCACGGATGATACGGAAGAAAAACTCAGTGCATACAGCCATCAGCATACTCAGCTCCGTATCCTCTCTTTCTCCCGCAATTTCGGACATCAGCAGGCTGTCACGGCTGGCATTGATGCCAGCACCGGCAATGCGATAGTGCTGATTGATGCTGATTTACAAGACCCGCCTGAAGTGATTGAGCAGATGCTTGAAAAATGGGAATCCGGTTACGATGTCGTCTATGGTACACGGGCACACCGGGCGGGAGAGTCGGCTTTTAAACGTTTATCCGCCAGATGGTTTTACCGGTTGCTTAACCGGATGTCTGAGGTACCGATTCCGCTGGATACGGGAGATTTTCGTCTGATGGACCGACAGGTGGTTGATCAGTTAATTGCGATGCCCGAAAAAGCCCGGTTTATTCGGGGCATGGTCAGCTGGATTGGGTTCAATCAGACTTCGGTGCTGTATGAGCGTTCTCCCAGACTGGCGGGTGAGTCTAAATATCCGCTGGTTAAAATGCTCAGATTTGCACTGGACGGCATTTTGTCCTTTTCGGTCAAACCATTGAAACTATCCATCGCGCTGGGGTTTCTCAGCTCGGGCGTTGCTTTTGTCATGCTGATGTATTCTGTCTATGTCCGGCTGTTCACAAACCAGTGGGTTTCCGGCTGGACTTCTGTTGTGGTGTCTGTGCTCTTTATGGGAGGCATCCAGCTGATTTCCGTTGGTATTTTAGGTGAGTATGTTGCCCGGATTTATAATGAATCGAAAGGGCGCCCTTTATACATTCTGAAGAAGAGTAAATCCGGTGAATCAGCAGAACATCCGGCTTCAACTGAATCAGTTGATTGAATCCGCCTCGGGACCAAAGATACGTTTTGCGTTTGCCGGGGTCATGAATACGCTGTTTTCGTATCTGGTATTTGTCTTACTCTACCGGCTGTTTGACAGCTATATTTCAGCATCTGTGATTTCGTATCTTGCCGGAATGATCATGAGTTTCTTTCTGAACAGAAACTTTGTTTTCCGGGCGACGGCTCAACGCGGGCAGCTTCCGGGATTTATTCTGGTTAATCTGACCGCATTAGGTGGCTCAGTTGCGGTATTACATGTGTTGGTTCAGCAGTTATTCCTGCCGGTTTATTTTGCTCAGATCATCGCCACAGGCGTTTCCATGATCATCAACTTTTGGGGATACAGGATGATTTTTACCCGTCAGATGTCACTGAGAAGCAAGTGGCGTACATGGAAAAAGTGTGACAAACAGATTGATGGTGTACTTGTGATAAAGCTATTGATCATACTTTCTGTTTTGGTTGTCACGGTACTGAATGTCCGGGAGTCCATGCTGGAAAATGTGGCGCATGATGCTTTGCCCTACATGGATCATTATCTCAGTAAATTTACCTCGGAAGGTCGCTGGATCAATTTTTTACTGTTTGGTGGTTTGCGCGATGTTCCTCAGGTCATTGCGGTGTGGCTGTGTACCGCTTTTGTCGGTGTGTTTGGTTATCAGGTCGCAGCAGGGATGAAACAGCCGCCATGGCTGGCCTTCTGTTTTTGTCTGGCGATGGTCAACATCCCTTATTTCACCATGTTGTTTAAGTGGCCGATGACATTGCTGCCCGGTACATTACTTCTGGCAGTGTTTGCATGTGTGAAAGATAAATATTCCCGCCCGGTGTTATTGTCTGCTGCCGGAGTTTTGTTTTTTGCTTCTTATCCGGCTTTTTATTTTCTGATGCCTTTATTATTTATTCACCAGCTGAGCCAGGAGAGTTATCCGCGTCTGGTTAGATTTTTACTGCTCTGGATACTTGGTTATGTTTTGGGATATCTGGTTGCTCAGGGAAGTGTGTATTTTTATACATTGCTTGCGCATGGAGAGCCACAGTGGATTGAGTTTGCCCGCTGGCGTAAATCGACGCCAACAACGGATCTGAGTTCGCTGTTGGCTAATGTGGTGAAAAGTGCCGGTAATTTTGAGCGCAATGCTCTGTATCTGGCGAATCTGAGTCCACTGTTTTTTATTCCGGTTGCTCTTGTTTTTGCCCGGGCGTTGTTCCGGCAAACGAAATACACACTGATTGTTTTACTGGTTATTTTTTCGCTCTATGCCAGTGTGATTGCTTTGGGTGTGAAAGTGCCGTTGCGTTCCGGGGTGACGCTGCCAGCCGGCTTGCTGATGATGACGTTGATCGTCTCGCATCCGTGGGAAAGGCTCGGGTTGATATTGTTATTATTTATCCCGTTTTCCTGGCAGATGCATACCTATAATCAGGGCTATAACGGGAAACGTATCTTGGTTGCAGAGATGCTGGAAGCGCATGACCCGCAAGGTTACCTGAAGCAGCCTGCGCGGTTTAACCGGATAGTTTTAACGCTGGATGAAGCAGGGAGTAGCCAATACTTTTATGAGTTGACGCATTCGAAAGCATTTAAAAATATATCTTATCTGCGCTCTCATTATATTCAGCCCTATCTTTACCAGTTTGGCTGGCGAAAGGCGGATATTGTTGTGAATAAAGTCAGACTCGACATGATCCGGGGTGAGGCTGATGTCCGGATAAAAGGCGAGACGCTTTGCCTGTCAATCAAATAACGATTGACCAGCTTGCAGATAAGTTTCGGATAAAGACAGAAGCAAGCGGGCTTTAATGCCGGGAGTGGCGTTGATACTGGTGTCGTCTGGACGCCATATCGATCACGTTTGAAGTCTCTTTTTTTTCTTCAAAGACGGCATCATAAACTGGCTCTTCTTCCGGCGGAACGATATTCGATGTTTCCCGGTAAACAGGGAAGTGAAATTTCAGTACCGACCGGCCAGCCATATCCAGATAGCCCTGATAGCAATCGTCACCCTGTGATGAGAATTCAAAGTAATAGCGCTTATAAATCAGCCAGCGCTTTTTGCCTGTGCGAATTTTGTGCTGAAAAGAGACACTGACTAACTGTAAATTCAGCTGGCTGCATTTTCTCTCGATAGCAGAGCGGGCAAATTCAACCTGTTGTCTGTGCCGCCAAAACAGAAAGCATCCGAATGCAGTCACCAGAATCATGATTAAATTAATAAACATAATCTTCCTTTCTTGTTTATACCCACGTGACAGTAGAGTGCTCCAGCTTCCCGTGGAAGATCTGAATCTGAAGAATGGTAGCAGGATCACATAGTTTTCATCATGAGTTTCGTTTTATATGGAATCCTGCCCGTTAATTTGTATGGCATGACCTGAAGCACTCCCTGAAATGTTAATGCCTGACGCTCTTTTTCTCTTGCCGGGTGCTGTAATATTGATGGCGTTCAATCGCTGCTTCGATATTTTCTACTGCTAAATCGAATGCGGTTTGCGGGTCCAGTCCCTGAAGAATATCACTGATTGCTTTTTTATAACTGGAAGAAATGACGGGATAAGCGGGGGTTGCCGGGCGGAACTTTGATAATTTGTCTGAATAGCCGTATAAAAAATGCCATTGACCGGATGTTGAAAAATTTTTGGTTAAAGCTGCTGCCTGTTCAGAAGCCGGAAGCATGGATGTTTCATCAGAGATTGTCGCAATTTCCCTGTCTGACAATAAATGAGTAATAAATGCTGTTGCCCCTTCAGGGTACGGGCAGGACGTGGTAATACCCCATTGCCATGAACCGGCGCCAATCATAGCGCCTGAACCAAAATCAGGTACGGGCAGAACCGCCAGATCATTCCCCAAAGCTTGGTGATATTCATTCAGGCTCCACAGGCCGTTATACTGGATCGCAATTCGTCCATTGAGCAGACCATGAAAATCATCGGGTTTGGGGTCGATATATTTACCGTGAACCAGGGTCTGAATCCACTGGCCGAATGCGACGGCTTTATCTGAATTGAGAGTACCGTCAACCTGATAATATTTATTCCGGTTAATCAGATCCGCTCCCCAGGACAGCATCCAGGGTGCCAAAGCATAAGGGAGCCACTCAGTCAGGTCATTTGCTTTGATATCAAGCGGGTAGGCATACCGGCCGGTTGCTTTGATTCTATCCATTACCTGCATAAACTCATCTTTCGTCCAGGGGTGATCAATAGCAGGTATCCTGAATTTGATTTCTTTGAGTAAAGATTTGCGGGTAAATAAAGCCAGTACCGCATCAAATTGTCCGATGGAATAGAGTTTTCCACGGTAATATTCTTTTCCTGATGGATTGATTTTATCCAAAGTATAGCGGCTGATTAAACCATCTAACGGGCGCAGAAATCCCTGCCAGGCAAAGTTAGGTACCAACGGCTGGTCAATATCAATAATACAGGGCAGAACATTTGCCTTGGCAGCCGCATTAATGGACTGCGTATAAGCCGCTTCATAAATATAATCTGCAACGATCTTCCATTTTTTCTGGGACTGATTAAACCGTTCGATTGCGGCCTCTGATGCCATCATTTCCGGCTCACCGGCAAGATGTCTCCACAGGCTGATTTCTTGGGGTTCCTGACTGACTGCCGGCAGGGAGAAACAGCCCATCATGATGATGATTCCCGGCCAGAGCTTGTTTGAATGTGCTGACTGCATATCTGGAACTCCGTAAAACTGAAAGTTAGCCGGCCGGGATATCAGGAGATATATCGTACTGGCTGAGTAATTGCCCGATGAGAACCGGGGGGCTAAAGTAGAACCCCTGAACCACATCGCAGTGGTGTGCCGCGAGTTTATTGAGTTGCGCTTCTGTTTCGACACCTTCAGCAACAACAGACATATTGCAGAATTTGCCAATGCGCACAATCATTTTTACTAACATCTCACTTTGCGAATTTTCCAGCAACTTATGAATAAATGATCGATCGATTTTTATCTCAGTCAACGGTAAATGGTGAAGATAATTCAGGGAGGAATAACCGGTGCCGAAATCATCGAGCGAGATGCCAAATCCTAGTTCTCTGAGCTGACCGAACAGAGGCATCACTTCATCAAGTCTGTCTATCAGCACATTCTCCGTGATTTCCAGAGTAATACGTTGAGGCTCTGTCCCGGTTTCAAAACAGATATTGGTCAGATGCTCCGGCAATTGTGGATTAAGCAGCTGTTTTGGAGAGATGTTCACCGAAATATTGACCGGCTCACCATGTATTGAAAGCGGGCTGATGTCCAGACAAGCCTGCTTAAAAACAAACAGGCCAAGTTCATATATCAGCCCGGTCTTTTCTGCGGTTTCGATAAACTTCGCCGGAGGAATCTGACCTAAGGTCTCATGATTCCAGCGGGCCAGCGCCTCAACACCAACTATCTGGCCAGTCGCTGTATTGATTTGTGGCTGGTAGAGAAGATAGATTTGCCTGCTTTTCAGAGCATGGTGTAGTCCGTTTTCAATCATCAGGTCAAACTGAATTTGCTGGCTGATGGACTGATCATAAAACAGCGCTTCGCCTTTCTTATGGGATTTTGATTTATACAAAACTGCATCTGCTTTGGAGATTAAGCTTTCCGCTTCCGTGCTGTCATCCGGGTACATTGTGATACCGATACTGCAGCCGACAGATATAATTTTACCTTCAATGATCACCGGATTTTCCAGAGTTTGCTGAATCAGCCTGATCTTATGTTTGGCCTCTTCTGCGTCACGCAATCCGGGGAAACAAAAGATAAATTCATCTCCACCGAAGCGGGAAACAAACCCTTCTTCATCCATGATGGCCGAAAATTTATGTCCGAGTCTTTTCAGTAACTGATCACCGAGTGTATGTCCGTAAAGGTCGTTCACATTTTTAAAATTGTCCAGATCAACAAACATCACAGCAACCAGTAAATTGTTTTGTCTGGCAGCTACGATGCTTTGATTAATTTTCTGGATCATCAGGATGCGATTGGGGAGCCCGGTCAGGGCATCGTGATGCGCCATATATTCCATCTGGTCTTTTGTCTGCTCCAGATGGTTGACATCGTTAATGATACGCTGCTGAAACTGGTTAAAACGTCGGGCAATCAGATGGCTGACATAAAGAGAAATAAGAATCAGCAGTACCGTTGATACGACAGCGATCAGAGAGAGTTTCATCAGGCCCTGGTTGTTGTATCGGGTCAGCTGTGTTTCTTTTGCTGATAAATAGTTTTCAAAGCGTTTAGAATAAAAACCCGTGCCTATAATCCAGTTCCATCCCTTCACCTCTTTGACATATATGATTTGCTCTAAGGCAGTTTTTCCGCTGATTGTCAGGGGTTTCTGATAGCGGATATAACCGCCGCCAGAATTGGTTTGTTCCAGAATATCGGCAAGAAGATCTGCGCCGATATGATTACCGGGTGTTAAATCCAGACCAAAAAAATCATTGTAATGGTGGGCGAGAAGTGTGCCTTCAGGGCTCAGTACAAAAAAGTACCCGCCTTCTCCATATTCATAATTCGAAAACCATTCCAGCATTTGCGATTTCATCTGTTTCAGTGCATTTGTTTTGTATTTCGTAATGCCCAGTGTCCACTGAAATGGCTGAAAATCTCTGATATAAGTAATGGTCTCCGCTGAATTATGCCAGAGATGTTCCGGAGACTTCCCTAATCCCTGATGGGGAAGATTGAAATATGTATCTTGGCGATGAACAGTGAATCCGGATTGCGAAATGTCTGTAAACTCAGCTGGTTTGATCAGGTTTTTCCCCTGCTGGTCCAGAATGAATAACTGTTCCTGAGAATGGAAAAAGAGCAGGGGGTTTAAAGCATTTAATATGATTTTTTTTATTTCAGCTTCAGTTTTATCTGAATGGCGGACATAAAGATTATGAATCAGGTGATAGACATTATGGACCTGTTTTCTGGCGTCTTCCTTGAGCTGGTTGTCAGTTCTGGAGCGGGTAATTCTCAATTGCTTTGAAACCTGATAAACCTGTTCACGAATAATATCCTGCTGCTGTGTCAGCAGTGACTCTTTCAGGGTTTTAAGATTAAAGGCGGCTTTGTCCTGATTATCCTGGATCAGAAAAACATGCGTAATTGCGATAAACAGGCACACAACTACCACAGGGGTATAACGGATGAGATTGAGAAGTTTTTGATTATTAAGTTTGAACATCGTCCCCGGGTATACTCCGACCGCCTTGATAAAAATATAGGCAATGTCAATATATCTTATCTTTATTCAGTGTAAATAATATGAAAAGAACGAAGTTTCTTTTTGATTCGTGAGCACTTTAAAAAAAACCTCAGCCGGACAGGCTGAGGTTTTTTCAAATCAGAGATGAGATGTTTTATGAGCGCATCGCTTCTGGTACATCAGCAATATAGAGTGCTGGTACACCTTCAAAGTCACTTGTAAACAGAACACCTGTATCATTTGGTGTGAATGATGGGTGAGGGTGAGTAATTTGTCTGTCACCATCTAATACTTCCCAGGAAGTATTATGCTTCGCCAGTTTAGTCGATGTTTTGCTCTTCGTATTAAGAATGTACAGGAACGGATCATTCTCAATGCTATAGCCTGAATCATCAGCAACATCAACCGGGCTGTCACAGCCGTCACCAACCATCAGACTTCCGTCATGATTACTCATTAAATGAGAACATGGTGGCATTGTCATGACTTTCTCATTTTCCAGAGTCACAGGATCAGCTTTGTAGATAACACGCTCTGACTGACCTTTAAAGTAAGACACATAAGCCATACCGCTGCCATCCGGAATCCAGAATTCGTGTGTACAGGATTCACCAGAAGCATGTTCCTTGATCTTACGTACGTTTGAACCATCTTCATTCACCAGCCACATTCTGGCATCAACCAGATCGTGCGGACCTTCATGACAGAAACCAATCGTAGAATCATCAAACGGACGATAAATCGGGTGGCCCAGCCATTCATCTTTTTGGTGGACAACTTCCAGTTCACCTGTCTCAATATCAACTTTGATTAAGCGGCAGGTTGGGTTTGTATGATAAAAGTCGTGGAATTTTTTCCAGTCGGTTAATGGCTTCCAGCAGCTTTTCAGAATCTCAATACCAACAAGCTTGGTGCACTCTGAGTTTGCTACCCATGTACCATAACCTTTCCACTCGTCGTCAACGGTGTAGACAACACTTTCTTCCAGTGTGTTCAGATCAACTTTCATCAGATTCAATTCATTTTTAACATAGAAAAATGATTGATCATCATTCGAAATGAAACCACCGAATGTGTTATCACCTGCACCTTCAGTCAGCTGAACTGCTTTTTGTGTCTCCAGATCGACAAGGTAGTAGTTGCGGTTACCATCAAAATCACCGGCAAATAACAATTTTTTGCCATCATTGGTGAAGCATTTTTGATAGAAGTAGTTACGGTGGCAAATAACATCAGTTGGCGTTAAACGTGTTACTTTAACCTGAGTGTCGCTGTCAATGAACGTTTCAAAAGCTAACTGAACCGAATCACCTTTAGCCATAAATGAGTCTCCTTTAGTCTGGCTGCCAGCAAAATTGCCGGCAGCCATAGTCAATCAATCAGATGTGTTTAGCGAGGCATCGTTGCCGTTCTGGCATCAATTTCGCCTACACCTGCACTGCGTTTCAGCGCGAAACCGACCAGGAACACGGCTGCAGAACAGCACAGGAACAATATCCGGCCCCACAACGGGTTAGGGATCAGTATCATCAACAATAAGCCTGCTGACATCAACATTACCAAAGTACCCAGTTTATTACGTTGCATCCGGTCAACAACATCCTGACCTTCTTCCGCAATACACTCTGTATCTACATCTTTGAAGAACTCACGGGTTTGTTCAATATTGATGTCGTTTTCTTCTTTGTAGAACAATGTTGTTAAGCAGAAGAAACCAGCAGTCAGAACAAGGTGAGCACCAATCGTTGTCATGATTTTCAAATCACCAGCTTCGCGACCAGTCAGATTCTCCATTCCGAACCATCCGCCAACAACTGTTGGTGTCAGAACTTTTACAACGAGCAGAGAAACAAACAGGCCGAAAATAACTGTTGCCCACGGTGCCCATTTTGGTGTCTTGCGGATCAGGATTGCAAGGAACAATGGAACCAGGATTGGAGATTGAAGCAGTGTTGCAACCTGCATCATCAAATCAAACAGGCTCAAACCTTTCAGTGATACATAGAACTGAGCACACAGGATAACCAGAATACCGTTAATGACACTGGCAATCATACCCATGCGAAGTTGTTCTTTATCTGTTGCTTTTCCTTTACGCATAATCGGCGCATAGAAACTACGGACAAAAATACCAGAGTTACGGTTTAGTGCTGAGTCCATAGAAGACATGGTTGCAGCGAACAGACCCGCCATCAGCAGACCCACAGTACCCACAGGCATGTAGTCACGGGCAAAGACCAGATAAACCGCGTCACCTGCTTTTTTTCCTAAACTTGCGTATGCCAGAGCCGCATCCGGATTCAGAATACGAATCGCCCATGGTGGAATAAACCAAATCATGGCACCAACAAACATCATACCTAATGCAAGCAGAGCTGCTTTAGATGCGTTTTTAGAATCTTTTGCGTTAAGGAAACGATAAGATTCCTGCATGTTGTTAATACTTTGCAGCTGTTTTACGATGAAGAACAGGAATGAACCGACGATCAGGATTGGGTAATTCATATCCGGACCAACGATGAATCCGCCTGGGAACTTCGTCAGGATTTCACCCGGACCACCGACAACAACAAGTGCAACAACCGCACAAGCGACCGAGATAACCGCAACAATCAGTGACTGAATAAAGTCAGATGCCACAACACCCCATGCACCACTAATCAGAGATACCAGCAATACCGCCGCACCTGTGATGTAAATGGTCATGTTGATGTCTGTTTTAAATACTGCGGATGCAAATACACCTAAACCGTTCAACCATACACCGGCATTCAGGACACTTAACGGAATAATCACCCAAGTGAAAAATTGTTCATTTGTGTGCCCAAAACGACGTTTTACAGCTTCTGTTGGCGTATCGACACGCATTTGACGGAAACGGCGTGAAAAATAGAAAAATGCAAATCCATAAGCAACCATGTTACCGACGAATACGCCCAGGATTTCAAAACCTGAGCTGAAGGCTTTACCTGCAGCACCGGTAAATGTCCAGGCTGAGAACTGCGTCATGAATGCAGTTGAACCAACCATCCACCACAGCATTTTACCGCCACCACGGAAATAATCACTCGTACTTGAACTTGCCATTTTTTTGAATAACAAGCTGATTGCCACCATCAGAGTAAAATACCCTGCAATGACAAGATAATCATATGTCATACTTGAACCTCGAAACGATGTTTTAATTTTAGTGAATTATAAATTTATATTTATGTTTCGATCGAGATAAAAATCAAAACATCGGTTCATTTTTATTACTTTACTCTGTATTTGTGAGTTGAGTCACTTTACGGGGAATTAATTGGAAAGCTTGGTGAAAGAGGGATGAGTTGGGTATGAAAATGCAGACTAATAAACATGACGTATTATAAAATAATCAGTGAAATAATACTATTTATTGATAAAAAAAACCCATGCATTATGAATTAATACATGGGCCAAATGGACAATCTAACGGGACTAACATAGCCACATAAATGGCCAAAAGATTAAACGAAATCTTGTCATTCAATTAAGCGATAACTGAAGCAACTTCCCGGACAAGCTGAGCAAGTTCTTCCCAGTTTCCATCTTCAATCATCTGATTCGGAACCATCCAGGTCCCGCCACAGGCGAGTACGGACGGAATCGCTAAATAATCTTTCACATTCTTAGGATTTACACCACCTGTCGGCATGAACTTAACCGGATACACGGCCGTCATTGCTTTCAGCATCGCAGCACCACCAGAAGGCTCTGCCGGAAAAAATTTCAGTGTTCTCAAGCCCATCTCCATCGCTTGTTCGACCAGACTCGGACTATTCACACCCGGAACAATAGTCACTTTGCGCTGCTGGCAATATTTGACGGTTGTTGGATTGAAACCCGGACTGACAATGAAATCCACACCAGCATCGATTGCTTCATCAACCTGTTCTGCGGTTAAAACTGTACCTGCACCAATTAACATGTCCGGGTAGGCTTCACGCATATTCTTAATTGCAAGCGCAGCATGTTCTGTACGGAATGTCACTTCGGCGCAAGGCAGGCCGTTTTCACTCAATACTTCGGCCAGCTTCACTGCTTTACCCGGATCATTAATTGCGATCACTGGTACAACTTTAATTTCACTCAGTCTCTCGTTAATACTTTTCATGGTTTCCCTCAGTTAAATTTTTGGCATAGCCTGATGCGGAATGACTGCACCAGGGTACTGAATTACCGTTCCGGCAAGTGTGTGTCCTGCAGATGCAGACTCCGACATGGTACCACCCAACAACCGTTTTGCCAGATACCCGGCACTGAATGAATCGCCTGCAGCTGTAGTATCTACTACATTCGAAACTAACGTTGCCGGTACAGTGACAAAATCATCCTGAGTGACGATATAGCACTCATCTGCACCCCGCTTGATGACAACTTCTCTGACACCGAGATCCTGTGTTCTCTGGATGGCTTCCTGTTCTTTTGAATCACCATACAGAGCCTGTTCATCATCGAAAGTTAAAAATGCAGTGTCGGTCAGACGAAGTACTTTTTCATACATTTGACGTGCAGATTCAGGCGACTCCCATAAAGTGGGGCGGTAATTATTATCAAACGCAATTTTGAGGCCGTCCTGATGACATTGTGTCAGAATATCGATCAAAATTTCACGGCAGTCATCTGGCAGAATAGCCAGACTGATACCACTAAGATAAACCAGGTCGAATTGTTTCAATTGTTGGATCAAATCACTTTTTTCGTAGTCACGAAGCCAGTATCTTGCTGCTGAATCATTACGCCAGTAATTGAAACTACGCTCTCCGTCAGGCGTTGTGGAAATTGTGTAAATGCCTGGTAATTTTGAATCAGACAATTTAACCATGTCTGTATTAATCGCTTCTTCCTGCCAGGCGGTCAGCATTTGACTACTGAACGGGTCTTTACCTAACCCGGTAACATAGGCAGTGGTGATTCCATGTGATTGAGTCAGGCGAGATAAGTACAGTGCGGTATTTAAAGTATCTCCACCAAAAGTTTGTTGATATAAATCGCCATCCTTCTTTAATTCAACCATACATTCGCCAATAACAGCGACTCGATTCATTTTCATGAAAAATCTCCTACATTGATATGTGGTTATTATCTGCAAAAGGATACAATAAATCAATAAAAATAAAACAATGGTTCATTTTAAGTGGTCAGAGTGTGAATGCAGACACAAACATGTATTTTGGTCTATTGCGGAACAGATAAGTGTCCGATCCACCGGTGGAGTAAGTCAGGCCACAGATGGGTCGATGTGCTTTCCCGGGTTCTGAGGCAAAAGCCATGTTCTCCTGTTTCAAATAAATGTATTTCAACAGGGATCTGACAGGTTCTCAGCGCTTTAAAAAGACTCAGACTATTTTCAACAACGACGGAAGAGTCATCAATCGCATGTCCGATAAAACAGGGAGGGGTTGTAGCAGAAACATGCTTTTCGATTGAATATTTCTCTTTCAGTATCTCTTTGGCTGGATTTCCCATCAAAGCATGTCGACTGCCAGAGTGAGCAATCTCTGGCTCCATACTGATGACCGGATACATGAAGGCGGCAAAATCCAGGTGAATCTTGTGCGAATCGATCTGATCCTGTCCGGGAAATATGGTTTGATTCATTTGGGTTGCCAGTCTTGCTGCGATATGACCGCCGGCAGAAAAACCCAGTACTCCCCATTGGGTTATATGTTGCCATTGCTGGTGTGATTGAATCATACGCATGGCACGCTGCGCATCTGTAAAGGAGACATCTGAGCCTTGTGGATGTTTATCTTCCGGCATTCGGTAGCTCATGACAAAAACGGTGTAACCCCATTGCTTCAGCCGCCGGGCTATCTCAAGTCCTTCCTTATCTATCGCAATTCTTTGATAGCCGCCGCCGGGAATCACTAAAATCCCGGTATGGTTACTCTGCTCCGGCTCAAAAATGAGCACTTCCGGGTTGGATATCCGGTAAAGCGCTCTGTCACACATATCGGGCTGACGACTGCGTTCGGTACAAAGTGAAGACAGATCCGGGTTGGTTTGAAGGTTGTTTTCCCATAGGGGTAAGACGTGTTTATTTTCTGAAAGCTGGGAAAGTGACCGGAACAGGGTGGATGTGTTTGACTTCATGAATTGCTCTTCTGGTAAATCAATTCAGGTCAGTTGACGTCTGAAAGGAGCTTCCCTGAATTGCCGGGTGAATCTAGAAAAAAAGCCAACCGGGGAAGGTTGGCTCATCAGCATAAATGATTGTCTGATAAATAGTGCGTAATGGAAACTAATCCAAAGCTTAGCCAACCAGTGACTTCACATATTCTGCGATTTCAGGCACCTGGCAGTTAGTAAAGAAAGCTTCCTGGAAACGTGGACCTGAAACCGCTGTTTTAACCAGTTCCTGATCGATAGCACGTAAAGTGTCCAGGTAGTCTTCTTTAACTACAGCTGCTTTAACAGAGTTCAGAATACCAGCGTTACGTTGTTGTGGTTCAGCACGCTCAAGTGGATAACCCTGACCACGTTCACCAGTTGTGAATGCTTTTTCGAAGATATAGCGAACGTTCAGTTCCGCACCCCAGCCATAGCCTTTTGCAAATGCAAGAGAAAGCGCGTTACCGTTGTTGATTTGATTGAACAGGAATGCGTCAGAAGGATCTAAACAGTATCCGCAAACAACACCTGGATGGATGTTTAAAGACATCATTGCGCCCTGGCCAGTACCACAACCCGCGACAATAAAATCAACAGCTTTAGAGTTCAACAATAAGCTAGCCATGATACCCAGGTGGATATAAGTCAGATGATGATCATTTTCATCGCTCATACCAACGTTATATACATCGTGGCCAAGAGGCTGAACGACAGTGTTAAGCTCGTTAAGAACAACCGCATTTTTAGCTGCTTGGCTGTTTTCCATCATTAGTGCGATTTTCATGGTTAGTACTCCGGCGGCTCAGCCGCATTAATAAATTAGAAATAAATTATGATTGAATAAAGTCTTTACGCATTGGGGTAAAGTTATCAAGTAGTACACCTTTCTTCAGGCATACACAGCCATGCATAACATTTGGCTCTTTGTACAGCACATCACCCGCTTTAACGATTTTAGTTTCTTCACCAATCGTAAACTCAAATTCACCAGATAATACGTAAGTCAGTTGCTCGTGCGGATGGTTGTGCATTGCACCAACAGCACCATCTTCAAAGTACACTTCAACACTCATAATATTGTCACTGTATGCCAGGATCTTACGTGATACGCCACCACCCAGATCTTCAAGCTGTACATCGTTGTTATAAACAAACATGTTAACCTCTTAATTACTTATGTAGCCTGACTTGCCATATTCTGTTTTGAATCACGAAGTAAACGGTATATGGTCAAACTATTTACACATATCAGAGTCGCTTCTAAAAGTGTGCCACCAATAGAGCCGACCAGAATATTATTGGTTAGCCAACATATTGCACCTGTCAAAAAAGCAATTCGCATGGGAATACCCTGAAGGCAAAAAACGGCAAAAGTACCGATCATTGTTCCCATTACAGGCCATAAGTCCCACCAGTGTTCGGCAAGATAAATACCGAAACCGAAACCAACAACCATAAAAAAGAATGCGATATATTTTGAAGAAGTGAATATAGAGCTGGCTGTACGCATCGCACTAAGTGCGGCACTGAGCGCTGACACGATTGAACCAAGTAATAAAAAATGAAGAAGATGGTTTAGATTAAAAATCAGCATCACAATTTTCAGACGACGATCGTTCTTCTGATAAAATGTGGATATGCCTAACCCGTAACTGACGAAACCTAAGGCCTGAGCAACTGATATATCTAAATCCATCTTCTTTAATTCGTTTTAAATTAACGAGCTAACCAACCGCCATCTACAGCAATTGTGTAACCGCTAATGTAGTCTGATGCAGACGAAGACAAGAAAATACATGGACCAGCAAGGTCTTCAGGTGTACCCCAACGTGCTGCAGGAATACGATCCAGAATTTCTTTATTACGAACTTCGTCAGCACGAAGTGCCTGCGTATTGTTTGTTGCCATATAACCTGGTGCAATTGCATTCACGTTGATACCGTGTTTTGCCCACTCGTTTGCCATCAAACGGGTTACGCCCATTACACCACTTTTTGAAGCTGTGTAAGAAGGTACACGGATACCACCCTGGTATGACAACATTGAAGCGATGTTGACAATCTTACCACCAGTACCCTGAGCCATAAATTGTTTCGCAACAGCCTGAGACATAAAGAATACTGACTTGATGTTGATGTTCATAACATCATCCCAGTCTTGCTCACTAAAATCAATGGCATCATTACGTCTGATAATACCAGCGTTGTTTACCAGAATGTCTATATGACCAAATTCAGTGACGGCACGATCAACAATGTTAGGGATGTCATCCAGCTTCATCAGATTCGCTCTGATATCGATGAATTTACGCCCGATTTGTTTCATTTGTTCGATCGTTTCTGTTGGTTCGACTATGTTGACACCGACAACATCACATCCGGCTTTTGCCAAACCTAATGCCATACCTTGACCAAGGCCAGTATCACAACCAGTTACAATAGCGACTTTGCCTTCAAGATTGAATGAATCAAGAATCATAAAATTTTCCTTAGTGGTTGCTGATATCGTGATGAGGCCGATGAAAGCCATATCACTGTAGTGAAAATATATTGGATCAAAAAGAAACCATTTGCAATTTTTTTTGAAACGCTATTTTAAAAATAATGATGAAGATCTGCTTTTTTGACATATTCCATGTCCGGTTTCATATTTTTGAAAAGCCTTTTTAAAAATACTGGTACATAATCTGGTAATCACTATAATAGGGAGCAAAGTAATAATGAGAGATACAGGTATCTGTTTTTAAGTTAAGGGGCAAACGATAATGGAAAAACCAACTCAACCGGAAGCGGTATCATCGGTTTTAAAAGTCTTTAGTATATTGCAGGCTCTTGGCGATCAGAGAGAAATTGGCGTATCCGAGTTATCGCAGCGTTTGATGATGTCTAAAGCGACAACTTATCGTTTTCTGCAAACGATGAAATCACTTGGCTATGTTTCCCAGGAGGGAGAAGCTGATAAGTATTCGCTGACATTAAAGCTTTTCGAACTGGGTGCGAAATCACTGGAATATGTAGACTTAATTGAGTTGGCTGACCGCGAGATGCGTCATATTTCTGAGCAAACAAACGAGGCTTTGCATTTAGGCGCATTGGATGATAATGCAATCATTTATATCCATAAGATTGATTCCGGATACAATTTGCGGATGCAATCCCGGATAGGCCGCAGAAATCCGCTTTACAGTACTGCGATCGGAAAAGTGTTGCTTGCCGAGCGAGATGAAGACTATATCCGGGAAGTGCTGACTGATGTTGAATTTATCGGTCATACAGAACGCACGCATAAGAATGTTGAACAATTGCTTGCCGAGCTGGATCAGGTGAAGAAGCAGCACTATGCAGAAGATAATGAAGAGCAGGAGCCTGGTTTAAGATGTATTGCTGCGCCGGTATATGATCGGTTTGGCAATGTGATTGCTGGTGTTTCTATTTCATTACCGACCATCCGGTTCGATGAAAAACGCCTGAACTATTATGTAGACCTGTTGCAACAAGCCGGCCGGAATATATCAGAGAATCTTGGATTCAATGCGTATCCCATTTGACATGATTGATTCTGTATGAGCAGCCACAGGGCTGCTTTTTTAGACTAAACCAAATGAAGTAAAACGATGTTTCATTTTCGGAGGCTGTATGGGCTCATCTCTGACACCGAATATTTATGATTTTCTGATTAAAATCGATCCATTTGATAAGTTACCTGATGAAATTGTCAGTTATCTTTCCGGGCAGGTCAAAGTCCGTTACCTGAGTCAGGGTGAGCGAATAGAATTCAGTGCTTTGTGTGAAGATCGTTACCTTTATATTATCCGTACCGGTGCAATAGAACAGAAAAGAGCTGATGGCCAGCTTCGGGCCCGGCTGGGTGAGGATGATCAGTTTGGATTTACTTTTCTTGAACCACTGAAAGATACTGAAGATGGGTATTATGCTGAAGCTATCAGCGACTCTCTCTTATATCTTGTTCCTCATGAAGTGGTGAAAGAAATATGCGTAAAACATCCGGAATTTGTCGATTATTTTGCGGCCCGGGCACAGGTTCGTCTTACTTCTGCCATCTCTTCAATTAACCGGGATGCAAACCGTGAAGATGAAGGTTTTTTCTATCGCCGGGTTGGCGAAATTGCCAGTGAAAATATAGCGATTGTTGAATCGGATACCCCCATTCGTCAGGTCGCTCAGATTATGTGCGGTGAGAAAAAAAACCGAAGCTCTTGTGCCGTTGTCAAACAGAATGATGAAATTGTTGGGATTGTTACGGATCGGGACATGACACGGGGTGTTGCTGCCGGAATTGATACCGGTGAACCGATTCATTTAGTGATGACACATAATCCGCAGCTGATTCAGGCCGATGATAAAGTGGTGCAGGCGATCTCAGTGATGCTGCAACATAATATCCGCTGTATGCCGGTTCTGCGGGGGAAAGAAGTTGTTGGTCTGCTGACGACTTCACATCTGGTACATAATCACCGGACTCAGGCTTTGTTCCTGATTGAAAAAATTAAATATGCCAGTTCGGTTAACTCACTGGCTGCACTGAAAAATGAGCGGGAATCTATATTCGAATCACTGGTCGAAAGTGGCATTGGTGCGGTGCTTCAGGGGCAGGTGATGGCGATGATTATGGATGCTTTTACCCGTCGCCTGATTGAAATTTCCGAAGAACTATTAGGCCCGCCGCCATGTGATTATGTCTGGATGGTTGCTGGTTCCCATGCCCGAAATGAAGTCCACATGTTATCTGATCAGGACAGTGCAATTGTATTATCTGATGATGTCAAACCTGAAGATATTGTCTATTTCAGACATCTGGCGATGCGGGTCTGTAACGGTTTATTCGCCTGTGGTTATCCATTGTGTGACGGAAAATATATGGCTGCCACACCGAAATGGTGCCAGCCGCTGGATACCTGGAAAGCTTATTACAGTAAGTGGGTTGCAAGCCCTGAGTACAATAAATTATTAAGTATCAGTGTATTTCTTGAAGTGCGTTCTGTATATGGTAATCAGGGGTTTGTTCATGAACTGCAGCAACACCTGCATCATTGTATTCAGAGCAGCTCTAACTTTTTGCCTTCGTTAGTCCGTGACGCGATTGATACTCAGCCGCCGCTGGGGATTTTCAACAATCTGGTTCTGGAGAAAGGCGGAGATAACAGTAATACACTGAATATTAAAAAATATGCATTGAATCTGATTATTGATCTGGCCCGGATTTTCAGTTTGTCTGCCGGCGGTTCAATGACAGGGACAGAAGAAAGATTTCAGTATGCGGCTGCGCATGGCGCATTGTCTGAAGATAGCTGTGAAAATATTATTGGTGCTTTTCGTTTTATCCGCAAAGTTCGTTTTAAACATCAGATGCAGTCATTGCGTGATGGACGTAATCCGGATAATCATATATCTCCTGACTCTTTCAGTAGTTTCGAAAGGAAGCACCTTAAAGAAGCCTTTAAGATTATTAGTGAGTTACAGGATGTAGCAAAGCTGCGCTTTATTAAAGGATAGTTATGTTTGAAATCATAAGACAGCACATTTCCGGATGGCGAAAACTCAGTCAGCAGCATAAGACATTAGCGGAAAGCGGGATTGAATGGACACCGGGGCTGGCGAATTATTTTAATACCCCGTTACCAGAGCCGGATGCTCTGGTCTTACAGCAGGATATGATAGCTCTGGACTTTGAGACTTCCGGGATTGAAGCCGGGAAAGATCAGATTCTGAGTGTCGGCTGGGTGCCGATGAATATGAGTCAGATTGACCTTGACGCCAGTAAAGAAATTTTTATTAAACACCCGGAATATGTGAGTGCCGATTCTGCAACCATTAACCAGATTGTTCCTGAAGCACTGCGTAATGGGGTGGATCTGGATGACGCGATGTCGCAGCTGTTTGATGTACTGGCCGGTAAAATTCCTGTGGTTCATGGCGCATGTATTGAAAAGCAGTTTATTGAGGCCTATCTGAAACAGCGCTTTGGGATTGCCCATTTTCCCTGCTTCTGGATTGATACATTACGGGTTGAAAAATCGATGACTTTTTCAGGAAAAACGACCCTTGGTCGTAGTTTCCAGCTTCAGGACGTTCGTTCTGCTTATGGTTTACCTGCCTACAATGCGCATTCTGCAGCAATTGATGCGCTATCTGCTGCAGAGCTTTTAATCGCACAGGTAAAATCTATCTTTAAAAATCATCCGCCACGCTTATCTAAAATTGCAATGTTTTAAGGTGACCCAATTTTCGGCAATCGCGGAGTTATGATTTACCATGGTGAAGATGAGAAGGTTGTTGTTTGCTGAATACTTTTTGCAAAAAACCACGGATACGTTTGCTTAAATCTCTGATCACCAGTCCGGCAAGCATCAGTGCTGCCAGCCAGCTAAGCCAGTCAGGCATCAGTGCATGGCTGTGGCCCAGTTCGCCGGCAATGTCGATTTGCCAGAGTCCAACCAGAAAATTAGTCAGATAACCAAATCCAATCGCGACACTAATCACACCCGTCAGATAACCAATCAGTGTCCGGGTGCCCATTTCCTGACGGACAATACCGAGTGTTGCCACATTTGTTGCCGGTCCGGCAAGAAGGAAAACCAGTGTGGCTCCGGGCGAAACCCCGGCCAGCATTAAACCTGCAGCCAAAGGTGTTGAAGCCGATGCACAGATATACATAGGGACGCCCACCATCGCCATGATCACCATCGCCCAGCCGCCCTGACTGATCTCTGCCAGGGTGTTTTCAGGAACGAACGCAACCACGCCTGCTGAAACGATTAATCCCACAATCAACCAGACAGACAAATCGCCGAGTAATTCAGTGAATGCATAAACCTGTCCCTGCCAGATGCGCCCCGTCAGTGATGATGATGATTTTTTGCTGTGACAGCAATGGCAGGACGGCACGGGCTGACTCTGTTTTATCTGTAAGGAAGGTGATAATGACGGCTTTGCTGCAAGCGGTGTTGTCATTGAAACAGCAGGCGTCGCCGCAGTAATTTTCATTGTGGGGGCGGTTTTTTTTTCCCCGAGAATGACTAACACCGCCGCTGTAATAGCAGAACAGATGGCAGCAACCGGGCGGATAATTGTCATAAACGGGCCAAGTAACGCGTAGGAGACAGCGATAGAATCAACACCGGTTTCCGGGGTGGAAATCAGAAATGCAGTGGTTGCTCCTTTAGATGCTCCGGCTCTGCGAAGCCCGACAGCTGCCGGAATCACACCGCAGGAACACAAGGGCAGAGGAATGCCAAGAATAGCGGCTTTAATGGCCGGGATAAATCCCTGCCCATTTAAATGACGACCCAGATAATCGCCTTTGACAAAAGTCTGTAAAAGACCGGCAACAACCAGTCCGGATATCAGCCAGAAGGCAGCATCGAGCCATAAATACAAAAATGCCTGACTAATGAGAGTGAGCGTGTTCATTGTCCGCTTCCTCCTGTGAGTCAGTATCTGCCAATGCTGTCAAAATCGTGCAGTGTTCAGCAGAATGATTGCCGCCACAGCATCGGTTATTCATCAGAGCTAAAGCATCATACATGCGTTGCAGCGCCTGTATTTTTTGTTTTATTTCGGTCTGTTTTGCCGCAGTGATTGCTTTCACTTCTTCGCAGGTATGCTGGTCTCGGGCAATTTCCAGCGCCAGTAGTTCAGCAATTTCTTTTAAGTTGAAACCGATACTCTGTGCCCGCTGGATAAACTTCAGACGCTCGACACTGTGCACATCAAACAGCCGGTAACCATTTTTGGCTCTTTCCGCTGTGAGTAAGCCTTGTTTTTCATAATAACGGATGGTTTCTGCGGTTACGCCGGTTCTTTTTGCCAGCTCTCCCTTTTTTAACATCGCCATATCCGGTTCCCTTTAACGTTGTTGTCACTATTACTATAAACCTTGTTCTTAACTACAGGGTCAAATGTTTTTTTTCGTGTCGTACATAAACATGATCTGCATTGGCTATATATGGTTTGGTATCAACTGAAGTGTTATTTCATGAAATGTTTAGAAAAATCCCTCCGGTTAAGAGGGATTTATATTACCGGACAGTCACCGGCAGATGTTGGGAAGGTATACTTTGTTAAAGTGTCTGAACTGATGTCGGATTGAAATAGTTGCGGGCATTGCTGAAACAGATATTGTTGATCATGGTTCCCACAAGAGACATGTCATTGGGAATTTCCCCCTGTTCTACCTGATAGCCGATAAAATTACAAAGAATCCGGCGGAAATATTCATGCCGGGTATAGGACAGGAAGCTGCGGGAATCGGTCAGCATACCAACAAACTGACTGAGCAGCCCCAGTTGAGACAACTGTTCCAGCTGACGTTGCATACCGTCTTTCTGATCATTAAACCACCAGCCTGAGCCAAACTGAATTTTACCGGGAATCCCCCCGCCCTGAAAATTACCAATCATTGTTGCAATCATTTCATTATCCCGCGGATTCAGGCAGTACAGTATTGTCTTGGGTAACTCATCGGTCAGATCCATAGCATCCAGTAAATGAGCCAATGCGAAGGAGAAAGGCTGGTCGCCAATGGAGTCAAAACCAGAATCCGGACCTGACTGGCGGAACATGCGGGTATTATTATTTCGTTGGGCTCCGATATGCATCTGCAGAACCCAGCCCAAACGGGAGTATTGCTTACCAAGCCAGACTTGTACTGCAGTAGAGAACTGAGCGATTTCTGTTTCAGACAATATTTCACCGTTGAGTCTGCGTTGTAGCAGATAATCCAGTGTGTTTTCATCAGGAACAGGTGCGTAACGAACGACTTCAATACCATGATCTGCGGCCAGACAACCATGAAGCACAAAGTGCGCCATTCGTTGTTCTAAAGCGGCCAGCAGATGATGATAACGGGTGATTTCTGTGTTAGTGACCTCTCCGAGCTGTCTGATGTAACAGGCAAACCCTTCCTGTTCAATCTTAAAGACTCTGTCGGGCCGCCAGCTTGGACGAATTTCGAGCTCAAAACTACTGTCTTGAGCTAAGGTCTTGTGATGAATGAGTGAGTCGATTGGGTCATCAGTTGTTCCTGCCATTACCACGTTCATCTGTTGCATAATGCCTCTGGTACTGAACTCTGGTTGTGACAGCAGGTCATTACATTGATGCCAGATTTCATCTGCAGTTTGCTCAGAAAGTAATTGGCCTGTAATACCAAAAGGGCGACGTAATTCAAGATGTGTCCAGTGATAAAGGGGATTTCCCAGTGTCAGAGGCACAGTTTTCGCCCAGGCATGGTATTTTTCAATGTCTGCAGAATCTCCGGTAATCAAAGATTCCGGAATCCCGGCACTTCGCATTGCACGCCATTTATAGTGATCGCCTTCCAGCCATATTTGGCCGAGGTTTTCAAACTGGCGGTTTTCAGCGATGTCTTGAGGATTCAGGTGACAGTGATAATCATATATTGGCTGTTCTGCCGCATAGTCATGATAGAGACGGCAGGCCGTCCTGTTTGTCAGCAAAAAATCTTCACACAAAAAGCTTTTCATCACTGTTTGTCTCCGGAAAGCTTGCGAACGGTGGCTCTTGCTCCGTTATCAATTAATGATTGATACGCGGCAGAGACAGCTTCGAGAACCTGCGGGTTTTTACCAATATCCGCTGTAAAAATCGCCTCGATACTGAGCAGGGCCGGGACAACGGAAACATTCAAGCCATGCTCATCGCAGATGGCCCGAAGGGAAGTGGCCATTGGATCTTTGACTTCAATGTCATTGCCTTGCTCATCGACACCAGCAATATAACGCATCCAGCCGGCAATTCCTGCTGCGATCCAAGAGAAATCGGTTCCCCGGGCCAGATGGTAACGCAGACTTCCCCCCAGACGCTGGGGTATTTTCTGACTGCCATCCATCGCAATCTGCCACGTTTTATGTTTCAGATTTGGGTTACTGTAACGATCAATCAGTAGTTTTGCATAGCCTTCCAGATCGGTTCCTTCCGGCATATTCAAAGAGGGAGCCTGCGCTTTGAGCATCATATCAAGAGCTGCCTGACGATAGCCATTATCGGTCATAGTATCTGAAATATGTGCGTAGCCCCCAAGGTAGCCTAGGTAAGCCAGAAATGAATGACTGCCGTTCAACATCCGCAGCTTCATTTCTTCATAAGGAACAACATCCGGGACAAATTCAGCTCCGGCGATATTCCAGTCAGGGCGTCCGGCAACAAAATTATCTTCTATTACCCATTGACGAAAGGGTTCACAGGCGATGCCGCATGGATCTTCGACACCAAGTAACTGTGCAATTTCATGAAGTGTTTCTTCCGTTGCTGCCGGAACAATGCGATCGACCATCGTGCAGGGAAATGTGACATGATCTTCTATCCATTGTGCCAGTTCAGTATCAAGCAGACGGGCATATTCAAGAATTGCAGTCCTGGCAACATGGCCGTTTTCCTGAATATTGTCACAGGACATGACTGTGAATGGTGCAATGTTGCGTTCCCGGCGTAATTTGAGCGCCTGTACAATGTATCCCAGTGCAGATTTAGGCTGTTGAGGATTTTCCAGATCGGCAACTACCAGTGGATTTTCTGCATCCAGTGTTCCTGTCGCCGGATCAGCACAGTAACCTTTTTCGGTAATGGTCATTGATACAATCGCAACCTGGGGTTCCGCCATTTTTTCCAGGATAGAACCAATACCATTCAGAGCTGGATGAAGGGATTCTGTCACTGAGCCGATGACTTTTACATCGGTCGATTGTGCCCCTTTTTCTGCAACAGTGAACTGATGTTCCTGTTGTCGCAGCGATTGAATCAATGCCTCTCCACCAAATAAATTAATTTCGCATATGCCCCAGTCGCTGTCAGATTTTCTGGCCAGTTCATCGGTAAATAATGCCTGATGTGCCCTGTGAAATGCACCAAAACCGAGATGGACAATTTTCGACTTTAATCTGTTCCGGTCATAGTCTGGGGTACTGACTGATAAATGAAGCTGAGTGTTACTAATATTTCTCATAGTGTGATTTCCTGTTCGTACGCCTGACTCAGAGGGAAGGCGTCACCGTTTCCGGCTTCCTCTCCGTTAATCAATAACTGACGGCTTTCATGAGACGGAAGGCAAATGTTCACAGCCTGATAAGCAGGTTTATAATGACCTTCTGCAGTAATATTAAGTTCTATTGTATTGTTTGAGCATGTCATATCGATGTGAAGCTTAAGGTAATTCTCTTCTAAATAACCAAATGTTTCACCATCATCTTCAAAAATGCTCCGCGATGAGCGTCCCACCCCCTGAAGCGGATAAATCTTGAGCTGTCTGGTTGTGTCCTGTTTTGTATCTGTATGTGCAATACGATCACTGATGGGTATTATTGCTCCGGCCCGGACCAGCAGAGGGATGCGTTCAAGCGGGGCATCCAGAGTCACAGTCTGACCGGCTCCATACCACCGGCTGGTATGGTAGTCGTACCAGCCCACACCATTTTCCGGCAGATAAACCTGACGTTGGCGCTTGCCCGGTTCTACTACAGAAGCGACCAGTACATCCTGTCCAAACAAATAATCATCATTTTCTTCGAAAGTTTTTGGGTCTTGCTCATGGTCCAGAAATGTTGGTCTTAGAATAGGTTCATCATATTGGTAAGCCTGATATAACGCATCATAAATATATGGCATAAGCTGATATCTGAGTTTCATCGCATCCCGGATGATGGGGGTGACCTGTGGGTACATCCATGGCTCGTTGACAGTACCATCATCATTCCAGGAATGGATAGTAAAGCGCGGATGCATGACGCCATTTTGTACCCAGCGAACGAATAGCTCAGGATCGGGTTTATTACCGGAAAATCCGCCCACATCATGACCCAGGTTATATAAACCTGATAAACTCATCCCTAATCCCATTTTGATGTTATAGCGTAAACTGGTCCAGTTCGTCCGGTTGTCTCCACTCCATGTCTGTACGTAACGATTCATACCGGGACAGCCCGAACGGGAAATCAGGTAAGGGCGGAGTGTTGGTGAGAATCTGGCCTGAGCTTCATAAGATGCCCGCATCATCAGTAATGGTTGAAGCGGACGGATTAATCCGATTGGAATTTCCTGTCCGAAACCATAACAGCGTGCACCTTTATCCCAAATCTCATATTCGTTATTATCATTCCAGGTTGAATCAATACCTTTTTTCAGCAACTGCCTGGTTATATTATCCTGCCACCAACTGATAGTATCAGGATTGGTAAAATCAAGGTGAGAGCCATCGGCGTCCCAGAAGACAGAGCTTTCCGGTTGATCGAATTCAGAATCCCGGATAAACAGTCCTTTTGATTTGACCTCCTCAAATTTTGGGTGGTCATGCAGTAAACAGGGTTTGATGTTCGCGGCTAGTTTCAGGCCATTTTGATGAAAGTATTTTGTCATACTTTCAGGACTTGGTACTTTGTCATGGTTCCAGTTAAAAACATAGCGTTTGTCGCCAATGGATGTATAACCAGACGAAAGCTGGAATGAATCACAGGGAATACCATGTTCCTGACACTGATCTACAAAACTTTCCAGTAACTCTTGTGCATTTTCAGCATCGGTATACTGCATGGTTGAACCGCTGTAGCCAAGGCTCCAGCGTGGGCCAAATGCTGTACCACCGGTTAGCCTGACAAATTGTTGCGTAACCTGTTTAATCGTTGGGCCATACATGAAATAAAAATCCAGATCACCATCTTCAGCCCGGTAGCTGCGATATTGTGTATGGTAATTATCCAGCTCATTTCCTAAGTCAAACCAGCAACTGGCCAGATTATCATAGTAAAGTCCGAAACTGGCGCTTGTATCCTTTTGAGAACTTCGCGTGATATAAAATGGAATGTGTTTATAAAGAGGATCTGTTCTGCTGGCATCATATCCCATGGCATCGAGATTACGCATTTCAAACCGGCGTCCTGCACGGTTTAGTTCGCCGGTTTTTTCTCCCAGCCCGAAATATAATTCCCCGGATTCACGATGCATGAAATGGGCAATACCCGGTTCGGAAACTCCCAGTTGATAGGCACCGGTCTTGCGATCTTGTGCCAGTGGTAACCATTGGCCCTCTGCCCGGTGTTCCCAGCTCATCCACAAGGGTTGATGAATGGTAAGACGAAGCTGATGAGTTGTGATTCGTAGCTGGTCATCCAACTGCTCAATGCTAAACTCTGGCAAACTGTATCCATGAGTTGCAAACCGGTCCCTGCCTTCCCAGGGGATCTCATCATTTTCCGGAGCCACTGTCCATGTCCGGTTCAGCCGGAGCTGACGGTTTTGCTGAAATAAAACCCGGATCAGATCGTGTTCCAGAACAAAAATATGCAGGCTGTGCCGGTTATCGCATTGCAGGATAATTTCATTTTCTTTCTGCTGTTCGAGTTGCCAGTGCTTGACCGTTTTCATTTGCAGGTTTCCTTGTTATACGGAGAGCCACTGACGGCTCTCGTGTTAATACAGGGTGTCATTTTCAGATTGAATGTCGGCTGAATCAGTAGCCGAGGAAATATTGTGGCATTGCCAGACTAAGTTCCGGAACAAAGGTCACCAGCATCAATGCAAGCACCAGTACCGCATAAAATGGTAATAACGGCTTGATAACTTTGTCGATTTTAACCTTACCGACGGAACAACCGATGAATAAGGCACTACCAACGGGGGGAGTACAGATACCAATAGCCAGATTAAATGTCATCATGATGCCGAAGTGAACCGGATCCATGCCGAGATCCATTGCTATCGGCAGGAATATGGGAGTAAAGATTAACAGAGCCGGTGTCATATCCATGAAAACACCAACAATAAGCAAGGTAATATTGATGATAACCAGAATGACGATTGGATTCTCTGAGACTGCCATAAGTGCATCACTGATCATGTAAGGAATATCACCGTTTGCCATTGCCCATGACATGCCCATCGAAGCCCCAATCAACAGCAGAACAATCGATGTTGTCATCACTGATTCCAGAATAATTCCGGGAAGCTGTTTCAGGCTGACTTCACGGTAAAAGACGACTGCAAGCAGCAAAGTATAAGCGACCGCAATGGCTGAAGCTTCTGTTGCGGTGAAGATGCCACCGATAATACCTCCCATGATGACGATAATGAGTCCCAGACTGGGCACCGCATCAAGGGTTTTCTTGAGAACTTCTGAGCCAGAAGCTCTTGGAGCTACCGGATATCCACGTTTTTTAGCGATGAAACCGGCAATAAACATCAGACTTAGCCCCATAATGATGCCGGGAATATATCCCCCAAGGAACAGTGCGCCAATTGATGTCCCCCCTGAGATCAGGGAATAAACAATAAATGTATTACTGGGCGGAATGAGCAGGCCAGTCGGACAGGATGTAATGTTGACCGCAGCAGAATAGGCCGGATCATAGCCTTCTTTCTTCTGTAGTGGCGCCATGGTTCCGCCAACAGCAGCAGCAGAGGCTACCGCTGAACCTGAAATAGCACCAAACATCATATTTGCCAAAATATTTACATGGGCCAGAGAACCGGGAAGACGTCCGCCGATCACTTTGGCAAAGTCAATTAAACGAATGGCGATCCCCCCCCGGTTCATAATATTCCCGGCCAGAATAAAAAACGGGATAGCAAGCAGCGCAAAACTGTCCAGACCTGAAGCCATTTTTTGGGAAATAACAGCGATTGCTGCATCAAAGGGTAAAGAAAGTACAATGGTTAACAGTGAAGCAATCCCAATAGCAAAAGAAATAGGGACGCCTAATCCCAGAAATAAAAAGAAACTACCAAATAATGTAATAATAATTTGCCATTCCACGGTGAGGTTCCTTATCAAAATCAATGTGTTACAGAGTGGAGGTTCCTGAAGAGGAAATATCAGTCAGATTGTCGAGCAGATCTTTGAGTAAATAGATACTCATAAAACAGCCACTGAGAGGAATAGCGGCATAGATTATGCCCATTTCAATTCCCAGTGCTGGTGATATCTGGCCGGTAGCGAGGGTTTTCAGCATCAGTGCTCCGCCACCATAAACCATGATTACGGTAGTAAATACGGCACTGATAAGGTTAATAATCAGTTTGAGTGCAGCTTGTTTCCCAGGCTGGTTCTCTAACTTCATTGCCAGTAAGTCAATGGCTAAATGACGTTTCTGGCCCAGAGTATAAGCGGCTCCCATCAGACCAACCCAGATAAACAGAAAGCGGGCAATTTCATCTGTCGATGTACTTGGGCTGTTCAGTACATAGCGTGAAAATACCTGCCAAATGACACAGGCGACCAGGATACTACTCAGAGAGATACAAAACAGGGACAGGACTCTGTTCATGATCGCGATGAGTTTATTCATATAAGCTCCTCAATGACGAATCTTCGTCTTTTATTTGCAGGAAATGAAATATAGAAGAATTGGTTGAGCAAAATTATAAATATTGTCTAATAAATACCCGTGAAGTAAGTCACATTCAAATTGGCTGGTCCAATTTTGTGATTGAAAATATGATATTGGTCAACCAATGATAAAAAAATGGTTGTGATCTGGTTGAAAATCAGTCAGGTTTTAGTCGTAACTCAATGAAGTGAGTCATATGAATATTAATTGGTAACCCAATGTTTAACTCTTTAGTCACGAAGCAATTCATTTGATAAAAAACACAATTCAATCACCTGGACGAATGAAACGGAGAACCCTTATGCTCTGGAATAAAAAAGTACTGGCTACACTGATTAGCTGTGCCTTGACTGCAACGACTTCTTTATCTGCGTATGCTGCGACAACATTAAAATTAAGCCATAACCAGGATCGGACACATCCGGTACATAAGTCCATGCAATTTATGGCAAAAGAAGTGAAAGCGTTGACTCATGGTGAAGTGCGCATCCGCATTTATCCAAACGGACAACTGGGTACTCAGCGCGAATCAATGGAATTGTTGCAAAATGGTGCGATTGATATGGTGAAATCAAATGCCAGTGAACTGGAATCATTTGAACCAGCTTACGGTGCTTTTAATATCCCGTATATTTTCCATGACAAAGCACATTTTTATCGGGCTATTACCGGGGATGTCGGCGAAAAAATACTGGCTTCTTCTCATGATAAAGGGTTTGTCGGGCTGACTTATTATGACGCCGGAGCACGGAGTTTCTACGCTCAAAAACCAATTAAGTCGCCGTCTGATCTGAAAGGCATGAAAATCCGTGTTCAGCCCAGTCCAACTGCGGTTGAAATGATCCAACTGATGGGAGGTTCCCCGACACCTCTTGCATTCGGTGAATTATATACGGCATTACAACAAGGTGTGGTTGATGGTGCCGAAAATAATCCGACGGCATTAACGTCAGCACGTCATGGTGAAGTGGTTAAATATTACAGCCAGGATGAGCATACAATTATTCCTGATGTATTAGTGATCAGCAGTAAGGTATGGGATAAATTACCTGCGGATCAGCAGGCGGCAATTAAGAAAGCTGCGACAGATTCGATGATGTACCATAAAGATCTGTGGACTAAAATGACAGATAAAGCGATTGAAAAAGCTGAGAAAAGTATGGATGTCAAATTTGTTAAAGTTGACAAACAGCCTTTCATCGATGCGGTGAAACCCATGCATGATAAAGCATTAAAAAATCCGGCTATTGCCAGCTATGTTCAGCAAATTGATGCGTTGGCAAAATAACCTGAAAATTATCCGGAGAGTGTGGGTAATAAGTGCTCTCCGGAAAGAAAAACAGGTTTTGCCTGTGAATTGGTTGACCAATTTAATTGGAGTGATAATATACGTCTGACCATTCTGACATGGCGTATTATTTTAAATAAACTGATAAGAACTGAGTTGATAAGTTATGAATATAGCGATTACCACACCCAAACGACTTTATCAGGAAATTGGGATGAGTCTGCAACAACGAATCCGTTCCGGTGAGTTTCATGTCGGTGATCGCCTGCCGCCGGAACGAGATATTGCAGAGGCGATGGAAGTAAGTCGTTCGGTAGTCAGAGAAGCGATCATTATGCTTGAACTTCAGGGAATGGTTGAAGTTCGCAAAGGATCCGGTGTTTATGTGACTGCATTACCTGAGAACATTCAGGAAGGTGTACTCCCTCATTCAAGAATCGGATCAGATATTGGACCATTTGAGTTATTACAGGCCCGTCAGGTGGTTGAGAGTCAGATTGCTGGTTTTGCAGCAGAGCATGTGACCAAGAATGATATTTCTAAATTGCGGGATGCTTTAAATACAGAACGCCAGCAACTTGAAACCGGACATGGCGACTATGACGGTGATGAGATGTTTCATCTGACGATCGCGGAAGCATCCCAGAACAGTGTACTCAGCGATATTGTGAAAGATTTATGGCTGCGTCGCGATGACAGTCCGATGTGGCGTCAGCTACATACCCGTATCACCAATGTGACTTACCGGACTGCGTGGCTTGAAGATCATGAAAAGATTTTACATGCATTACAGCGAAGAGCCCCTGAGGCTGCCAGAAACGCAATGTGGCAACATCTTGAAAATGTCAAACAGACACTGTTTGAATTGTCCGATGTGGATGATCCGCAGTTTGATGGCTTTTTGTTCAGGTAATGGTCTAAACCGAAACAACCTGTATATTCAGGCTGTTTGTTATCAAAGTCAGCTCAGCAAATAATAAAGGTATTTAACTATGGAACAGACATGGCGCTGGTACGGGCCGGATGATCCGGTCTCTCTGGATGATATAAAACAGGCCGGAGCAACCGGTATTGTTAATGCACTGCATCATATTCCCAATGGAGAAGTATGGAGCCGGGAGGAAATATTAAAGCGCAAAGCTTTGATCGAGTCTAAAGGTTTTACCTGGTCCGTTGTGGAAAGTGTGCCGGTACATGAAGAGATAAAAACCCGTTCAGGAAATTATATTCAGTGGATTGAAAACTATAAACAGTCTTTGATCAATCTGGCGCAGTGCGGCATCGACACGGTTTGCTATAACTTTATGCCGGTGCTGGACTGGACCCGGACCGATCTTGAGTATGAATTGCCTGATGGCTCAAAAGCACTGCGGTTTGATCAGGTTGAATTTGCTGCTTTTGAACTGTTTATTCTGAAACGTCCGGGCGCTGAATCAGACTATACGTCTCAGGAGCAGGCTGAAGCGAAGACACGTTTTGAGCAGATGACTCAGTCTGATATAGATAAACTGACATCGAATATTATTGCCGGTCTCCCGGGGGCAGAAGAAGGGTACACACTGGAAGAATTTCAGGCCCGGCTGGATACTTATAAAGACATAGACAAAGAAAAGTTGCGTGAGCACATGATTCTTTTCCTTAACGCACTGATACCGGTTTGCGAGCAATATGGCCTCAAACTTGCGGTTCATCCGGATGACCCGCCCCGTCCGATTCTTGGTTTGCCGCGCATTGTATCGACCATCGAAGATATTGAAGCCTTAACGCATGCTGTTCCCAGCCCGGCGAATGGCATCACCATGTGCACCGGATCTTATGGTGTGCGGGGCGATAATGATTTGGTGAACATGATTGAGACCTATGGCAACCGGATTTATTTTACGCATTTGCGCTCGACACAGCGGGAAGAAAACCAGAAAAGTTTCCATGAGGCTGCGCATCTTGAAGGTGATGTGGATATGTATCATGTGATGATGGCGCTGTTAAAAGAAGAACACCGGCGTCATGTTGCCGGAGATAACCGCTTGATCCCAATGCGTCCGGATCATGGGCATCAAATGATTGATGACTTAAAAAAGCAGACAAATCCGGGTTATTCCTGTATTGGTCGTTTGAAAGGGCTGGCTGAAATCCGGGGGATGGAACTGGCTTTGAAAAAGACGTTTTTTAAATCAGCCTGAACAGACTGATTTGAGGGTAAACGCCCGGTTAAGACGGGCGTTTATGTGAGACAACATCTTATTGAAAGCGAATTTTCCGCCTTTGTCAGACTGTTCTGACAGATTTCCGTTTTTCTCTGTCGACCATTTGGTAGAGTAATACCCAGAGTATACATAACACGAGCGCAATCCGGGTACAGCCCAGAATACCCTGCCATCCCCAGACCTGATAAAAAGGTTCCAGCGCAAACACGCCGAGACTGGCGCCAGTGTAATAGAACAGGCTGTAAAGCGCCATCGCACTTCCTTTTGCAGTGCTTACGCTGCGTCCTATCAGAGTACTTGCCTGCGCATGACAAAAGAAAAAGCCGACGGAAGTCAGTATCAGGCCAATGATAATCATCGGCATCTGGCTGAAGCTCAGGCATATGTTTGCCAGAAGCATCATGAACAGCCCGGTAATGACGCCCGAGATTAAACTGTGTTTTTTCGAAAAGCGGCCGACCATTGAAGCGCTGGCTGTTCCGCCAAGCAGTGTCAGAAACAGCAGGCTGCGCAGATCGCTGGGAATATAATAGGGCGCTTCGCTCAGTGTGAGCATCAGGTAGTTGTACTGATTCACATAAGTGCCGAATGCCAGCCCGATAAGCAGATAAATCAGAACTAACTGCGGGCGTTTCATATGGCTTATATAACCATTCAGACAGGAACGGATACAAAATTTTTCCGGCCGGAAATGGTGCTGTTCTGGCAGTAACATATAGATGGCAACAAAAAAGAACAGGCTGATTCCGCCCAGAATATATCCGGCAGCATTCCAGTTGTTAAAATAAGCAGCTCCGGTACCACCAAGAATCCGGCTGCATAATCCACCCAGCGTGTTGGCCGCAATATAGAGACCGACAGCAGAAGCCAGCCAGCTCTTTCTCAGTTCTTCTCTTAACAGCGGAACGGCCACTGCCGGGCAGACCGCGAGAAACATGCCCTGAAAAAATCTTAATGTCAGAAATAAAGCATAGCTTTCGACGAAAGGCAGCAGGATCGATACCCCAATACCGAACGCTGTACCTGCTAACAAAATTTTGCGTCGCCCGACTGCATCAGACCAGCTGGCAAACAGAATTAATCCGACCCCGATTCCCAACAGTGGTGCAGACATCGCTAAGTTAGTGTCCAGAGTATTCAGATGAAAGCTTTTCTGAATCAATGGAAGCAATGGTTGCAACCAATAGATATTAGCAAATGTCACAACAGAACAGAGGCAAACAGCCAGGACTAAACGGTTGTATCGGGTCAGGTTTTTCACTTTGGCTGATATCTCCACATCTTCAGGTCGCTTGGGTATATACGGATTGGTTGGAATATGCGGGCAGCATACCGTTTTGATCAGAATAAATAAAATATGTTGTTTTTATACTATCCATAAATATAATTTATGGCGGTCAATTCGATGTTTATGGTGGTCATCCGGATGGAATTAAAACAGCTTCAGTATTTTGTTGCCGTTGTTGAGCAAGGGTCGATATCCGGTGCCGCCCGGCAGTTGTCGCTGGCTCAGCCAGCGATTAGTGCCAGCATTAAAAAGCTTGAGTCCGAACTGAAACTTCCCCTGTTTCACCGACGGGAGCGGGGAGTAAGCCTGACCAGTGAAGGCCAGGCTTTTTTACAACATGCCCGGCAAATACTGAATCAGGCAAATGATGCTAAATTGTTAATGCAGGCGTTCGAAGGATTAGATCACGGCGAAGTTCAGGTTGGCGTGCCAAGTATGCTGGGCTCCTATTTTCTGCCACCGTTGTTGATGGCATTTAAGCATCAGTATCCTGGATTAAGTGTGAATATCGTTGATTCAGGTACACGAAGCATTCGCCAGGCACTTCTCAATGGTGAGCTTGAGCTGGGTGTTGTCGCCAGTAATGATGTCTTGCCGGAGCTTGATAGTGAGCGGTTGCTGGAAGAAGAAATGGTTGTTTGTATGGCAGAGGATCATCCGCTGGCAGAAAAAGAGACCATTCAGTACAGTGACTTTCTCTCTTGCGAGCTGGTTTTGTTCCGCAAAGGTTATTATCACCACTCATTAATCGAGACGATTAGCCGACAGGAACAAATTCAACCTAAAATTGCTTTTACAACCAACCTGTTACCTTTAACGAAGGCGATTATCCGACAAGGGTATGCCATTTGTCCGATGTGGAAAATTGCAGTTCAGCAAGACGATCATATTGTGACCCGCCCGTTTACAGAGTCGTTTGTGATTGAACTCAGCCTCGCATGGCGAAAGGATACCTATCTTTCCAGAGCAAATCAGGCTTTCAGAGACTTTATTCTGGATGCTGTACATCATGACCGGAAACGCTAGAGGTCATCAGACCCTGTGGGAAGAGGAACAAAGCCACCGGGGGGAGCGGTGGCTTTGTTATCGTATGCAAACGGATATGGTTTTATTATACCCGAGCACAGATTCTTAAAATAATAAGAAAACAGATTTCAAAACCATCACACATTAAAAATTGAAACGATGTTTTCAAATATTTTTAACTTGTTTTTAATTTTATATTAAAAATTAGTTTTATGTTTGTAATTTTTATCGGGGTTTATTTTTATGTGATTAATATCACATTGAGAGCGATTTTCCGGAAAAATGAGCAGGTAAGTTTCGTTTCTCTGTATTTGCTCAGGAAGATAGATTTTTCTGAAAAAAATGTTTCTGTAAAGTGACTTATACCTAAGGAACCTGCATCTTCAGGTTATTTGGGTATAGGATGATATCTGAGTAGCAAATCAGGACAGTGAAATGTAAAAAATAATCGTTTGTAAGTGCACGCTTTGTCTGATCACACTGAAAAAGCATTCCTGACAATGTCTGCTAAGATAAGCAGACTCATTGCGTCATTCAGGGACCGTGATTCAGCACATGGCATCATCATCGACAGCTGATGAAAAGTCTGCATTCAATATCATTCTGGCATTTTCAGCATCCGCCTCATGAACCATTAATCTGATACTGCCGGGTATATCATTAAAGAGCCATTGCATGTTAATCATTGAATGTTCGTCAGCAATAATGCTGACGATACCAGCAGCATCCAGGCTGGCTTTGGCAACATGAGCTTCATGGGGCAGGGAAAAACGGGCGACGATAACCATTCAGTGCTCTCCGGGACAAATGAATTAAAATCACTTTATATCTGTTTAACTTTTTGTTTTCTCTGACAGAGAATAGACGTTAATTTATGATTTTGTAAATTAATTCGGTGAAACGGATGAGGATATCCGGTTTGAATCTGATGTGATTCAGGCTTTCTTGACGGCTTTCAGAGCGGGTCTGTATGATAGCCGGAGTGCTGTAGAACAGAGTATGGCATAACGAGCAACGGGCGAGGTTTTTGTGTGAATATCAGGGAAATGAATGAACTCGATTTCCGCCGGTTCTGGCCGGTTTTTGAAGAGATTATCAAAGCGCAGGAGACTTATGCATTCGATCCTGATATGAGTTATTTACAAGGGTATGCGGTTTGGTGTGAAACCCCTGTGAAAACATATATTTGTGAGGAAAGTGGTCAGGTTTTAGGGTCTTATTATATCAAACCCAATGCAATGGGGCCCGGAAAGCATATTTGTAACTGTGGGTTTATGGTTGCTCCAAAAGCAAGAGGGAAGGGGGTTGCCAGAGCCATGTGTCAGCATGCTCAACTTAAAGCCGTGAAGATGGGTTTCAGGGCGATGCAATTCAATTCCGTTGTTTCAACTAACGAAGTCGCTGTTCGTCTGTGGCAGAAGGAAGGATTCAGTATTATCGGAACAGTTCCGGAAGCATACAGGCATCGGACTCTGGGATATGTTGACAGTTTGATTATGCATAAAAAACTGGCTGAGTCAGATAAACTTCCGGAACTGGCCTGATTGCTCAGGTATATACCCAAGCAACCTGAATCCTGCATCTTCAGGTTGTTTGGGTATAAAATTGTTTGATTAATCTTTGGAGGCTTTCCATCTGATCAACCAGAGCGTCTGTGCGTTCCACCGATGAATCTGACAGAAGCTGCGTTTCTGATATGGTGTGTTTCATCCGGTGAACGTGCTCACTGATGCCCTGAGTGACCTGAACCTGTTCAACAATCGCATGAGAAGTGTTGGTACTCTGTTCGCTGATCGCTTTCAAATCATTGACGATAGCCTGGAAGGCTTCGTTGCTTTGATAAGACATGTTGACACAATTTTCAGATGTTTCCTGACCTGACTGCATGTGATGAGTGGCCTGTTGTACCGTGTTTTGCAATATTTCAATTTTGCTGCGGATTTCATCAACGGAATTACTGGTTTTTTCAGATAATCCCCGGACTTCATCTGCGACGACGGCAAAGCCGCGACCTGCTTCACCTGCACGGGCTGCCTCGATTGCTGCGTTCAGTGCTAACAGATTCGTTTGCTCGGCAACTTCCTGAATTAATCCCAGAATGGCCTGAATACCATCCACATCGGTGTGAAGTTTTTCCAGAGCTTTTCGGGAGTCATTCAGTATATGACTCAGATTTTCCGTTGTTTTCACAGTTTCCTGAATGGTGTTGATGCCAACCGCTGCCATCTGTTCCGCATCCTGTGCAAAAGATGAACTTTGTTTGGCCTGATTGGAAACATCATCAATTGAGTGCAGCATTTGATCGGTTGAAACCGACATCGCTTCTGTTGCTGTGGTTTGCTCATCCAGCTTTTGTGCCATCACCTGACGGTTTGCACGCTCATCTTCTGCTGAAATCAACAGTTTTTCTGAGGTTTCACCGGCTCTGGCTGTGACGGCCCTTAACTCTGCTTTTTTCATCAACAGAGCAAGTTCAACAGAAGATAAGTCATCACAATAACCGGTGTAAGGTTGTTCCATTAATGGGTTATCGTAATGATTTTTTGCCTGCTGCTGTATCTTACTGAGTCGGGATTTGAGCCTGAATAGTGTGCCTGTCAGCAGCAACATAACCAAGCTGCTCGTACCCAGAATCAGCGCTGAAGGGAACAGATTGAGAAATCCGGTCAGCAGGATAATAAACTGAAGAATGATCAGACCGGCTGTGCAGGTCAGCCAGCTGAAGCGTTTGACCGAAGCTTTGTTCTGACGCATTTTGGCGTAAAGAGAAGTTGCCCGGCTGATTTGTTCATCTGAAGGCTGGGTTCTGATCGATTGGTATTCGTAAACTTCACCTTTTGCATTGCGTATCGGGGTGACAAATGCAGAGACCCAGTAATAATTTCCCTGTTCTTTACACTTATTTTTAACCATACCCATCCAGCTTTTACCTGACTGAATATAATCCCATAGCTGCTCAAAGGCTGCTTTGGGCATATCCGGATGCCGGATGACGTTATGTGGCTTGTCTAATAATTCCTCTTCTCTGAATCCGGAGATCTGGCAAAAATCTTCATTACAATAAGTAATATGACTGGAAGGCGATGTTGTAGATATCAGACTATCCTTGTCTGAATAGCGGACACGTTCGTCACTCATAATTTAAATCCTTGTATTTATTTAAAATAACAAATGAATGATCGAGCCCATCCCAGTCCGTTTATTGATTTATTTTGAAGGATGATGACATCGATCTGATTAGAATGAGAAATAGAAAATCGTTATCAATATATTTCATATATAATTCGGAACTTGATTATACGAACTAACACAATGAGTTTTTTGACATTTTACAACTTTGAGTGATCTTTGTTCAGATTTCAACTTGAAATTGAACTGATACAGTTATTTTTTTGAAATGAACTTATGCATTTTTTAACATAACACGGCCATTTTATGTTCGAACGCTCATTTTTTGTTGGTTTACTTTCGGTTTATGGTGTCTTGTACACAATAATACACAGACAGAACTATCACTCACAATAAAGGATAAAAGGATCGTATGAATGAACCTGAATATATTGTTGCTTTAGATCAGGGGACAACGAGCTCCCGTGCTGTGGTGCTGGATAAAAATGCGACTATTGTGAGTATATCTCAACGTGAACTGCAGCAAATCTATCCGGAATCCGGTTGGGTTGAGCATGATCCTATGGAAATTTATGCGACACAAAGTGCAACTTTAATTGAATCGCTTGGGAAGTCCGGTATCCGGAGTGATCAAATTGCTGCAATCGGAATAACAAATCAGCGTGAAACAACGATTGTCTGGAATAAAGAAACCGGTAAGCCGGTTTACAATGCGATTGTATGGCAGTGCCGGCGGACAACCGGAATATGTGAAACACTGAAACAGCGTGGTCTTGAGGACTATATCCGGGAAAATACCGGCTTGTTACCAGACCCATATTTTTCCGGCACAAAGATAAAGTGGATCTTAGACAACGTCAAAGGTGCCAGAGAAGATGCAGAAGCCGGCCGTTTGCTGTTTGGTACGGTGGATACCTGGCTGGTATGGAACATGACACAGGGCCGCGTGCATGTGACTGACTTTACCAATGCTTCCCGCACGATGCTGTTTAACATCAATACCCTCAGCTGGGATCTGAGGTTGCTTGAGGAACTGGATATTCCATTGTCGATGATGCCTGAAGTAAAATGCTCTTCTGAAATCTATGGTCAAACTAATATCGGCGGCAAAGGGGGAACACGTATTCCCATCGCCGGGATTGCCGGTGATCAACAGGCGGCGCTTTTCGGACAGATGTGTGTCGAACCCGGACAGGCGAAAAATACCTACGGGACCGGATGTTTTTTGCTGATGAATACCGGCAAAGAAAAAGTGAGTTCTTCTCATGGCTTACTGACAACAATTGCCTGCGGGCCTGGCGGACAACCGGTCTACGCGCTTGAAGGGGCTGTATTTATGGGCGGGGCGTCCATCCAGTGGTTACGTGATGAGATGAAGTTACTGGATGATGCGAAAGATTCTGAATATTTTGCGACCAAAGTCGATTCTTCAGAAGGAGTGTATGTTGTGCCTGCATTTACCGGGCTGGGAGCGCCTTACTGGGATGCTTATGCCCGGGGGATGATTGTTGGATTAACCCGTGGCAGTCATGCCAATCACATTATCCGTGCAACTCTGGAGAGTATTGCTTATCAAACCAGAGATGTGCTCGACGCAATGCAGGCGGATTCTGACATTCAATTATCGGCTTTAAGGGTGGATGGTGGCGCTGTTGCGAATAATTTTCTGATGCAGTTTCAGGCTGATGTGCTGGATGCTGAGGTTCATCGCCCCAAAGTTACTGAGGTCACTGCATTAGGCGCCGGGTATCTCGCGGGACTGGCTGTTGGTTTCTGGCATAGTCTGGACGAATTACAGGATAAGGCAGAACTCGACCGGTCATTTATGCCGCATCACGACGAAGAAAAGAGAAACAGCCGTTACCGGGGGTGGAAGCGTGCTGTTTATTGTGTGCAGGCGTGGGCAAAACTCAGTGACGGGGAATGATGTCATCTTATTCCTCTATCGCAAAAAGGGCGTTGTTGCCCTTTTTTGTTGTGTAAAAAATTAAAGACGGCTCACGGATAATCCGTTGACCATCAGTTTAAATTGAATATTTTTTTGGGGTATATCAGCGGCAGTTTGTCTGGCGGTATGATCTGATTGCCCGGGGAGAGTGGCGTGAAACAAATTCCAAGACACCAGAAAATAACTGAATTAGTCAAGAAACAGGGGTATGTCAGTACCGAGGAGCTGGTTGAACATTTTCAGGTGAGCCCGCAGACAATTCGCCGGGACCTGAATGAGCTGGCAGATAAAAATCAGATCCGGCGTTATCACGGTGGTGCAACCATGCCACTCAGCTCAGAGAATACGTCATATTCACTGAGAAAATCACAAAATTTTTCAGAAAAGGATCATATTGCTGAAGCACTTGTCAGGCATATTCCCGATCAGGCGACGCTTTTTATTGATATCGGAACAACGCCTGAAGCTGTTGCCCGGGCTCTGATTAAGAATCATAAACAGTTGCGGGTTGTGACCAATAATCTGAATGTGGCCTCGATGTTGTTATCAAAGACGGATTTTAAAGTGATTCTTGCTGGTGGAGAAGTTCGTAACCGCGATGGTGGCATTATCGGAGAGGCGACGCTGGATTTTATCCGGCAGTTCCGGCTGGACTTTGGCATTTTAGGGATCAGTGGCATTGATTTTGATGGTTCACTGCTTGATTTTGATTACCATGAAGTCCGTGTGAAGCAGGCAATTATTGAGAACAGCCGTCATGTGTTCCTGGCTGTTGATCATTCGAAGTTTGGCCGGAATGCGATGGTGAAATTAGGCAACATCTCTCAGATTGATACCTTATTTACGGATGTCGCACCACCGGAAGAAATTCAGGCTATTCTTGATAATTATCAGGTTGCTTTAGAAGTGACGGGTGAGTCGTCAGATGAAGCCGGTGACAAATCCTGATTCGTTTTTATCGTGCTTTATCTGTGTTTAGCATGTTCGAATGAGTGTTTTTGAGTGAAATCGAAAATAATTAGTGCATTATTTCATCGTTCACGCTAATATTTAGCGTGTTTGTATGTTCGTTTGCTCCTTCTTAAAGGATTCGTGCTATGAGTGTTGTGAATCAGGCCGGTCAGGTTTTGGATTTAATCGTTATTGGCGGAGGCATCAATGGCGCAGGTATCGCCGCTGATGCAGCAGGCAGAGGATTATCCGTTGGTTTATATGAAGCGATGGATTACGCGTCCGCCACTTCTTCGGCCAGCTCAAAATTAATTCATGGTGGGTTGAGGTATCTGGAGCACTATGAGTTTCGCCTTGTCTCTGAAGCGTTAGCTGAAAGAGAAGTACTCCTGAAAATGGCACCTCATATTGCTTTTCCAATGCGCTTTCGTTTACCGCACCGGCCTTATCTGCGGCCGGCATGGATGATTCGTTGTGGTTTATTCCTGTACGACCATCTTGGTCACAGAACATCTCTACCTGCAAGTCATAAGGTTGATCTCAGCCTGTCTGGTTTTTTAAAAGAAGAAATGAAAACGGGGTTTGAGTATTCTGACTGTTGGGTGGATGATGCCCGTCTGGTGGTGCTGAATATCCTTGCTGCCAGAGAAAATGGTGCTGAGACCCGAAATTATTGCATGGTGAAACAAGCGGTGAGGCAAGATGGTTTGTGGCGGGTCACGATTCAGGACCAACTGACCGGTGAACAATTTGAAAGAACGGCGAGAGCTTTGGTCAATGCTGCCGGGCCATGGGTACAGCAGTTTTTTGAACAACACATGCAGCTGGTATCCCCAAGGCATATTCGTCTGGTGAAAGGCTCTCATCTGGTTGTACCGAAAATTCATGCAGAAGAACAGGCTTATATTCTGCAAAACCAGGATGGCAGGATTGTCTTTGTGATTCCCTATCTGGACCAATTCTCAATTATCGGGACCACGGATATTGAATATCATGGTGATCCCCGTGATGTTGTGATTTCTGAAGAAGAAACGTCCTATTTACTCGATATCGTCAATCAGCATTTTTGCCATCAGTTGCAGCGTGATGATGTTATCTGGACTTATAGTGGTGTCAGGCCGTTATGTGATGATGAATCGAATTCACCTCAGGCAATCACCCGGGATTATACTATTGAGCTGGACCACGATAATGGACAAGCGCCGCTGCTGTCAGTCTTTGGCGGAAAGCTGACGACTTACAGGAAACTGGGTGAAGCAGCTATGGATAAGCTGAATCCATTTTTTGAATCGATGGGGAAACCGTGGACTTCGTCCGCCAGATTACCCGGAGGAAACTTCAGCTGTCCGAGACAACAATTGAGTCAGACGATTCATCAGCAATATCCGTGGCTGGATGAGTCGATGGTCTTCCGTTATGTCACGCAGTTTGGCACCAACACATGGCAATTACTGGCAGATAAAATGAACCTGTCTCAAATGGGAACATGTTTTGCTGACGGTGTGTATCAGTCCGAAATTGATTATGTGGTACAGCATGAGCAGGTGAGAAAAGGGGAAGATTTCCTGTGGCGGCGGACGAAACTTGGCCTCAGCCTGAATGAAGATGAACAGGTGCAGGTCACAGCATATATTGAACGTTTCTATTCAGAACAACGACAGAAGTCGGTTTTAAAGCTGGTTGAATAATGAGCCGGCTGTTTCCGGAACCTTATTCAACCCTGAGTTTGTTTATTCAATCATTTGATATAAGCGTCTGGGGCGTCCACCGGTGTTATAGTTTAAAATTAACCGTAAGATGCCTTCAGACTCCAGATATTCCAGATAACGCCTTGCAGTTACCCGGCTGAAGTTCATTCTTTCCCCAATGTCCTCTGCAGAGAAATTATGGAGTTTTTCTTTGTAGAGTAATTTTTTAAGTGCTTCAAGTGTGGTGGAGTCGATTCCTTTCGGAGTTCTGCGTTCAGTTTTGACCGGTGAGCGCCGCAGCAGCTGGTCAATATCGTCCTGATCAACGGTTGAGGCGCTGACCAGTTTTTGTTTATAGCGGGCGTAATCATCGAGTGCCTGGCTGATTCGCGACATGCGAATTGGTTTCACCAGATAATCAATGACACCTAACTGAACCGCTTTTTCGACAGTGGTAGTTTCTCTTTCTGCTGTGGTCATAATGAAATGGCAGTCTGTATCCTGATCTCTGAGCTGACGAATAATATCCAGTCCGTTTCCGTCAGGCAAAGTGATATCGACAAAGACCAGTTGAGGCTGAAATGCTTTAAACTGCATCAGTGCATCAGCACAGGTTTCGCTTACAGCGACCACCTGGAAACGCGGGTCCTGATTAATCGTGGACTCGAGTGTATAGCTGGCACGAATGTCATCTTCAATGAGCATGACTCGGGTTTTCGTTGTCATCTGAAGTTTCTTTTTTATCTAAGTAAATGCTAAACAGTGTTGTATTATTTTCTGTCCGTTCCCAGTCAAGACTGCCATGGAAGTAGTCAACCAGCTGTTTGACAAGATATAAACCAATGCCACTTTGTTCATCACTCTGTTTTGAGCTGACACCAAATTCAAGAATACGGTTTGCTATCTGTTCGGGAACGCCTGTCCCATTATCCTGAATTTCAATCATAATATAGTGTCCGCGGTCACTAATATATACCCAGATTTCAGGCGTAACGGAATTGCGGTTTTGCCATGCGGCTAATAGTGCATTATCTGTCAGGTTGCCGATGATGGTGACCAGCTTTTCGGAAATTTGCTTATGGTAGCTGGAGAGCGTTGTATCCTGATCAATCGAAAATTTCACCCCCATATCGGATGCCTTATTAAATTTCGCCAGTAATAAGCCGGCGACGGCACTGTCATTGACAGACTGAACAATATTATTAATCACTGTCTGGTATCGATCGGTTTCCTGTTGGATAAATTCAACCGATTCCTGATAGCGGCCTATCTGCAACATGCCAGACAGTACATTGAGTTTATTTGAATACTCATGCGTTTTACTGCGCAATAGTTCCGAGTAATTTTTCAGATAAGTTAATTCTTTCTCAAGTTCGTTAGGTGTCAGGTTGGCAAAGAATACGATCACGTGTCCGATTAACCCTTTAGCGGTCTTGATTGGATAGATGTTCGCTTTATATTTCAGCTTTCCGATATTGAAATCAGCCTGATGATACCGTCCCTGATTTTCTAACAATAAATGACTGAGTGAGGCTGAATAATTCGACAGGGGATGACTTTTATAGTCGTACCGGTTCAGCACCCCCATGGACAACAGTTTGATTGCACTATTGTTGATCATGGTGATATTCATCTCCTGATTCACGGCAATGATTGCGTCCCGGATACTGTCAAAGACCATTTCATGTTCCCGGAATTTATTGACGATAAATTCCGGTTCAAAGTCCAGAAAAGTACGTTTCATTTTCCACAAAAATGCCATCGTGGTACATAAGCCAAGCAGATAAACTAACCCGATGAGCAAACCAATATGGATATGTTGCTGAAAGATGATATTAGATATTTTGGAGGAAAGATAACCAATACACACCGCACCAATCAGTTGGTCATCAAGGTAGACCGGTGTGAAATTTCGGATTGCCATGCCCAGAGAGCCTAAAGCTTTTGTGCTGTACTCCTGACCACTTTTTAAAACCGGCCGGATATCATCACCGACAAAATGCTGCCCGACTTTGTGGCTGTCCGGGTGGCTTAACCGGATGGCATTTTTATCGACCACAACAATAAATGAAGCATCAGTCCGTGAACGGATGGATTCAATGTAGTGGCTGAATTGCGGTGTTGGCTGATGCTGATTCTTTTGATTCACGGCCTGGATGACTTTGGGATCATGGGCAATGACCCGTGCCAGCTCCCGGCCCCGCTCTTCAAGAGCGGATTGATAAGAATCCTGTAGCAGGTAAAGGATCGCTATCGTGACAAGAATCACAATGGAAGACGTTGTGGCAATAGTCGTTAGTGTCAGATAGCTTTTGAGTTTCATAGACTGATTGTTGTTCATCGAAATATCAACAAGTTCAGAGGATTGTATCACGGGCATATTGAATATGTATGCAGTCAGATTATTGGAGGATGTGTTGTGTGAGTTATATCAACCGGCGAACATTTTATCCGCCGGTTGAATGGGATGATGAATCATTGCCTGATACAGGCTACGATTTCACATCAGAACGTTTGGTGAACAGCCATCGAGATGAAATAGCCGACCACAGTTGCTGTGGTAACACCGATGAATCCGGGAATGATGAAACTGTGGTTCAGCACATACTTCCCGATTCGGGTGGTTCCCGTCCGGTCAAAGGTAATTGCCGCCAGATCGCTGGGGTAGAATGGGAAGAAGAAGTAGGCATAGCACGCAGGTAATACGCCAATCAGAACCTTAGGCGGAATTCCCAGAGAGAAACCCAAAGGTAACATGATGGTTAATACCGCGGCCTGGCTCTTCAGGAATACCGACACGACAAACATAGCGATTGCAAATGCCCATGGATGGGAATGTACAATATCGCGAACCATATCAATCAGATAAGCCTTATGGAAGCTGATGATCGTATCACTCATCCAGGCGATCCCGAAGATAATGATGACCGCGGTCATTCCGGCAATAAATACATTGCTGTGAACAATCCGTTTGGGCTGAACTTTGGTTGTCACCAGAATGATGGCACCAACAGCCAGCATCAGGAACTGAATACCAACAGACATTTTTACGCCTTTTGGCAGTAAGCCGAGATCTTTACCAAACATTGCGACAAAGACGACAGTTGCGATGCCCAGGATAAAAATCGTTAAGCCTTTCTTCGCATTTTTATCGATACCGTCATTACTACCGTCACCCGGATCTTCATCTTCAAGTTCTTTGACAAACTCAGGGTCTTTACAGCGTTCTTTGAACTCAGGGTCTTTATCCAGATCTTTACCCCGTTTCAGACTCCAGGTACAAGCAGCCATCAAACCACAGAAAGTCGCCGGAATGGTGACCATCAGAACATCAACCAGTCCGATATCCAGATGATTATCAACAGCTGTCGCCATCACAACTGCCGCTGCTGCAGCGATTGGACTGGCGGTAATGCCCATCTGAGAGGCAACTGATGAAATTGCCATTGGTCTTTCCGGACGGATTCCTCTCTTATAAGCGACATCGTAAATAACCGGTAAAAGTGGGTAAACAGAATGACCGGTTCCGACAAGAACAGTAAGAGAATAGGTACACAAAGGTCCCAGGAATACAATTTGGTTCGGGTGCTTACGCATTAATCGTTCTGCAAACCGGACCAGAAGTTTCAAACCACCCGTTGCTTCGAGTGTTGCAGAAGCGGCGACAACCGACAAAATAATCAGCATGACACTGATCGGCGGATGTCCGGGAGTAATACCAAAAACAAATGCCAGGATAGTAACACCTAATCCACCCAGCAAACCAAATGCGATGCCACCATGCCGGATACCAATAAAAATGATGATAAGCAGCAACATCATATGCACATAAAACATGTTTTCTCCTCGTGATCACGACTTACTGAACTTATGTTGATGTAAGTCGTGTTTTCGGGTTATTTCAATCTTCAGAGTGTGCTTTCGTGAACCTTTATCCAACCATAAACACAAATATGACTGCGAGTGCTGATACTAAAAAAGCAAATGCATAGCACGCGACTTTACCGACAGTTCCGGTATGGAATTTCAGATCATGCATGCCGTGGTGAACACGGTGCATGGCATGCCATATTGGTAACGCCAGTGTGCCGATAGTAAATAGGGCGCCGAAGATATTTGCCATGAAATGGGTCATATTTTCATAACTGAAGGTATCCGGGCTGATAATTCCGAGAGGTAGCAACAGTCCGACAACCAGAATTGTTACAGGCGTGATCATCGCGAACCATGTTCCGCCTGCGCCAAATAGTCCCCACCAGATGGGCTCATCTGAACGTTTAGGGTTTTGATTTATCATGTGATCTCCTTAAACAAACGCCAGTATGATGAATGAAATAACAAGGGTTGCCGCCCATTGTCCCAGAATAATAATTTTTTTATCCAGAAGCTTGCCTTTGATGCGAACCGGGACCACCTGAGGCAGCATGCTGAAGAAAGTCTGGGCATGGAACAGGCTGCCGAGCAGGGCAATAATATTCAGTACAATCACAACCGGGCTGGACATAAAGTTCAGCCAGTGCTGCCATGATTCCGGCCCTTTCACCAGACTCATTAATCCGCCCAGCAGACACAGGGTGAAGAAAATCAGCGGCAGCACTGTTGCTTCGCGAAGCATATAGAACCGGTAGAAAGGATGGTTGCTCCACCAGGTTCTTTTGACTTCACGGATATAAGGTTTACGGTGACTCATTTTATGCGTCCTCCTGAGGCTTCAGCATGGCAATCACAAAATCGACCGATGATTCGACTTTTCCCTGGTTCACTGCGGCTGCCGGGTCAACATTTTTCGGACAGACTTCCGAACAGTAACCCACGAAAGTACAACCCCAGGCGCCATTTTCACCGTTAATAATTTTCATACGTTCGGCTTTGCCGTGGTCACGGCTGTCCAGATTATAACGATGAGCCAGCGTCAGGGCTGCTGGTCCGATAAACTCAGGGTTCAGACCAAACTGCGGGCAGGCGGCATAGCACAGACCACAGTTAATACAGGCAGCGAACTGCTTATATTTGGCCAGTTGTTCCGGCGTTTGCAGGTTTGCGCCGTCTTCCGGCTTACGGTCGTTGCCAAGAATGTAAGGCTTAATCGCTTCCAGGCGCTCGATAAATGGCGTCATATCCACGATTAAATCTTTCTCGATAGGGAAATTCGCTAACGGCTCCAGTTTCAGGCCATCCGGATAATCCCGCAGGAATGATTTACAGGCCAGCTTCGGCACCCCGTTCACCATCATGCCGCATGAACCACAGATAGCCATTCTGCAAGACCAGCGATAAGACAGGTTTTTGTCCAGGTGATCTTTGATATAAGTAACAGCATCCAGGACAGACATGGTTTCATCATACGGGACACTGAACTTTTGCAGATAAGGTTCCTGGTCCTTCTCCGGATCGTAGCGAAGAATTTCAACTGATTGAACTCGGTTCTCTGACATTATGCTTGTTCCTCCCCGCTGGCCTTTTCTGCCGCAGCAGCTTTCTCCGCTGCTTCACCATAGAGGCGTGCTTTTGGTGGTGATTTAGTAATGGTGACATCGCTGTAATCAATCGATGGTGCGGCATCCTGTTGATAAAATGCCAGAGAGTGTTTCAGGAATTTGATGTCATCCCGCTCTGTACAGCCTTCATCAAGACGCTGGTGTGCACCGCGGGATTCACGACGGAGAATTGCAGAGTGAACCATCGCTTCAGCGACTTCCAGTCCGTAGCCGACTTCAAGGGCATACAGCAGGTCAGTATTAAAGACTTTGCCTTTATCTTTAATCTTAATGTTTTTATAACGTGCTTTGAGCTCGGTAATTTTGTCGATAGTTTGCTGCATCAGGTCTTCCTGACGATAAATACCGCATCCGGCTTCCATGGTATGACCCATTTCGGTACGGATATCCGCCCAGTTTTCATCGCCTTCCTGATTCAGCAGACTTTCAATACGTGCTTCAATCGCTTTCACCTGTTGTTCAATTGATGCATCGTTCCAGCCAGAGAAAGACTGTGCTCTTTTCGCGGCATGTTCACCCGCAACACGACCAAAAACTACAAATTCAGCCAGAGAGTTAGACCCGAGACGGTTGGCACCATGCAGACCAACAGAGGCACATTCACCGACAGCAAATAAGCCCTGAATCCGGGTTTCACAATCACTGTTCGTTTCAATCCCACCCATGGTGTAGTGGACGGTCGGACGAATCGGAATCGGTTCTTTGACCGGATCGACATTGACATAAGCCTTGGCCAGTTCACAGATAAATGGCAGACGTTCGTGCAGGTAATCTGCGCCAAGGTGGCGAAGGTCAAGGTGAACGACGTCACCGAGCGGGTGCTCAATCGTGTTGCCTTTTTGTTGTTCGTGCCAGAATGCCTGGGAGACTTTATCCCTTGGCCCCAGCTCCATGTACTTGTTTTTCGGCTGACCAACCGGGGTTTCAGGCCCCATACCGTAATCCTGAAGATAGCGGTAGCCGTTTTTATTGAGGATAATGCCACCTTCACCACGACACCCTTCGGTCATCAGAATTCCTGTGCCTGGTAAGCCGGTTGGGTGATATTGTACAAATTCCATATCACGAAGAGGAACACCATGGCGGTATGCCATTGCCATGCCGTCGCCTGTTACAATGCCGCCATTGGTATTACAGTGGTAAACCCGACCGGCTCCTCCTGTTGCCAGAATCACGGATCTGGCTTTGATAATCACCAGATCACCTTCAGACATATGAATGGCAACCAGCCCCTGAACTTCGCCATCAACCACCAGCAGGTCGACGACAAAGTATTCATCAAAACGTTGAATCTGTGAGTATTTGATTGAGGTCTGGAAGAGGGTATGTAACATGTGGAAGCCGGTTTTATCGGCTGCAAACCAGGTTCGCTCAACTTTCATGCCGCCAAAGCGACGGACATTTACTTCTCCGTTTTCTTTCCGGCTCCACGGGCATCCCCACTGTTCCATCTGGATCATTTCCCGGGTTGCGTTAGAAACGAAGTATTCAACGACATCCTGCTCACATAACCAGTCACCCCCGCCGACCGTATCATTAAAATGATTGTCCAGACTATCTTCATCTTTAATGACCGCTGCTGAACCGCCTTCGGCGGCAACGGAATGAGAACGCATTGGATAGACTTTAGAAATCAGAGCAATATCTAAATCCGGGTTAGCTTCTGCAGCTGCGATAGCAGAACGAAGTCCGGCGCCACCAGCTCCGATGACAGCGATATCTGTGGTAATTGTTTTCACAGTTATCCTCCAAGTGTATATGTTTTTGTAATTAAACTTACTGATGACTCAATGATATGAATTCTTCAGTAAAAGAGATGTCCGGGCCCGGTTGAGCAGTTGGGCCCGGACATGACAGATGCATTCTTATTATTTTGATTTTGAATGCATTTCCTTTGGGCTGACTGTTAATTTTGTATCACTCAGTACCAGACTGTTTGCCGTGATTTTTATGTGGTTATTCTAACAATCTACTCAGATGAAAATATTGATTTTGCAGCAAATGTAACTATTTAAAGCTTTTGTAACTTTTTAAACTATTAATAATAGTTGACATTGTTAATGACACTTTAAACAGCAGTTGATAATCACCAGAAATGGCATTTATCAGAGAGGAATATACCCAAGTGACCTCATGATGCATGTTCAGCGAGATGGATTGGCTCCTGTCCTGCGTGACTGATTTTCAACGTAGAATGACTATGTCATCAAATCAGTGCCTTGTCTCAGAGCCAGACAAATCTCACTGAAACCTGCATCTTCAGGTTGTTTGGGTATATCTGGTTATTATTATTGGATTCATAGTGATTTTAATCATATTAATGGAATGACAATATGGTTAATTAAGTTAAAAGCTAAGTGTCAGTAATAGATATAATATTTCATCCCGTATTTAAATTTATGGTTTATATTGTGATTTATCTATGTGTATCATTATTTATTTTTATCAATAGAAGTTGATATGAATACAAATAATAAAAAAGCCACAATCGATGTGGCTTTTATTTTATTGTCATCCCTAAACCACCGCCTTGGGCGGTGGTGATTGAACCTTGGGGCTATTGCCCGAAGAAATGCCCATGTTAGAAGTAAACCTCTTATTCACCACAAGTAAGAGGAAACAAAAAACATGGGCGACTATAGAAGTTCATCACATGTCTATTGGCGTTGTAAATACCATATAGTTTGGACGCCGAAATACAGATTCAAGATCCTGAAAGGTAACGTAGGTAAGGAGCTTTATCGCTCAATCTATATTTTATGCAATATGAAAGATTGCGAGGTCTTGGAACTAAATGTTCAGCAAGATCATGTTCATCTGGTTGTGATAGTTCCACCAAAAGTGTCTATCTCAACGTTGATGGGGATGTTGAAAGGACGTTCGGCAATCCGGTTGTTTAACAAATTCCCGCATATAAGAAAGAAGCTCTGGGGAAATCATTTTTGGGCAAGAGGTTACTTTGTCGATACGGTTGGCGTAAATGAAGAAATCATCAGACGTTACGTCAGACACCAAGATAAGAAAGATCAAGAATACGAGGCGCAGTTAGAGTTGAAGATGAACTAACAGCGCGAGAATGCTCCCTTTCAGGGGGCTGTAAACCAAAGCCGCCTTCTAAGAAGGCGGATTTTTACTTATGCAGTGGTTTGCTATTTTAAAAGTGAAAGAATCACGGTTGCAAGAATAAGCATGAATGCACCCCCGATTCGGGATGAAATCTGTGCGAAAGGCATGAGTGACATTCTTTTTGACGCGGCAAGCACTGCGACATCGCCGGTGCCACCCATATTGGCCATACATAAACCGGCAGTGATCGCGGCTTCAATTGCGTAGAATCCCATCAGATGTCCGATGATTGCAGCGCCCAGAATTGCGCCAAGTACAGTCGCAAAGACCATCAGGAAATAGCTGATACTGAGTGAAGCGATGATTTGATTTAAATCGGTGTAGGCAACGCCAATACCCACTAATAAGGCTGGTGTTAAGTTGTTGACCACAAATTTGTACCAGGCATGGGCTGCCTGTTCAAGTCCACGTGGGATGACACCCAATACTTTGACAAAAGCGACAAACAGAATCATCAGGGCATATGTGTGCATGTTGATCACAGAGCTTAACATACTACCGACGTAATACATGGTGATTGCCAGCAGGGCGCCGATGCCTAATACATCAATCGAAAGTGTACTTTCAGACTGTTGCGTGTCTGATGTATCTTCATCGTGTGAAGCGCGAATCAGTTTCCCATTTCCTGTGAGGGCCGGGTAAACATTACCTAATTTACTTAAAAGGCCGGCCATCACAATTGCCATGGCATTACCAATAGCCAGTGCCGGTACCATTTTTGACATCAGCATTTCTGCCGACATATTGGTATTGCCGGACATAATTTCAACCAGCGGAACAGCACCGGCCCCCATACCGCCGCCCATGATGGGCAGGGCGATCAGCATAATAGAGTCAAAGAAACCTTCTCCGAGAAAACTGCCGACGATACCTGCCAGTAAAAAGGACATAGCCACACCGCCAAAAATAACCGGGATATATTTCAGCGCGGCTTTTTTCAGCACGTCCGTTTCCATTCCGAGAATGGATCCGGTAACCAGGCTGGCAATAAAGAATGAGAGGAAACCGCCACTCTTAACAAAAGTTGTTATAGAAGTGGCGATTTCATGGGGGAGCAGGTTACTGTGAAACAAATAAGAAGAACCGAAGATAATCACAATCGCACCACCACCAAAAAATTGATTGATGATGGGGGTTTTGTCTCCGATCACATTCAGTATGTATCCAACGACGGCCATAACGCCTATCGCACCGATGATGCCGGAAGGCATCTTATTCTCGACTGTCGCAAGTAAAATGATGATGGCTGACAACGCAAATATAATATGCGCCATACGTTTTTCATTTATATTTATTGTTGGGCTGGTCAACATATGTTCACCTTCTCTTAATTAGAATATAGGTTTTATGATTTTTATGACGCCAGTCTAGCAATATGTTTCAGAGAATAGATTGATGATGTCTCTAATGTAACTATCTTTTACTTTTGTAACTTTTAAATATAGATAATGCTTATCAGAAGAGAAAATATATATGTATGGAGGTGAATATAATGATTTTAATCTATGAAAGGTAACGCAGTTATTTAATTTGTCCTGACTATTATAATTGAATGATGTGAATGGCTGAAATATTTTTAGTCTGTATAAAATACAAAATTTGTAAGAAAATATTCAGATTGTTTGGGTATAACACCGGTCGTATTCAGCCTGGTGGCCATTAGATGGAATTCTTCGGTGGTGATATAGTCAAATATACCTGATATGTATTAATCTGACAGTTTACAACTGACAGGTGTTGTCGCAGGGAGTTGAAAACATAGATGTATATAAAGAAGGCGGAAACGGAAGATATTGAAGCAATTATTGAACTGGTTACAAATGTTGCCCGAAGCGACATCTTCCCGGGTTTGAGTGATACCGGGCAGGCATATTTCTTATCCGTTGTTGCCAATGAAGTCCGGGTTTCAGTTTTAGGTGCAGACTATCAGTCCGTAAAGCTGGTGATCGATGATAAGTTACTTGGATTTGCTGCCATCAGAAAGGGCCGGTATATTACAAAACTCTTTGTGGCCGGTTGTATACAGGGATGTGGGATCGGACGCAAATTATTAGATCACCTGATCTCTGAATTCGTTACCTCTGATACGTTAGAACTGAAAGCTTCGCCGAATGCGGTCTCTTTTTATCTGGCAAATGGATTTATTGTCGAGGGGGAGGAAGAAGAGGTGAATGGTATCCGTTTTATACCGATGAAGCGAATGCTCTCTGAAATGAATCAGAGAGCAGGCTGAGATCATTTATTCTGATCATAAGCTTTGATCAATACGGATGTGTCCATTCGTCCTAAACCTTGTTGCTGAAGGTTTGCATACAACTGGTCTACATTTTTTGTCATCGGAAGATCAAGCTGATGCTTTTCAGCTTCATTGATGCAAAAGCCTAAATCTTTACGCATCCAGTCGATTGCAAATCCAAAATCGAATTGATCATCAGACATAGTCACAGCCCGGTTTTCCATTTGCCATGAACCGGCAGCGCCATGTTTTAATACATCAACGACCTGTTCAATGTCGAGATGGGCATGTTTTGCCAGTGACAATGCTTCACTCAACCCTTGCAATATGCCGGCAATACAGATTTGGTTAACCATCTTACAACGCTGTCCCTGTCCGTGCGCACCCAGCAAAACGGCCTGTTTAGCATAAGAGGCAACCACAGGTTGTATCTGTTCAAATATATCCGCCTCACCGCCACACATGACGGTCAGTGTCCCATTTTCTGCTCCTGCCTGTCCGCCTGAAACCGGGGCATCGATAAAATGCATGTCCCGTGTCTGACATGCAGTGGCTAATTCGAGGGCAAGCTCTGCAGACGTGGTGGTGTGATCAACAATGATAGCGCCGGGATTTGCGCCGGCTAATATCCCGTCTTCCCCATACATCACACTTCTTACATCATCATCATTGCCGACGCAGAGAAAAATGATCTGACTACCAGTGGCAGCTTTTGCCGGGGTATCACAGGCAATACCACGATATTGTTTTTCCCAGGCGGCAGATTTTTGTGAGGTACGGTTAAACACGCTGGTGTGATGTCCGGCCTCAGAAAGGTGTCCTGCCATTGGATACCCCATGACACCTAATCCAATGAAAGCAACGTGAATCTTATCCATGAATAGCTCCTTCATAAGTCTTGACGATTACTGGCTGAGTATAACTGAACTGATTTCATATTATATGATGTCTGTTTTGCAAGCAGTTGGTTTTTCAGCCCGGTTTTATATACCCAAACAACTTTGTAACTTCAGATTGTCTGTGTACAAAGATAATGCGTCATTAAATGACATATGTCAATTTGGTTTTTTTATTTTATTTTGACATATGTTTATTGGAGGTTGATCTGATCATCTGATGTTGAAAAGCAGAGATATGGTGCGGATAACAAAAAGGCAGCATGATTGCTGCCTTAATAGAAGGAAGAGAGGTGTTTATTCACCAATAAATGTTCTGACCACCCGTTTTGTCAGTTGGATAACCAGTTCATAAGGAATGGTTCCGATATGTCGGGCGACTTCTTCGACAGGCAGGTTGTTTCCCCAAAATTCAACGAGATCACCTACTTTGTCTGTGGCATCAGGGCCTAAGTCTACGGTAATCATATCCATTGAAATTCTGCCCGCAACCGGAACAATACGCCCGTTAATATAGACCGGTGTTCCCATCGGGGTTGAGCGCGGATAACCATCGCCATATCCCATTGCGATGACACCAATATTCGTTGCGTGACTGGATTGCCAAAGCGCTCCGTAGCCAACAGGCTCGTTGGCCTGATGCTTTCTGACTGCGATAAGCCGCGAATTCAGTGTCATCACCGGCGTCAGATTGTGGTCTGCGCCTTTCTTGTCCGGAATAGGAGAAATTCCATATAAAGCAATGCCTGCGCGGGAGACATTAAAATGTGCGTCTTTCCAGTAAATGATTCCGGCAGAGTTTGCCAGTGTTTTCGGGCCGGGATAAGGAGCGGTACATGTTTTAAATAATTCCAACTGGGCGAGTGTTGCAGGTGATGAAAGCTCATCGGCACAACTGAAATGACTGATGAAACCGACATCACCTTTGACCTGGTGTGTGTCCTGAATCTGGTTGACATAATCTTCCAGCTCATCAGGCTGAACCCCCAGACGGTGCATGCCAGTGTCCAGTTTCAGCCAGACAGTGATTTTATTTTCCAGTTTGGTCTGTTTGAAATCGTCAAGTTGTTCAGCGCAGTGAATGGTTGTCTGGAGGTTGAGTGAAGAGGCGGTTTTCAGATCATCGCTGCAAAAGCAGCCTTCAAGTAATAATACCGGTTGGGTAATACCCGCTTCGCGGAGTTCAACCGCTTCCTCTATTCTGGATACCGCAAACACGTCCGCGTCAGGGAGAGCTTTTGCAACTTTGACTGCATTGTGTCCGTATGCGTCACCTTTAATCACAGCAACCAGTTCCTGGCTGTTGCACTGCGCTTTCAGTTTGTTGTAGTTATTCCTTAATGCCTGTAAATCAATGACGGCTTCTGCTGTGATCATAATCGTTCCTGATATTGATAAATCGATTGAATTGTTTGTCTGTCCTGATGCGAATGGATCATGGCAATCATGGATTGAAATACAACCTTAAGCACATTTTTATGGGTTCTTCTCACTTACAGGCGATCTGTCCCGATCCATTTCACTACTAATTTTAGCAAGTTACAGACCAGCCACCGTTCATGTATTTCTATATTGTTTGTGCCGGAAGCATCCGGGGTGATCGATGATAATAAAAAATGTTGTCAGGATTTCAGATTATCGGAGGTGTTTTTATTTAATTTCGGTGTTCATGATAAATTTAGTTAAATATTCTGTTTTGACTCTCAGGGCTGGTATTTGCATATTTTACGCTAATTACTGAAGCGTGTCTGCTGATTCACCTGATTAAAGCAGAAAAACAACACTTTCATGATCAATAGTAGTGCATAAAGCACCGTGTTGGTGCAATTGGTGTAAATGTTAAGCTTGTAGGATTACGATTATCTGTGATGTATATCGTGTTTTTAAATATGTTGATGATTTTTTTTGTTAGTGTGAATCTCTGTTTTATCGGCTTTTTTACAAAATTATATAAATTCGAATTTATCTGTTCAGTGAAGTTTTTTTCTGACTTATAACCTTCGTTTGGAATATGACTCTGAAAAAAAGCTTCTGTCCGGATTTTTCTGTTAAATCTTAAAAAGATGCAAAAATAAATTTAAATTCATATTTAATGAATTTAAATTCAGTATGCGCCTTTATATTCGATATTGTATTCACTGCTGAATCATTCCCTTCAGAATAATTGTCATGTATTTTGCTTAATGATTAGTGAAATGTTCAAAAGAATTGAAAGTGTGACGGGTTCACTCACAAATTTAGCGACGGAGTAAAGAAAAAGATGGAACTGAAAAAGCCTTATTTATTGTTTTTAGGTGATGCAGCAGATGCTTTAGCTGCAAAAGTTGCTCAGGGAATCAAAACATGGCGCCCTGAGTATTGTGTAGGTCAGTTTCGTTTAGACAGTTGTAAAGCTGATTGTGGACTGACTGATATGTCCATTGCGGAAGCGGTCAATGCCGGTGCTAAAACGCTGGTGATCGGAGTAGCGAACCGCGGCGGTATTATTTCTGATGAGTGGGTTAGTGTGCTGATTGAGGCGCTGGAAGCAGGCATGGATATCGCGGCAGGCCTGCATAATAAACTGAATGATATTCCGGCATTAGTTGAATGTGCTCAGAAGCACGGCCGGTCGCTGTTTGATGTGCGTTATCCTTCTCAGGCTTATCCGGTTGCCAATGGCAAACCCCGTTCAGGTAAGCGTTTACTGACAGTGGGTACAGATTGCTCAGTCGGAAAAATGTATACCTCTCTGGCCATTGAAAAAGAAATGAAAGACCGGGGAATGGATGCAGATTTCAGAGCAACAGGTCAAACCGGTATTCTGATTACGGGTGGCGGTGTAAGTGCCGATTGTGTTGTTGCTGACTTTATCGCCGGCGCAATTGAAACTATTACGCCAGCAAACGATGAAGCACACTGGGATGTGATTGAAGGACAGGGTTCTTTATTCCATGCTTCTTTTGCCGGTGTAACAACCGGATTGATTCATGGTTCTCAGGCTGACGCTTTGGTTCTCTGCCATGAGCCAACCCGTGAACATATGCGCGGATTACCGGAATACAAATTACCTGAGATTGACGTTTGTATGGAAGCTAACCTTGCAGCAGCACGTCTGACAAATCCGGCTGCTCGTTTTGTTGGTGTTTCAGTCAATACTTCTGCACTGGATGAAGACGCTGCACTGACTTACATGAGTCAGCTGGAAGAAAAAGTCGGCTTGCCGGTTGTTGACCCTTTCAGACAAGGTGTCGGGCGTATTGTTGATCATCTTTCGGAGTTGTAATGAATATCAGTCTGTACACAAAAAGCTGGCCGATTCGCGGAAGTTTTACAATCTCACGGGGCAGTAAAACTTCAGCTGATACCATTATTGTTGAAATTGAAAAAGATGGTGTCACCGGGCGGGGAGAATGTGTCCCTTATGCCCGTTATCAGGAGTCCATTGAAAGTGTGATGGGGCAGATCCGGGGGATTATTCCGGAAATCAAATGTGGGATTGATCGCACTCAGCTACAGTCTCTGCTGCCTTCAGGTGCTGCCCGCAATGCCGTCGATTGCGCGATGTGGGATCTGGCCTGTAAGTATCAGGGTGAAAGTATCTGGTCTTTAGTACAAGCCACGCCGGAACCATTGACGACGGCTTATACCTTATCACTGGATAAGCCGCGAAAGATGGAACAGGCTGCGGTTGAGAACTCATTTCGTCCGTTGCTGAAATTAAAACTCGGCGGTGCGGAAGATTTAGAACGTGTGATAGCGGTTCGCCGAGGTGCACCGGATGCCACCATTATTCTGGATGCGAATGAAGCCTGGGATGTTGAAACTTATCAGGCACTGATTCCTGAGCTGCAAAAGCTGAATGTTGCCATGATTGAGCAACCATTCCATGCAGATCAGGATGCGGTGCTGGATAACCTGGAGCGTCCGATTCCGATTTGTGCTGATGAATCATGTCATGACAGGAAGAGTTTGCCAAAAATTATTGGCCGCTATGACATGATTAATATTAAAACGGATAAAACCGGTGGTTTGACTGAAGCACTGGCGCTGAAGAAAGACGCTGAAGCTGCAGGACTAAGAGTCATGGTGGGTTGTATGTTGTCTTCTTCACTGAGTATGGCGCCGGCTTTTGTTGTCGCACAGGGTGTTGAAGTTGTTGATTTGGATGGTCCTTTATTGTTGAGTAAAGATATTGAGCATGGATTCAGATTTGAAGCGAATCAGATGATGCCTTTTGACTCAGCATTGTGGGGATGAAGGAAGAATATATTATGGAACGAATTGTTTATGTGAATGGTGCGTATGTACCTGAATCTGAAGCTAAAATATCTATTTTTGACCGTGGCTTTCTGTTTGCTGATGCGGTTTATGAAGTGACCTCTGTGCTGGATGGCAAACTGGTCGATAATGCCGGACATATGGCTCGTCTTGAGCGTTCATGTCATGAACTTGGCATTAAAATTCCGGTTAGTGCGGAAGAACTGGTTGAAATTCAGAGAACGCTGATTAAGAAAAACGGGGTTGAAGAAGGTGGTGTTTACCTGCAACTGACCCGTGGTGCTGAAAGTGATCGTGACTTTTCTTACAGTGAAGACATTGAGCCCACTCTGGTTTTATTTACTCAGGCGAAACAGTTAGTTAATAGTGCAATAGCCCAAAAAGGGATTAAGGTTATCTCTTATGATGATATCCGCTGGAGACGCCGTGATATTAAAACAACCAGCCTGTTGCCTGCTTGTCTTGCCAAGCATGCAGCTCATGCTGCCGGTGCTTCTGATGTCTGGCTGATTGAAGATGGTTATGTGACTGAAGGTGGTTCGAGTAATGCTTATATTGTGACGCAGGAAGGCACACTGGTTACCCGTCCGCTGAGTAATGATATCCTGCATGGTATTACCCGGGCTGCATTGATGAAGCTGGCGGAAGATTCAGACCTGAAAATTGAAGAACGTCTGTTCACGATTGAAGAAGCTTATGCCGCAAAAGAAGCATTTATCAGCTCAGCGACAACATTTGTCTGGCCTGTCGTTGCCATTGATGATCGTGAAATCGGGGAAGGTAAACCGGGCCCGGTTGCGATGAAATTACGTGATTTCTACATCCGTACCGCAAGAGAAATGGCTGAATAATATTTATCAGGTATCAGGTATCAGGCTGCAAAAAACCAACCGTAACCGGTTGGTTTTTTAATGATGTGGTGAAAGTTTATTCCTTTGATGCCAGTATGATTTGATGGCCTTTTGTCCGGAAATATGGTTTATTGACATCCTTTCCCGGCTCATAACAGGATGTTTTTTATGGAAGTACACCAATGGCTGATGTTTCTTGCCGTTATTTCTGCACTGATTGCTTTTCCGGGACCTTCGGCCATTTTATGTCTGACGCATGGTGCAAGATACGGCACAAAGAAAGCGCTTGGAACGATTCTTGGTGGCGGTATTGCAGCACTGACATTAATGGGACTGTCAGCGTTTGGTGTCGGGGCAATTTTGCAATCTTCTGCATCGCTGTTTCTGTTTCTGAAAATTGCGGGTGGTGTTTATCTGATTTATCTGGGAATTCAGACATGGTGTTCAGAGCCTATCCGGCTGGGGCAATCTGCCGGAACCCGGCAATACTCTGAAGGCAAAGCGACATTTTCCCATTGTTTTCGCAGCGGATATATCGTTGGTGTCGGCAATCCTAAAGATTTACTCTTTTTCGGTGCGCTGTTTCCTCAGTTTATCGATGTCAGTTCTCCTTTTCTTTCCCAGCTGATAATTTTGGCAGTGACATGGTTTGTAATGGATTGTTCAATCATGTTTATTTATGCTGTGGCAGGAAAGAAAGTCGGCGCTTTTATATCCGGACCTGGTGCCGGAAAATTATTCAACCGGATATCTGGCAGTGCTTTTATTCTGGCTGGTGGAACACTGGCTGCAACAACCCGCTAATTACCTGAATTTGAGAGCTGTCGTTGAAAAACAGTTTTTTTGATCTGATTTAAAATAATGTTCAAAACATAGTGGTTTGACGTGGTTCTGAATCAGATTACCGGCGGTTATTAACCACATTTTAACCTGTTTACAGATTACTATACCCAGGTTGTTGTTTTTCCGGGGCCGTGGTTTGCTGATTTAAAGTATAGCCCGCTTATGTCCGGCTTCTTTACTGCTGAGGGTATACGGTCAAATTTGTTACCCGAAAGTTATTTGTTTACGTGAAATGAATCATTGTCTGATATGGAAATATCAGATTTTTTATCTATGACGGCTGTTTAAAAATCCTGACAGCTGTATTCAGGAGAGTAATGCATGACGAAATATTTTCCCCTTTGTCGTCAGTCAATTCTTGCTATCAGTCTTGCATTGGCAATCACCGGGTGTCAGCCCGATGCGACAGAATCAGCTGCAAATCACCCACCGCAGGCTGTGGCTGTTGATGCAGTGACGATTCAGTCCCGTCCTCTGGAGCTGACCACGCGTTTGCCGGGACGGACCAGCGCATACCGGATTGCTGAGGTTCGTCCTCAGGTCGCCGGAATAATTTTAAAACGGCTGTTTGTTGAAGGCAGCATGGTGAAGCAAGGCGATATCCTATATCAGATCGACCCTTCAACTTATGAAGCCGCACTGGATAGTGCTAAAGCGGATTTAGCTTCCGCAGAAGCAACACTGGAGAAGGCTAAACTTCAGGCGCAGCGCTATCAGAATCTGATTCAGAAAAGAGCCATCAGTGAACAGGATTATGAAGATTCGCAGGCAACTTACCGGGCGGGTATTGCATCGGTGATGGCGGCAAAAGCCCAGGTTAAAGCGGCTCAGATTAATCTGGATTATACCAAAATTAAGGCACCTATTTCCGGCCGGATTGGTAAATCTTCGGTCACGGAAGGTGCATTGGTGACTGCTAACCAAACGGCTTATCTGGCTAAAATTCAGCAATTGAATCCATTGTATGTTGATTTGTCTCAGTCCGGGAATGAATTACTCAAACTCAGACAGAAGCATTCTCAGAAGGGAGAACAGAAGTTAAATGGCATTCATCTGAGTCTGGATGACGGGACCAAAATCTCTCAGGAGGCCACATTACAGTTTACTGATGTCACTGTTGATGAAAAAACCGGGACGGTGAGTCTTCGCGCCTTGTTACCCAATCCGGATCAGATGTTATTACCGGGTTTGTATGTCCGGGCTGATGTACCGGTAGAGCAACGACCTGACGCAATTCTGGTACCTCAGGCAGCAGTGAGTCGTGATGTTCAGGGTAATGCGCATGTGATGGTGATCAGCAAGGACAATAAAGCCGAAGATCGTGAAATTGTTGCGAATCGTGTGATCGGTACTGACTGGCTGGTTGAGTCAGGCCTGAAGGTTGGCGATAAAGTGATTGTCAGCGGATTACAGAAGGTTCATGCAGGTAGTTCTGTGAAAGTGAATCAGAAAGAGATAGCACAGGAGCAGTAATATATGGCCCGCTTTTTTATAGACAGACCAATTTTTGCCTGGGTCATTGCAATCATCATCATGCTTGCGGGTACGTTAGCAATCAAGATGCTTCCAATTGAGCAGTATCCGCAGATTGCACCGCCTGCAGTCAGTATTACCGGGAACTATACCGGGGCATCGGCGAAAACAGTTGAAAACAGTGTGACCCAGATTATTGAGCAGAATATGACGGGGATCGATAACCTGTTATATATGTCCTCAAGCAGTGATTCTTCCGGACGTTTTTCAACTCAGTTAACGTTTGCAACCGGTACTGATCCGGATATTGCCCAGGTTCAGGTTCAGAATAAACTCAATGCCGTTGAATCGAACCTGCCTGATTCGGTCGTGAATCAGGGGATTACGGTGGCGAAATCGACCAGTAGTTTTTTGATGGTGGTTGGTTTTATTTCGACTGACGGTACGATGAATAATACCGAGTTGTCGGACTATGTCATTTCCAACGTGAAGGAGTCAGTGAGTCGTGTTCAGGGTGTCGGTGAAGTGGATGTGTTTGGTGCGCAGCATGCGATGCGTATCTGGCTGGACCCGCATAAACTGAATAAATACAGCCTGACGACCATTGATGTAACCAGTGCGATTAGCGCACAGAATACCCAGGTTTCTGTGGGGGAAATTGGCGGTTCTCCTGCGGTCAAAGGTCAGCAGCTGAATGCAACTATCACTTCTCAGGGCCGCTTAAGCACGGTTGACGACTTTCAGAATATCCTTTTAAGTGTTGACACTGACGGTGCTCAGATTCGTTTAAAAGACGTTGCCCGGGTTGAACTGGGTGGAGAAAGTTATAAGGCAGTTGCACAGTTTAACGGTATGTATGCGACGGGTATTGCTGTGAAGCTGGCGACCGGTGCGAATGCGCTGGATACCTCTGATGCAGTCCGGGCCAAGATGAAAGAACTTTCTCAGTACTTTCCGAAAAACCTGAAGGTTGTGTTCCCTTACGATACAACACCGTTTGTTAAGATTTCGATTGAAGAAGTGGTACATACACTGATTGAAGCGGTTATTCTGGTCTTTCTGGTGATGTATCTTTTCCTGCAAAACTTTCGTGCAACACTCATTCCGACAATTGCTGTCCCGGTTGTACTGCTGGGCACATTCGGCATTATGTCTGCATTTGATTTTTCCATTAACACTTTAACCATGTTCGGCCTCGTGCTGGCGATCGGGTTATTGGTGGATGATGCGATAGTGGTGGTCGAAAACGTCGAGCGGGTGATGGCTGAAGATGGGTTGTCACCGCTGGAAGCAACCCGGAAATCTATGGGGCAAATTACCGGTGCACTGGTCGGGATTGCACTGGTTTTAAGTGCGGTGTTTATTCCGATGGCATTTTTTGGCGGCGCACCCGGTTCTATTTACCGACAGTTTTCGATCACAATTGTTTCGTCGATGGTGTTGTCTGTTCTTGTGGCAATGATTTTGACACCTGCACTGTGTGCGACGATTTTACGTCCGTTGACCGAAGGCAGTCATCTGGCACAACGGGGGCCCGTGGCACTGTTTAATAAGCTGTTTAATCAGGGCACGATCCGTTACAGAAATACAGTGGAGAAAGGGCTGACCCATAAGCTTCGTTATGTATTGATATACGCTCTGATTGTTGGCGGGCTTGTGTTGATGTGGACAAAACTACCCACGTCCTTCCTGCCTGAGGAAGATCAGGGGGTCGTCATGGTGATGATCAAACTGCCCAGCGGTGCGACCCAGGAACGAACACTGAAAGTTGTCGATAAGGTGCGGAGTCACTTTATCAACGATGAAAAAGACAGCGTTGCTTCAGTATTCAGTGTGGCCGGATTCAGTTTTGCCGGCAGCGGACAAAATATGGCGATGGCCTTTGTGAAGCTGAAAGACTGGGATGAGCGTCAGAGTCCGGCTCAGGCTGTGAATGCCATTATTGGCCGGGCCTGGGGTGCTCTCTCACAGGTGAAAGAAGCGCAGATATTCACCTTTAATATTCCGGTAGTGCCGGCCCTGGGTACATCCAGTGGTTTTGATGCTTATCTGGTTGATCGCGGCAATCTGGGACATGACAAATTGATTCAGGCCCGGAATCAGTTGCTTGGTATGGCAGCTCAAAACCCGGTACTGGCTTCTGTTCGTCCGAATGGTATGGAAGATACGTCGCAGCTGCGAATTGATATCGACTACGAAAAGGCAATGGCAATGGGCGTTTCGGTCAGTGATATTAATTCAACGTTATCAACGGCATGGGGTTCTGCTTATGTCAATGATTTTGTTGATAACGGAAGAATTAAGAAAGTTTATGTCCAGTCTGATGCTAAGTACCGGATGAATCCGGAAGATTTCAGCCTCTGGCATGTCAGAAACTCTGACGGTGATATGGTTCCTTTTGATGCCTTTGCCCGGACCTACTGGACATTTGGTTCTCCAAGGCTGGAGCGTTTCAATGGCTTCCCTTCCGTGAATATCCAGGGGGCGGCTGCGCCTGGAAAAAGTACCGGAGATGCGATGAAAGCCATTGAAGATATTGTCAGTCAGTTACCGGATGGTATTGGTGTTGAATGGGGCGGTATTTCTTACCAGGAGAAACAGTCCGGTTCTCAGGCCAGTGCACTGTATGCTATTTCACTGTTAATCGTCTTCCTGTGTCTTGCCGCGCTTTATGAGAGCTGGAGTGTGCCGTTCTCAGTTATTCTGGTGGTGCCGCTGGGCATTTTCGGTGCAGTTGCAGCAACCATGCTCAAGGGATTATCAAACGATATTTACTTCCAGGTTGGTTTATTAACGACAATAGGGCTATCGGCGAAAAATGCCATCCTGATCGTTGAATTTGCCAAATCGCTTTACGATCAGGGAATGCCGTTATTCAAAGCCACGGTGGAAGCATGCCGGATGCGTTTACGTCCGATCTTAATGACTTCTTTCGCCTTTATTCTGGGGGTTTTGCCGCTGGCTCTGAGCTCTGGCGCCGGTGCGGCAAGCCGTCATGCGATTGGCTGGGGCGTTGTCGGCGGGATGATTTCTGCGACTGTGTTATCTATTTTCTTTGTGCCGGTGTTTTTTGTTTTGGTGATGCGCTTATTCCGAACAAAGCCAAGACAGATTGGTGCAACTATTCAGCCATCTGAGGAGGTGTCAGATGCGGGTTAAATTATTATCTCTGCTCATGGTCGCAGGACTAAGTGGATGTAGTCTTGCGCCAGACTATCAGCGCCCTGAGTCTCCGTCTTCGGACGGTTGGCATGGCATTGAACAGACGGCATCGAATGAGACTGCATTACCAGACTGGCGGACATTTATGTCTGATCAACAGCTGCAATCACTGATTGAATCGGCTCTGACGCATAATAAAGATTTGAAGCAAACTTTGCTGAGTGTGGCATCGATGCAGGCACAGTATCGTATTCAGGATAGTGCCCGTTTTCCGTCACTGGATGCAACCGGCTCCGGAACCCGTCAGAGAACATCTGATGCGGTGACTGGTACCGGCACTGTTTATAGTTCTCAGTATTCAGCGACCATTGGTGTGACCAGCTACGAGCTGGACTTGTTTGGCCGGGTGAAAAACTTGTCGTCCGCGGCACTGGAGTCTTATTTTGCTCAGGATGAAAATCGCAGAAGTGCGGTGATTTCTCTGGTTTCAGAAGTCGCTTCAGCCTATATCCGGCTGCTGGCGGAACAGGAGTTACTGAATCTGACAGAAGAGACGGTTAAAGCCTACAAAGAAACGCTGGCGCTGGTACAAACGCGCTATGATTCCGGATACAGTAGTGCATTGACGTTGGCGCAGAGTAAGACAGCGCTGCACAGTGCTGAAGCAACGCTGGCGAAGTATAAGCTGTCAGTTGCACAGCAATATAATACTCTGAGGCAGCTGGTCGGAGCGCCAGTGAATCAGCATATCCATGCCCGTTTGCCGCAGGAAGACGGGCGAATGTTGACTGATCTGAAAGTGGGGGCTTCTTCAGAGCTGCTTCTGTCCCGGCCGGATATTCTTGCTGCAGAACATTCATTGAAAGCTGCCAACGCAAATATCGGTGCTGCGAGAGCTGCATTTTTCCCGCGAATCAGTTTGACAGCCAATGCTGGCACAATGAGTAGTTCTCTGGAAGATTTGTTCGGCTCAGCCTCAGGGATGTGGCAATTCGTTCCTGGTATCTCCGTGCCCGTTTTTGACTGGGGAAGCAATCAGGCTTCGCTGGATGTTGCAAAAATCACCAGGCAAAAATCTGTGATTGTTTATCAGGAGGCGATTGAAACCGCGTTTAAAGAGGTTTCTGATGCATTGCTGGGTCAGCAATACTACATGGAAGAATGGCATGCACAAAAGTCGAATCTGGCTGCCAATAAAGATTATTATGAATTGGCAAAAATGCGGTATGAGCAGGGAAATGACAGTTATATGGATTTACTCGATGCACAACGATCGCTGTTCAGTGCAAGGGAAAGTGAACTATCGGCGCATTTGAATCTGCTTGTCAGCCGGGTGAGTTTGTATAAAGCACTTGGCGGCGGCTGGAGAGCCGCTGATCAGGAGAAAACGACTCAGGTTTCCTCTGAACTTCCGGTTGCGGAATGAAGTCAAAGGAGATTGATTTTTTTGTGATGTTTTTCATCAATTAAAACCCGGAGTGAATCAATCCGGACTATGTCTATCCCGCTGAACTGAATGCCGCTCATCCATGATGAGCGGTTTTTTTTTGCTTTATACCCAAGCAACCTGAACCCTGCATCTTCAGGTTGTTTGGGTATATTTAAATCTTGTTTCTGCTTAATTGACAGCATACCTCTTCCCTTTGCTGCAGATGCAGCAATACGCATTTTTGTTAAGATACGCAGCGTTTTCGGCATCCCTCTTTCTGAAGATCAACTACACTTATCATTGTGTGATGGCAAGGCATTGTTTATCGGTGGATTTTGTTTTTCAGGGTCCATGTTGAGGGTGAAATATGGTGGAAATAAAGTATTTCAAGCCGGGGCGGGTAGCTGAAATGGTCGGCGAAGAGCATGTCGAAGAAATCCTGAAAGGCTATTTAACATCTGTTTCTGATGTTCTGACAGACTTAAGAACCTGTTGGCTGAAAAAAGATCTGGAACAGGTACGGGTTTTTTCTCACCGTATTAAATCGTCAACCCGGCTCATAGGTGCCGACGATTTAGCCGATGATTTTCAGCAAATCGAAACAGACACTGAATCCGCTGAACTGAATATTTGTGATGATATGTCCCGGCTGACCGGTATAGAGGTGAAATGTAATCATCTGAAAGAAGAGATCGAATCCTATCTTAACTCAGCAACACATTGAGAAGGAACAGCTATGAAACTGGAAGTGATATGTGTTGATGATGACGAATTTATGCTCAAGGCGATAGGCCGGTTGTTCCGGTGTCTGCGTCCGGAGTGGAAAGTCTTGCTGGTCCCTGATCCTTTAAACTGGATGGGATACTGGGAAAAATCAGGTTTTGGTGAACCTGCAATTTTTATTTCTGATCTTTTGATGCCAAAGAAGAAAGGGGATGAGCTGCTGGGGGAGGTAAAGAAGACCTTCCCGGAGGCTGTCCGGGTTTTACTGACCGGCGACACTTCGGCAGACATCCCCAAAAGAGCGCATGATTTTGCTCACTTTGTGTTACCGAAACCCTTTACACAATATGATTTCGAACGTCTGTTTGTCAGTGCGGAACGTTTACACAAAATGCCTTTTAATGGTGCCTGTCGCAGAAAGCTGGGGTTGCTTTCCGGGTTGCCTGTTTTGCCAAATGCGGTTCGTGAATTGCAAAGAGTGATTGCTTCACCTGATTGTGATTTACGTTTGATGGCAAATGTGATCAGCCACGAGCCTGCTTTGATCGCCCGGGTATTTCAGATTGCTAACTCTTCATATTTTGGTTTTCGCCGGGTAACGGATTCCCTGCCGGAAGCGATTGGCCGGCTTGGAGCCACCCTGCTTGAAACCATTGCCCTTTCATTATTAACCCATATTCCTTACAAAAGAGTCTCCCCCGCGCTGCAGAAAAGAATTTCTGAGAAGGCGCTGAAAACTGCGTCGATTGCCAGAATGTTTGCTAAATATCTTAAATTCAGCCGGGGAGATCAGGATAAAGTCTTTATTGCCAGTATCCTGACCGCGATCGGCCGATTACTGGTGATTGAAGAAGGCGCCTCTGAAGAGCAGGTCAGAGATTTTCTGGGGTTGCAGGACAGTTATGAAGATCATCATGTTGTCGCAGCATATCTGCTTATTCTGTGGGGATATGAAATCGAAACCGGTGAGCTGATTTTAAATCAGAATAAAGTGTTATTTACCAGTGAAAAGGAAGTAGAAAGGCTTGGCAGTGCAATTGCGCTGGCAACACTGACAGAACCACTGGAGTCGGAAGATCAGTTTGAACAGCTTTCTTTAGAGTTACCGGAACAGGTGAGTGCCATGCTGATGGAGCTAATGCCCCAGCTATTAGAATCCCAGTCTAATATTTTTGAAGAATAAGGAGAGTGGTATGGCCGTAAATGTCACTATCGCAGATGATTCGAGAATGTCCCGAAAATCAGTGATACGGGCACTCCCGGAAGAATGGGATATTGAAGTGCATGAAGCACAGAATGGAAAAGAAGCAATTGATAATTATTCTCAGGGATTGGCAGATGTATTGTTTTTAGATTTAACCATGCCGGAAATGGATGGTTTTGAGGTTTTAGAGTATTTGCATGATATTGATGCCAAAACTATAGTCATTGTAATTAGTGCGGACATTCAGCCCTATTCGCAAAAGAGAGTCAAACAGCTGGGTGCCGCTTCTTTTATCAAAAAGCCCCTGGATCCTTCCCATTTGCATGAAGTATTACATGAGGTCGGACTATTATGAGTACTGTATTGACTGATGATCACAAAGATGCCCTGCAGGAATTTATGAATATTTCAATGGGGCAGGCGGCCAGTAAGCTGGCCAGTTTGCTTGATCTGCATGTCACGATTTCTGTACCGAATGTACATATCGCAACGGATGAAGATATCCAGCGGATTCAATCCCGGGAGGATGATTATTTTTATACCCGACAGTCGTTCTTTGGGGAAATGGATGGTGAACTGATCACCATTATCAGCCGTCAGGGGTGTAAAACGGTTGTTGATGATTTGAATCGGGCGAAAGGGTATGAATCAGGAATGATCGAGCTGGAAGAAAGTATCCTGGACATATCCAATATATTGTCTGGTGCGAGCCTGAAAGGATTGTGTCAGCAGATTGATGTGAAAACCAGAATTCAGCCGCCGGTTTTGTTTGAACCTTCCAAGCAAGCATTGCCCGTTTCGGACTGGAAGCTGTCTCTGGTAATGGAAATCATGTTTCTGATTGAAAAAGATTCATTTTCTGCCAACACAATTATCTGCTTTGCTGACAAAGAGCTGGACAAGGTGTTCAAACGTTTGGATAAGTTAATGTAGGAATTGCAATGGGCAAAGGTCGTTTATTACTGTCAGATTTACTGGATCAGCTTAGCTTTGCATTATGCATCGTACGCAATGATTATATCATTGTAAAAGCGAATGATTATTTTCAGTCGCGTATACTTTTTGAAGGGGAAACAATGCAGGGAAAAAATATCCTGGCGTTGTTTCCTGATTCTGCCAGTTACATTAAACGTAAAATTGATACTGCACTTGTGATTGAGTCTTCCAGCTTTTCATCCTGGGAGCAAAAACCACACGTTTTGCCTTTCAAAAGCTCCCGGCCGGTTTCCGGCGAAGAAGATAAAATGTTTCAGGATATTGAAGTTATCCCCATCCACAGTGAAGATGGTGCGCTTGAACATGTTTGTCTGTGTGTTTATGACGTGACGATTCAGGCGAGTCAGCAAAATCAGCTGAAGGACGTTTCCCGTCAGCTTGAACAGGAACATAGTGAGCAAAGTATATTAATCAAAAAACTTGAAGAAGCGCAGGGACAGCTGATTCAGTCAGAAAAAATGGCATCAATCGGGCAGCTTTCCGCAGGTATCGCGCATGAAATCAATAATCCTATTGGTTTTATCACGTCGAATATTCAGACTCTGAATGATTATTTTAACCGTCTGGCTTCAGTGATTGAATCGATGAAACAGATGATTATGAAATCAGAAGATGAAGCATTAATTGCTCAATGTAACGAGCTGTTATCTCATTATCATATTGATTATATTCTGGAAGATACTTCGGAACTGATTGTAGAGTCTTTGGAAGGTTCTTCACGCGTGATGTCGATTATCAAAAACCTGAAAGAGTTTTCCCATGTAGACGGTTCAGAATGGTCTTACGCCTGCCTGGCAAACTGTATCGACTCGACACTGAAGATCATCAACAATGAGATTAAATACAATATAAATGTTGAGAAAGATTTTTCCGGAGATATTCCGGATGTTTTTTGTCAGCCCATGCAAATTAATCAGGTTTTACTGAATCTCCTGGTCAACGCCAGTCAGGCGATTGAAGGTGTAGGTACCATTTATATTTCGTTATATGAAGTCGAAGACAATCAGGTTGAAATCAGGGTTCGTGATACGGGTTCAGGCATTCCGGAAGCAATAAAAGATCGGATATTTGAACCTTTTTTTACAACGAAAGACGTTGGTTCAGGTACCGGACTTGGATTGTCTGTTTCCTATGGCATCATTAATAACCATCAGGGAGAAATAAAGGTTGAGAGTACTGAAGGACAGGGCTCTGAGTTTATTATTCGTCTCCCGATTGACAAAAATGTCTCAGTTGATGAAGTTGTAGAGCAAACCGGGAGTTAAGAATACAGAGGTTGAATCATGCCAGATTCACAGTTAAAGACACATCAGGTGCATGTTCTGTCCGGAAATCAATGTGACCATCACCCGGATCAGCAGTTTGCAGTCTCTCTGATGAAGATTCTGCTTGCTTCCGGTTCCCGGTTGAATTGCATCGAACGATTTATGGACATGATGCACCATACCTTTCCGGATATTCAGCTCTGTCTGTTTTCGGCACACAGTGAATCCCGTTTATCTTTAATTTGTTCGAGACCGCAAGTCACTGATGTTGCCTCTGAAAGATTTTTCCCGGTATTGAGTGCTGAGCGCTGCTGCACGATTAACGACCTGATGTCTTCAGAGGTCTGGAAAGTCAGTTATGCTGATTTATTTCCCGGAGTCTCACAATGTCTGCTTTTTTCGACCAATATGAATACCCGTTATTACACTCTGATGGTGATTAGTGCTGCTGAAGATGTTGAGCGGGAGCCCTGGTTTCAAAAGTTTTGTTATACATGTGAGATTATCCACACAGTCTCGGAATATATGACCTTTGTTGAGACTCACTTTGAGCAGGCTGAGCATATTCAGCAAAGAGAAAAATTTGCGTCTTTGGGGCAGCTTGCTGCCGGTGTAGCCCATGAAATCAACAATCCGCTGGCTTTTATTATGAGCAATTACAATACCCTGAATTCATATTTCAGCCAGTTGAGAACATTTATCGGGCAATCGGGGCTGGTTTTGGATGATTCCGTGACATTTTTACTGGAAGACAGCGAAGCGATTCTGTCCGAAACATATGAAGGGCTAACGCGGATTCAAAGTATTGTCTCCAGCCTGAATGTCTATGAGCATGAGTCTGTTGGAACGCAGCGACAGATTGATTTAAGAGATGTCATCAGTACCGCATTGAGTATGGTGCAGGGCGAAATCAGCCTGAAAGCCGATATTGAATACCAGACACCGGATGAACCTTTTTACGTCATTGGTTATCCGGCGCGCCTCCAGCAGGTAATTATTCACCTTGTTGTGAATGCACTCCAGTCAATTACTCATGATGAAGGACGGATTTTTTTACACCTGCGTTCTGAGAAAGCCGTTCAAAATCCGGGCAAAAAGATCATTTTTCTTGTCATTGAAGATAATGGAAAGGGGATTCCGGAAGATTATTTAACGCGTATTTTTGAACCATTTTTTACGACCAAGAGGGTTGGGGATGGTGCAGGTCTGGGCTTGTCGGTTGCGAAAGAAGTCATTGAAGAGCATCACGGTCAAATCTCAATCGAGTCCGTTGTTGAACAAGGTACCAAAGTGCTGATTCGACTACCGGGACTGGCTTGTGTGACAGGTGAAAATGATGCGTTTTAAAGAGATTCTGCTTGTTGACGATGAGCAAAAAGTTTTAAAGGCTCTGAAACGTGAGCTTCAAGGTCGTGTTGGTGTCATTCACTGTGCATCTTCAGCCGCAGAAGCACTGCAGATTCTGGCAGAAAATCCGGTTGAGCTGGTGATTTCTGATTATAAAATGCCGGGACGGGATGGCGCTGAACTGGTGATAGATATCCGGAAACAATATCCTTACGTCATGACAATTATTTTGTCCGGCCAGGCGGATTTATCCGGTATATCAAAAGCGCTGAATGAAGGGCAACTCTATCGTTTTATTAAAAAGCCATGGGATATTCAGCAACTGCTGGAGGCGATTGAGGATAGTTTCAAAGAGGCCGAAACCAGACATGGTCTGGATTGTATGACGGGTCTGAAGAACTTACAGAGGCTCAATCTCTATGTGGAGCAGTTACGTCAGCAGATGCAGCAATTGCCGATTGTGGTGATAGTTCATATTTCCGGTGTTAAACGGGTGAATGAACACTACGGTTTTCAGACCGGAAACCGCCTTCTGTGTGATATTGCCCGGCATTTATATCAGGATGATGATACACAGGATTTGTATCGTCAGGGCAATAACTATCTGTTTTTGTTACCCGTTGATAAGAATTTATATGACCGGGTTCAGCAGTTAAATCAACATATTCAGTCAAGACATACTTTTGACAGCCAGGTTGAATATCGTGCATCTGTGCACCTGATGGAGCTTCCCGCTCAGGGGGAAATTACAACGGATTATTTATCGGAACATATTTATTCTCACTCATTTCCTTTTGAAGGAAATGAGTCGCTGCATATCATTTGTGAAAATCCGGTCAGCTCAGATATCTATCAGTTATTTGCGATACAGAAAGGGCTGCAGAACGAAGAGTTTCTGGCATTTTATCAGCCCCAGTGGAATATCAGACAGCATTGTCTGGAAGGGATGGAGGCCTTAGCCCGCTGGCAAAATAAAAACGGACAAGTGTCTGCTCCGGTTAATTTTTTCTCACTTCTCGATAAATATAATATAATTGAATTACTTACTGAAAAAATATTGCAGTGTGTTGTGACCTTTATTAAAGAGAATAATGCATTGCTGGAAGACCTGCATATCAGTATCAATGTTCCGGGACGTATGCTGATTTATGGTGAGTTTTTCGACCTGCTTGAAAAGTGTACCAGTCTGGACAGACAAATTATTTCAAAATTGTCAGTAGAAATTACAGAGCAGGATTGCATCGATAACTTTTCCAAAGCGAAGAGTGAACTGAAAAGATTAAAGTCGTTGGGGATTTCTTGTGCACTGGATGATTTTGGTACGGGTTATTCCGGCTATGAATATCTATATGAAATGCCATTTGATGTTCTGAAGATTGACGGCAGATTTGTCCAGTCTATCGGTGAGCATGAAGCGACCAATGTGGTTTTACAGTCTATGATTGATAGTGCCCGGACGCTTCATATGACTGTTGTTGCTGAATGGGTGGAAACCCAGGAACAGGTCGATTTACTTGATAAACTGGGATGTTCTGTCATTCAGGGACATTTGGTTGGTGAAGCATTATCACCTGAAGCGTTAGTAAAATTTTTATCGAAGTAGCGAATATACAGGATAGCCGCCATGGAAAATAAAGCTGGAAATATGTCGCAGACAACCGATAAGCTGACCATATTATTATTAGACGATGAAAGTGATATCCTGAAAGCGCTCAATCGGGTATTACGGATGAGCTATCATGTTGCCGCATTTAATGAAGGGAAAGAAGCCCTTGAGTACATGGCTGAGCATGAGGTGTCGATTATTATTTCCGATATGCGAATGCCGGAAATGGACGGTGCCGAATTTCTTGAAAAAGCAAAAGCGCTTCAGCCTGAAACGATTCGGATATTATTGACGGGATACAGTGATATTCAGTCGACGATTAAAGCTATCAATTCTGGTGGCATTCACACGTACATCAGTAAACCCTGGGATAATGAAAACCTGAAGCTGACCGTTGCAAAAGCGGCCGAGTTTTTTTATCTGACTAAAGAAAAAGAGCGCCTTGCAAAAGAGCTGGAAGAGCGGAATGTGCAGCTGGAGCAAATGAATGAAGCGCTGGAAGAATCGAACGCGAAGCTGAAAGATTTTAATCTGAAACTGGAACAGAAAGTTGAGGAGAGAACTGAAGCTTTAAAAGGCTCTAATTTGCGGCTCGAAGCCTTATTGAAAAGCCGTAATAAAACATTCCGGGATATTCTCAGTATGGTCACGGCGATTATTCAGCACCGGACGGGTTTTCCGGCCGATCATGCAGAACGGATTGCCAATCAGGCCAAGGCTGTTGCACAGCGTTTGCATTTACCGGAGTCTGAAGTCGGGCATGTTTATTTATGCGGGCTGATGCATCAGATAGGGTTGATTGGGGCAAAAGATGCAGAAATTGAGATGACAAAAGTTGACCCTGAAAGCCAAATCCCGATTTCTCCGAGTGCAAATCCTGTCGTTGGGGCGACGGTTGTGTCTAATATCAAACGATTTGAGCCGCTTGTCGATATCATTTATCACCAGGATGAACATTATGATGGCAGCGGCCGGCCGGATCATTTGCGGGAAGAAGAAATCCCGGTTGGTTCCCGGATTATTAAAGTGATTAAGGATTATGATTTTTATGTTGCTTCTCCTTATAACCCGCGCCGGATGACAACGAAAAGTGCTCAGGGTTATCTGAAAGAGCAGGCCGGGCATATGTATGATCCGCAGGTCATTGAGATTTATCTGGCGATGATTCAGAAACCCGGTCAGCTGGAGGATGGTTTAGAGCTATGCATTGGCCTGAGCGAAGTGCGTCCGGGAATGATTATCAAGAAAGACTTGTATCTGCCAAACGGAAATCTGATGTTGACGGCTGGCAACGCTATCAGCTCTAACCTGTTGTCACGGCTGAAATCAATCGAGAAACAAACCAATATGCCCATTGCGGTTTATATTGGCTGACTCTCCCTCTTCATCGTTTGGTTCCGGGGCCGGACAGACTCTGATAAAAGGCGTGAAAGTGATGCACCGGTCCTTTTCCCTGTCCGACACAGAGTCTGTCTGCATTTGATATGGCGGCAGATATGAATGTTTTAGCCAGCGCCACGGCATCATATAACGTATTGCCCTGAGCCAGAAATGACGCAATTGCCGATGAGAGAGTACACCCCGTACCATGCGTATTGCTGGTTGTGATTCTTTCACTCTTAAAACTGAATTGTTCGTCCGGGGTGATGAGCAAATCTTCACAAAAGTTTTTGTCTTCAGAATGACCGCCTTTCAGCAGAATTCCTTTCGGATGTATCTTTCTCAGCTGTTCAGTTAAAAGCGGCATTGCCGGGAGGCAGTCTGACTCAGCGTGACTGGTCAGCATGAGGGCTTCCGGCAGATTAGGTGTGATGAGATCAGCCATCGGCAGCAGGATATTTTTCAATATCCCGGTGGCTGACGGTTCAAGTAAGTGTGTGCCGCTGGTTGAAATCATTACCGGATCTATCACCAGCCAGCGGGGCTGGAATATGGAAAGTTTCTCCGCAATGACCTCAATAATGTCAGGTTGAGATAACATCCCGATTTTGACGGCAACCACATTTAAATCATTGAGTACCGAATCCAGTTGCTGGCCCACAATGTCAGCTGGCAGAGGATGGACTGCGTCGACACCCTGGGTATTTTGTGCCGTCACTGCGGTGATGACTGAGCATGCATAGGACCCGGTGGCTGAAATCGTCTTGATGTCAGCCTGAATACCGGCCCCGCCACTACTGTCGCTTCCGGCGATGGTGAGAACTACGGGAATATCCTGAGTCTGATGTTTCATGCGTTATTATTCCATCTGTCCCAATATGCCAGGTTATTGAAAACCGATGAATCCTGATGGATTCCGGTTGTCTTGTTCAAAAACCTCTTTCACTATTCCGATATGATATTCATTCCATTTTTCTGATACAACCGTTTCATTTTTAATATGGTTTATAGCTGATTCTTATTAAAAATGAGAGTGACTATTATTTGCGTTTATATATAATAACCAGCCTTGTCGGTTTAATGATGAAAAACACAACATAATATCACCCACACTTTGAAGGTGTATCACACCTGAACTTTGTGACTGACAAATTTTCAATCACTTTGGTGCAGATAGAATTGGAATAATAATGAAGATAAAACAATTACTGATGACGGTACTGATGAGTGCCATTCCTTTTGTAACCCAGGCAAAAGTGACGACGATAGAAGATATTGCGGGCAGAAAAGTGGCCGTTGATGTGCCTGCAAAGCGGGTTGTTCTTGGTTTCTATGCTGAAGATTATATGGCGATCGGTGGAGAGAAAGCATTTGAACATGTGGTTGGCATTTCCCGGGATACCTGGAAAGTCTGGCGACCAGCAAGCTGGAAGTTATATACCGCCCATAATCCGGCACTGGCCAACATTCCTGATGTGGGAGAAGTCGAAGCGCAAACTTTTTCTATTGAAAAAGTGCTGAGTTTGCGACCTGATGTCCTGCTGCTGGCAGACTGGCAATATAAAGGACTGGGTACCGATGTTCAGAGAATTGAAGATGCCGGTGTGCCGGTGGTTGTAGTGGATTATAACGCTCAGACATTACAAAAACATCTGGACAGCACTGCGATTATTGGCAAGATTACCGGGCAGCAGAAACGGGCAGAAAAAATTGCCGGAGAATACAGTCAGGCTATTCACCTGATTCGTCAGCGGCTGGCGGAAAAGCACCTGTCAAAGCCCAAAGCCTATGTCGAATTTGGTAACAAAGGCCCGAAGGAATATAGCTTCACCTATGGCAAAAATATGTGGGGCGCGATGCTGACCATGGCCGGAGGCGATAATATTGCTGCACCTTATGTTGAGTGGTGGGGACCAATGAATCCTGAGCAGGTGCTTGCCTCCGCGCCTGAGGTCATTGTCATTGCCGGTACTGAATCAGGTAAAGCCGGAGGTGCGATGCTGATGGGGCAGGGCATTGACCGTCAGACAGCAGTGAACCGTCTGAAAGGATTTATCAAACGGCCCGGATGGTCAGCATTACCGGCAGTGAAACAAAAGCGTGTCTATGGCATTTATCAGGGCGCATCGCGTTCTATCCTTGATGCCAGTATGACTCAGTATCTGGCGAAAGCACTTTACCCTGCGGTGTTCAGTGATTTAGATCCTGAACAGGCATACTTTAATTTTTATCGTCAGTATCTGCCGGTTGTTCCGGAAGGAACGTTTGCTGTCAGGATGACAGAATAAGTTCAAAGCAATGAATGGCAGAACTGTATCTGCCATCTTTATTTAGTGAAGGTTTTAATTACGGATGTCTTCAGATTTAATTTCCGGAGCTGTACAGGCGCAAAGAAAGGCAGAGAAGCGACGTTGGGTCGTACTCTGCTTTTTCTCGTTACTGATTCTGGCTTCATTCATTCTTGATGTGATGACGGGTCCTTCTATGCTGGATGTCAGCCGGGTGGGACATGCGCTATTGAACTGGGTTGGTTTGCCGGTTTCCGTGGATGGAATGACGCAGGTCATTGTTACGAACCTGCGTTTACCGATTGCACTGATGGCGATTATTGTCGGCGGTTCTCTCGGTATTGGCGGGGCTGAGATGCAGACATTGCTCAATAACCCCATGGCCAGCCCTTATACATTAGGCATGGCGGCGGCGGCCGGGTTTGGCGCGGCGTTGATGCTATATATTGGTGCGGCTGATATTTCAGTCCACTTTGCTGTTCCGGTTGGTGCGTTTATTTGCTGTATGTTATCCGCCTGCTTTTTGTTTGCGATGGCGATGATGCGGCATATTACATCAGGGCAACTGGTGCTGGCAGGGATTGCACTGCTTTTTCTGTTTCAGTCTTTACTGTCTCTGGTTCAGTTTGTGGCTTCTCCTGAGTTGAGTCAGCAGATTTTATTCTGGCTGTTTGGCAGCTTATCCAAAGCCACATGGGACAATTTGCTTCTGACCGGCGGCGTGACTCTGGTGTGTTTCATGGCTTTGATGAAAGATGCATGGAAGCTGACAGCCCTGCGGCTGGGAGAAGAACGGGCGAAAAGCTTAGGGATTGATATTACCCGCCTTCGTCTGAAAACCTTATTTATTGTTGCGCTGATGACCGCAACCGTGACCAGCTTTGTTGGGATTATCGGATTTGTTGGCATTGTGGCACCAAACATTGCACGGATTCTGGTGGGCGAAGATCAGCGCTTCTTTTTACCATTGTCATTCTTAACTGGTGCCTTTTTGTTATCAACCGCTTCTGTATTATCTAAAGTGATTGTCCCCGGTGCGTTGTTCCCGATTGGTATTGTGACGGCCATTATCGGGGTTCCTTTTTTCTTCTGGCTGATTATCCGTGGAAGACGTGCACTATGCTGAGTGTTAAAAATTTAAATATTCAGATTGATCAGCTGACACTGGCTGATCAAATGAGCTTTTCTCTGCAGCCGGGACAGGTCAATGTGATTATCGGGCCGAACGGCACCGGGAAAAGTACCTTACTGAAAGCATTATTTGGTGATATGACGCTTCAGTCCGGTGAACTGCAGTATAATGATACATTGCATCAGGCTGTTTCTGTGTCGGTGTGGCGGCAGTTATTTGGCTATATGCCTCAGGATATCCGGATGGATATCGGACTAACCGTGATTGAAGTGGTATTGCTCGGGCGGCTTGATGCGCTGAGCCTGCGTGTGGATGACCTGATGTTACAGGAATCCATGAAAATTTTGCATCAGTTAGGTCTGACACATCTGGCGAACCGGGATGTAAGAACACTGAGTGGCGGTCAGTGTCAGATGATTTTATTTGCTCAGGCTTTGATGCGTTGTCCTGATATCCTGATGCTGGATGAACCTGTCAGTGCGCTGGATCTCCATTATCAACATGTATTGCTGGAGCATCTGGCAACGCAAACCATAGAACACAATTATGTCACACTGATGGTTTTACATGATTTGAATCTGGCCGCGCAATATGCCGATCATCTGATGGTTCTGAATCAGGGGAAAATCGTGTCTCAGGGAGTGCCCGGCGATGTCATCTCAGCGGAGCTGATTGGCGATGTCTATGGCGTTGAAGCAGAGGTTTCCTATGATAGTCAAAATGTTCCATTTGTGAGGACTTTACGTACTTCTCATCCTTAGAGTCAACCGCCCCTTATCCCCGTTTTTATCATTGAGAACTGATACCTTTCGGTTTGAACAGATTTGGTTGATTGAGCTTGATATGAAATCAGGTTCACTTATTTAACCAGCTCTTAACCAGCATACGATTATGCTCCTTTCCGGTTATATACCCAAGCAACCTGAAGATGCATGATTCAGCGTGCAGCCGAAAGGGGCAGTTCAAGGAAAGAGAATGCAGGAATGTACCCACCTTTCAAATTCTCTTGACGCAGAAATGTGCCTTTCAGCTCACGCCCTGCGGGTGAGTTTGTCAGGCTCTGATACGGTGTTACTGATTTTCAACGTAGAATGACTATGTCTTCAAATCAGTGCCTTGTCTCAGAGCCTGACAAATCTCACTGAAACCTGCATCTTCAGGTTGTTTGGGTATACCTGAACAACTTTGGGTATATTTCAGCAGAAAACGATGTATATTTTCAGTGGTATATGATTGTCGGATAGATGATTGGCCCCCTTTGGGCTGATCGTTTGGGTTTATTAGGGTTTCGCATGTTAAAAGTATTACTTGTCGAAGATGACTTAGATTTGGCAACTGCAATTATCGATTATATGGAGTTGGAAGAGATTGAATCTGACTACGCTGCAGATGGCCAGATAGGCTACAATCTGATTACAAAAAATCCATATGATGTTGTGATTCTTGATTTGAATTTACCAAAAATTGAGGGGTTGGTGGTGTGTGAGCGTATCCGTTCTCAGGGGATTGAGACGCCGGTACTTATGCTGACCGCCCGGGATACACTTGATGATAAACTCAACGGTTTTTCAAAAGGTGCAGATGATTATCTGGTAAAGCCCTTTGATATGGAGGAACTGCTGGCCAGAATCAGGGTTTTATCCAAACGAAAAAGTGGCCAGATTACCAAATTACAGGTGCATGATCTGGAGTATAACCTGTCAGGAAGTGAAGTCCGCCGCAATGGCGAGGTATTGAAACTTTCACCGATTGCCAAAAAAATACTGGAAGTTTTAATGCGGGAATCACCGGGGACAGTTTCCAGGGAAAAGATCATTCAGGCGGTCTGGGGTAGTGATCAGCCGGACAGTAACAGCTTGAAAGTCCATATGTTTAATCTGCGTAAACAAGTTGATAAAACAGGTTTGCCTCCTTTAATTCATACCGTGTCCGGTGCCGGTTTTGTCATTCGCCAGCCAGAGAGTTGATGACCTATGCAGATTCGCCGAAGCCTGAAAATCTACTTTTTGCTGGGGGTGACCTCGGTCGGGATGCTCATCGTCCTTGGTTTATCAACATTGAGTGCCGTTTATTTGACGAAAGGTGCTGATATCGCGATGAAGTACAGCATGCTTGAAGTCGGAAAGAATGTGATATTTACAGGGGATAAGCCAAAGGAGGTGCTGGGGTTTACGATTGTCCGGCACTGGAAAGATGCACCAGAAATTGTCCGGACGTATGTACCTGAACTGGAATCTCATCTGGCCTATGGCAGACATTTTGAAAAAGTCAGTTTTTTTGATATTCCCGAATTTGCGGTGTTTGCCCTGCGTTATGACCGTGGCCCGGATGATGTGATTTATATTTGCCGGGTTGCAACCGATATTGTTCCGCTTGATTACAGTCAGAATATGCCTTTACCTCTGCCCTATGTGAAACTGATTATCTATGCCGTGTTTGCCATTATGACTTTTGTCGTGATGACATTATTACTCTTCCGGCATATTGCGGTTCCGGTTGAAAAGCTGATTGGCTGGGCAAAAAGTCTTCATTCAGGTGAGTTGAATCAGCCAGTGCCTGATTTTCAATATAATGAGCTGAATAATCTGGCGAATATCATTCGTACCAGTTTACAGTCTGTCCAGTCTTCTCTGGAGCGTGAGAAAGCATTTCTTTCTCATGCCAGTCACGAGTTAAGGACACCGATTTCAGTTGTGCGCAGTAACAGTGAGCTGATGAAAAAGCTGATTGAGCGTGGTGACAACACTCAGGAAAAACAGCAGGAAGTGGTATGCCGTATTTTACGGGCCAGCTATACCATGACAGAACTGTGTGAAACCTTACTCTGGCTGAACAGGGGGGAGCTGGGAAATCTGGTCAAAGAAGATATCGCGCTGGGTCCGATGCTCAGACAATTGATTCATGATCTGAATGATTTGGTTCGGGATAAAAAAGTTGAAATTCATGTTGAAACGGATTCTGAAGTATTAATGTTGCCTGCGACATTAGTCAGGATCGTATTAGGAAATTTAATCCGCAATGCTTTTCAGCATACCTACCACGGGAAAGTAGAAATTGTTCAAAGTGGCTATAAGGTGAAAATCAGCAATTTCAGTTATACCGATGGTAATGAGACCAATCTGGGATTTGGATTGGGTTTAAAGCTGACCCGGCAGGTGATTGAACATTATCAGTGGCCGTATTGTACCAGGAAACTTCAGACCGGAAGAGAAGTGTTAATTGAGTTCAGAACATGCAGCAACAAAAAAGCCCACGCCTGATAGCGTGGGCAAAGAAAAAGATGTGAAAGCGGGGGTTAAGCTGGAGCGTTTGCTGTTTGCTTTGATTTTTCTCTCACATCAAGAGCAATAGTTAACCCGAATGCGACGGTGAAAGAAATTGCCATACCGATGATGTAGTAAACCAGTTTTGTCGGGTCGATAGAGATAACACCGGGTAAACCTGCTGCACCTAACGCCAATGCTTTTACGTGGAATAATGTGATAAATGCACTTGAAGCGGCTGCACCGGTAATCGCTGCAATGAATGGATAGCGTAGTTTCAGGTTCACACCAAACATCGCTGGTTCTGTAATACCAAGTAATGCGGTAATACCAGATGGCATCGCAATCCCTTTCAGTTTGACATCGTGTGTTCTGACGGCAACTGCCAGTGATGCTGCACCCTGAGCCACGTTTGACATCGCTGCGATTGGGAAGATGAATGTACCACCTGTGGTTGCAATATCAGCCAGCAGCTGCGTTTCAATTGCAATGAAACTGTGGTGCATACCTGTAATGACAAATGGAGCATAAATCAGACCAAAGATGGCACCGCCAACGAATCCGGCAGATTCATACAGCCAGTTCAGACCATCACCAAGGATGAAGCCAAGGTCACGGGTGAAAGGACCAACCAGTGTGAAAGTCAGGAAGCCTGTGATGAAAATAGCCAGCATTGGTGTCAGCAGGTTATCCAGAACGGAAGGAATAACTCTGCGAAGTCCTGTTTCGACTTTTGCCAGGATGAATGCACAAACCAGAACGGGCAGTACAGAACCCTGATAGCCGACTTTTTGAATTTCGAAGCCAAAGATATTCCATGTTGGAATTGTTCCGGCAACAGATGCGCCACCAAAGCCCCAGCCGTTAAGCAGGTCAGGGTGAACCATTAACATCCCTAATGCTGCACCTAAGAAGGGGTTGCCGCCAAATTTTTTGGTTGCAGAAAATGCCAGCAGTACAGGCAAGAAGACAAACGGTGCATTTGCAAAGGTGTTAATCATGCTGGCCAGGTCAGCCATTCCGGGATAGGCATCAATCAAAGATTGCCCGTCAATGAATAAGCCTTTGGCTGTCAGTACGTTGAAAAGACCCATCAGCAAACCACCGGCAACAATGGCTGGAATGATTGGGACAAAAATGTCAGACAGGCCTTTTACCGCTCGCTGAACAAGATTCTGTTTTTGGGCTCCGGCAGATGCGACATCGCGGGTCGACATTTCAGCCATTCCGGTTTGTTCTGCCATCGCAGCATAAACATTGTTGACAATGCCTGAACCAAAAATAATCTGGTACTGGCCAGCCACTTTAAACTGGCCTTTCACGCCATCTAACTGGCCGATTGCATCTTCATCGATGATGGATTCGTCTTTTAGTGCTAGTCTTAAACGAGTGGCACAGTGAGCTAATGCTTCTATATTATTTTTACCACCCAAGAGTTCTAATAACTGTTTCGCAATGACTGGATAGTCCATAAGTTAACTCCGGTTTCTGTTATTGGATATCGTATGAGTACAATATGTTTTGGGAACGTTTGCAAAAGAGATTTTTGTCAATATTTTACCAATGGTCAAAACCAAGAAACCCATTATGTGAATCAGATCTCCAATCGATCGGAGAATTGATTCGAAAACAAGGGTAGAATCACGTTATTTCCGGCAGTAATTATTGCGATAACTGCTATTGTTGCGGTCGGTTCTGAAGTAAAAAGGTATGTTTGATCTATGGCGAGTTTACATGATGTGGCCCGGCTGGCCGGGGTTTCTAAGTCAACCGTTTCACGTGTGATTAATGATGAGTATGGTGTAAAAGAGTCCACGAAGATTAAAGTCCTGGAAGCCGTTAAAGAATGTGGTTATGTATTGAATCAGGTTGCAAAAGATCTGAAATCGCAAAAGACAAATCTGATTGGTGTCGTCGTTCCCCGGGTTTCATCTCATGCGACTGCACAGGGGGTCGACGGTTTGACCGCGGTGTTTGAAGAAGCGGGCAAACAGGTTTTGTTAGCCAACTCTCATCAGGATCATGACAAAGAGCTGGAATTTATCCGGATTTTTAATCAGAAACGTGTGGAAGGGATTATCTTCTATGCCACACATCTTGATTCATCCTTAGTTCAAATCATTCAGACTTCCTCTGTCCCGGTTGTTCTGGTCGGTCAGGATGGTTCTATGTTTGATATTCCAAGTATTGTCCATGACGATTTACGGGTTGGTTATGAAGCCGGAAAGCGTTTGGTGGAGAAAGGGTGTCAGCACGTTGGCTTTATTGGTGTGCAAAGTGATGACCTCGCTGTTGATGAATTACGTTCCCGTGGCCTGAAACAGGCGTTGGCTGCGCATGAACTGACCCCTCTGTTTCATGCACATGGCAGTTTTTCAATTGACTCCGGCTACCAGCTGGCCAGAACCTGGCTACAGAATTACCCTGAGACTGACGGCATTTTCTGTGCGACTGACCGGATTGCTGTGGGTGCAATAAAAGCAATGCGTGAGATGGGGATTCAGGTCGGAGAAGATGTCAAAGTGTTGGGGGTTGGTAATGATGAGCTGGCTCTGATTAGTCATCCGTCACTGTCAACATTTAATTATGCGTTCGATAAAGCCGGGGAAAATGCCGCCAGAATGTTGTTAGACAGAATCAGTGGTCTGGGCCAGGAAATGTGTAAAGTCGTTCTCACATTCCAGCATGTTGACCGGGAAACCTGTTAAAAGACGAGACTTCCTAAACTTTGATGACTCTCACATAATCGTAAATTTCTTCAAAATTGTATAAACCTACAAACTGTAGTGACTTACTTTATCCAGCGCGATTCATACGCGATAAACCGCTGAATATTCACTTGACGCCTGTATCACTTTTGTGGGGACAGGCTTGCCATTTATTATGGAATTTTATATTTTTGAAATCGTTCCCAAAGAATAGGATTAACCAGAATGCATATCGAAGATCTCGTCAAACTGGCAGGAGGTATTAACAATGTATACCGTGTCCTGTTACCTGAAGGCCACCTTTCTCTTGCCGTAGAAGACCCTGAGCTTGTTGGTGCATTACCGTCTGATGCAGTGCTGAAACAAGTGATCAGTGAATGGCATATCGTCGATTTATCCGGTGATCCTGTCTCTGAAGCATCATTATTTGATTTGGGACGGAAAATTGAAGCCCGTCAGCGGGAAAAGATTAAGCAGTTCTCTCATCCAACCTCATGTCAATATCGCCCGGCATGGCATATTGCCGGCCCTCAGGGGCTGGTGAATGACCCGAATGGATTCATTTATCATCAGGGTGAATATCATCTTTATTATCAATGGTCGCCGATCGGATGTTCCCATACAGACAAATATTGGGTGCATACAACCAGCCAGGATTTGCTGAACTGGGAATGGGATGATGTGGCCCTGACGCCATCGGATTGGTTTGACAGTCATGGTGCCTATTCCGGGCATGCAGTGAGTCTTGATAACGAGTTGATGGTTTTTTATACCGGAAATACCCGTCTGGGTGAAGAGCGCCACCGGCAGACGATGCAATGTGCAGCCGTGTCTGAAGACGGTAAGAATCTGCGTAAACTTGGCCCGCTCATCCGTGAATTGCCACCGGGAGTGACTGAACACATCCGGGATCCGAAGATTATTCACCGTGAAGGTCGCTGGTTGCTGTTTTTAGGCGCACAGACCACAGAGATGAAAGGTCGGCTTGCGGTGTATCACTCTGAAGATTTACATCACTGGGAATTTGACCGTTTATACGGCGATGAACTGGGTGACTACGGTTATATGTGGGAATGTCCGGATGTTTTTGCTCTGGACGGAGACTATTATTTTGCGTTTTCACCTCAGGGAATTGATTCCGGCAGTGAGTACAATACCGTTCCTCATCAGAACAGAATTGCCCGTCTGACTTTTGGTGATAATGATGAAGTGATGTTGTCACAATTACAGACGCTCGACTATGGTTTTGATTTTTACGCGCCACAAAGTATGCAAACCAAAGATGGCCGTCGGGTCATGTGTGGCTGGATGGGATTACCTGATGAGTGGACTCAGCCATCCTGCCGGTCAGGAAACTGGGTGCATCAGTTAACCGCATTGCGGGAACTGAGTTCAGAGAATGGCAAGCTGATTCAGAAGCCGCAAAAAGAGTTGGAAACATTGCGTTCTGAAGTCAGAGAGTATGAGCTGGCAGACAGCTGCGTTGATCTGAAAACAAAAACATTCGAATTACATACCCAACTGACATGGGGTAGTTGTCTGAGGTTGTTTGAAGATTCAGCTTATTTTGCAGAGTTGTTGCTCGATGCAGAAAATCGTCGCCTGATCTTTGATCGTTCCAATACTCAACTGGAAGAAGGCGACACAATCAGAGAAGTTGCACTGGATTCGGATACGGTTGAACTTCAGATACTGGCAGATAATTCTTCACTGGAAGTGTTTATTAATGGTGGAGAAGCTGTCATGACTGCCCGGATATTTACTCCAGAGGCAGCCACACAGGTTTCTTTAAAAGGAGCGGCTAAATTACAGGTATATAAGCTTAAGGCACCTCAGATGCCTTATCTGCGCTGATTATCTAAGCCAGCAGGTTTTGTTTCACAGGGTGACTTCATTCAGGAATTCACCCTGTAGTACTTAACCGGTTATCAGCTGAAGCAATGCTTCCCGCGTTGGTAATGCAGTCATGGCACCTTTTTGAGTGGTTGCCAGTCCGCCACAGCAGTTGCCCCAGGTAACTGCATCCAGAATCGCTTCTTCATTTTGCCATTGTTGCGACTCTGCCAGACGACAAAGCAGACCGCCGACAAAGGCATCACCTGCTCCGGTTGTATCAACTACCTGAACTGAACGGCTGGGCACTTTCACTCTTTTATTTTCAGTCACAACCAGTGTGCCCTCAGCACCCAGTGTAATTACTACCAGTGGAATGGCGTATTGCTGCAAAGTCTGCAGTGCTTCATCCATCGAATTTGTTGCCGTGAGTAAAGTTAATTCTTCTTCAGAAAATTTAACAACATCTGCCTGACGAACCACATCCATGACCGTTGGTATCATCTCTTCCGGTTTTGCCCAGACTTCTTCACGTAAATTCGGGTCAAAACTGAAAAATCCGCCATTTTGTTTGATGCGCTGAATGGCTTCTTTTGTTGCACTCCGGCTCGGATCATTGGCTAAGGCGATCGAACAAACATGAAGCCATTCCCCGCTCTGGAATGCTGGAATATCATCCATGGATAAAAATTGATCAGCACTTGGTTTGACCATAAAGGTAAAACTTCTTTCTCCCTGATCATCCAGATCTACAACAACTGTTGAAGTTCTGTGGTCTGAATCAGATATCAGATGTTGCGTGTCAACTTTTTCATGCGCCAGAGTTTGCTGCATGAATTTGCCCATTGGATCCTTCCCGACTCTGCCAAAAAATGCGCAGTTTCCGCCTAAACGTGAAATACCAACGGCAACATTTGCAGGGGCGCCACCCGGACATCTCAAATAATGGGATGACCCGTCGGGAATTAGATCTACGACGGCGTCTCCGGTTAACCAAATCTTATTCACTGTTATTCTCCTTTTACATAGATCTTTATATTTTACCTGACTTGTTTCAACTTATCACTGCCGGAGTGATATATATTTAAATTTATACTGAGTTAATTTGATATATACCCGGTTTTTTTGAAAGATGAATATAAAGGTCGACAATTTTCAGAGAAAACGAGTAATGGTAAGTGCTTATCGTCATTGAGTTGTCATGCTTTCTGTCATGATTTTTTCATCCGGATTGATTTTAAAATGTTTCTCACTGAACAAATTTTCTGTAAATTTATTTTTATATTTTAATAGAGTGTTTCCTTTGGTTTTTTTATTTTTATATGATTTATATGCTAATTTAAATTAAAAGAATGAAATAATTAAAATAGGTATAATTTTATTTTAAATGAATTGTTTTGTATATTTTACTTGTGGATTTTTGTTGGTGATAAATATTATTCAAAATATTTGAACATGAACGACAGGTTTAATGAATGTTATATTTTGAACTTTTTCCTACAATAGAAAATAAAGTTTTATTGATGATTAAAGGTGCTTCATGGGAAAGCTGGTTGAAGGTGTTTGGCACGATGTCTGGTATGATACAAAACGTCATGCGGGTAAATTTATCCGGGAAAATGCTGTATTTCGTGATTGGATATCAGAAGAAGAGGGCGCTGTTTTTGCGCCTGAGGCAGACAGGTATCACCTGTATGTTTCGCTGGCTTGTCCCTGGGCGCACCGGACACTGATTTTTCGTCATTTGAAGCAGCTTGAGTCCTGTATTGATGTTACGGTGGTGTGCCCTGATATGTTATCTGAAGGGTGGAGTTTTGGAATTCCTGAACCGCTGTTTGGTTATACACGTTTGCACCAGTTGTACACACATGCCCGTTCTGACTATACCGGCAGAGTTACTGTTCCTGTTTTATGGGATAAAAAACTGAACACGATTGTCAGTAACGAATCGTCAGATATTATCCGGATGTTTAACAGCGCATTTAATGCATTGACAGGAAACCATGACGATTATTATCCGCAGGAATTGCGGCATGAAATCGATAATTGGAATGAATTTATTTACCCTAACATCAATAATGGCGTTTATCGCTGTGGTTTTGCTACCAGTCAGGAAGCTTATGAAGAAGCTTACCAGTCACTGTTTGATGCATTAGATAAGGTAGAAAGGCATCTGGCGACTCATCGTTATCTGACCGGGAAGAGACTGACAGAAGCAGACTGGCGGTTGTTTACGACATTAATTCGTTTTGATGCGGTTTATGTTGGTCATTTCAAGTGTAACAAGCAGCGAATCGCTGATTATCCGAATTTGTATGGTTATCTGAAGGAGCTCTATCAAATGCCGGGTATTAAAGAAACGGTCGACTTTTATCATATAAAACGTCACTATTATTTCAGTCATACCGGAATTAATCCGACTCAGATTGTCCCGTCGGGACCGGCGATGGGCCTTGAGTCCCCCCATGGCCGTAAGCTATGAGTGATTAGGCGATTAGCTGTGAAAAAATAAAAGCCTCTGCCACGAAATTCGTTTCAGAGGCTTATCATTTGCTTAGCTGACTAAGGCACAATAATCAGATTTATTCCTGACCTGCCTGAATCGCTGTCAGTGCAACTGTATAAACGATATCGTCAACCAGTGCACCACGGGACAAATCGTTAACAGGTTTACGCATACCCTGCAGCATCGGACCAATAGAAACCAAATCTGCTGAACGTTGTACCGCTTTGTATGTTGTATTACCCGTATTCAGATCCGGGAATACAAATACAGTCGCTTTACCGGCAACAGGAGAGTTAGGTGCTTTAGATGCCGCCACGTTTTCCATAATCGCAGCATCGTACTGAAGTGGACCATCAATAACCAAATCAGGACGTTTTTCCTGTGCAATACGGGTCGCTTCACGTACTTTCTCAACATCTTCGCCCTGTCCGGACGTACCTGTTGAGTAAGAAATCATTGCAACACGTGGGTCAATACCAAATGCTTTTGCTGAATCTGCTGACTGGATAGCAATTTCAGCCAGTTGTTCTGCATTTGGATCCGGGTTAATTGCACAATCTCCGTATACCAGTACCTGATCAGGCAGCAGCATGAAGAAGATGGAAGAAACCAGTGACGCATTTGGCGCTGTTTTGATTAATTGCAACGGTGGACGGATTGTATTCGCTGTTGTGTGAACAGCACCGGAAACCAGACCATCAACTTCAGCTTTCTCAAGCATCATTGTGCCAAGAACAACAGTATCCTGAAGCTGTTCACGGGCAACAACTTCAGTCATGCCTTTATTCTTACGTAATTCGACCAGGCGAGCGACGTATTGTTCACGTACTTCTTCAGGATTGATAATTGTAATCCCTGTACCCAGAACAACACCTTGCTGATCAGCGACGCGTTTAATATCTTCAGGGTTACCTAACAGCACACATTCAGCGATACCACGTTCTGCACAGATAGATGCAGCTTTCACGGTACGAGGCTCATCACCTTCAGGTAACACAATACGTTTGTTCGCACGACGGGCATATTCAGTCAGCTGATAACGGAAAGCCGGCGGGCTAAGGCGACGAACACCAGCCGTTGTTTCTGTCAATGTATCAACCCAAGGACCGTCAATATGACTTGCGATGTGTTCATTAACGAACTCGATACGTTCTTTATCATCTGCTGGTACTTCCAGACTAAAGCTTTGCAGATTCAGAGACGTTTGCCATGTATTGCCTTGTGCTTTGAATATTGGCAATCCAGATTCAAACGCTGGTTTACACAGACCGACGATTTCTTTAGGAATATCGTATCCGCCAGTGAGCAATACAGCACCAATTTCAACACCGTTCATTGCTGCCAGAGCCGCTGCAACAATGACATCAGGACGGTCTGCAGAAGTGACAAGCAGTGAACCCGGACGGAAATGTTCAATCATATTTGGTAGTGAACGTGCGCAGAAGGTAATGCTCTTAATTCTGCGCGTATTGATGTCACCAGCACTAATGATTTCAGCGTTCAGGTGCTTCGCCATATCGATTGCACGGGTTGCAATCAGGTCGACACGCCATGGAATACAACCCAGTACCCGGATAGGACTGGAGTTGAAGATTTGCATCACTTCGAGGTTGGTCTGAAGTGCACTGTCAGCATCATCAAAGATTTCTGACAGGTCAGGGCGGGTCCGACCAGCTTCATCAACCGGTGCATTCAGTTTGTTGATAATGACACCAGAAATGTGTTGATTTTTTGTGCCACCGAAGTTAGAACAAGCCACTTCAATTCGCTCTTTCAATTGAGATGGGTTGTCAGTACCTGGCGTCGCAACAAATACAATTTCAGCGCCTAAAGTTTTCGCAACTTCCGCGTTAACCTGGTTGGCAAACGGATGTTTACGTGTTGGAACAAGACCTTCAATCAGTGTGACATCAGAACCCGTATTGATGGAGTTATAGCGCTCAACGATGGTTTCCAGCAGAGCGTCCATTTGTTCACTACCCATCAATGCTTCTACTTTTGACATTGCCAGTGATTCAGCTGTTTTAATGTCACTGTTTGAGCTCAGAATAGTTGATGTCAGATCAGGTTGGTCGCCGCCGTGTCTTGGTTGGGCGATTGGTTTGTAAAAAGAAATTTTTACACCCTTGCGCTCCATGGCACGGATTACCCCTAAACTTACGCTGGTTAAACCAACACCAGCGCTAATAGGAATCAGCATAATAGTACGAGACATGAATAGAGTACCTTCAGCTATCGATTGCAATATTTATGAAAGTGATATTGCAGAAAGGAATAAAGCCCAATAAACAATACGCGATGTTATATCAGACCCCGGAAAAAAAACTGGCTAACATCATGTTAGCCAGTTTTCGTAATTAAATGCCTGTTAGTCGTGCAGTATCCTCAGCAATAACTAACTCTTCATTGGTTGAAATCACCATGGCCGGAATCCGGCTTGATTCTGTAGTGATAACACCTTCGCCACCAAAACGTGCTTTCAGATTTGCTTCTTTATCTGCTTCAACGCCAAGAATACCCAGACGGTTCAGAACCATCTCACGAATTGGCGCAGAGTTTTCACCGATACCGCCTGTGAATACAATGGCGTCTAAACGGCCATCAAGACAGGCTGTATAGCCGGCAACATATTTTGCAAGGCGGTGGCAGAAAACGTCCATGGCACGATTTGCGTCTTCTTTTGTACCGTAGTTATCTTCAACATAACGACAGTCAGAAGTGACTTCTGTTAAACCCTGTAAGCCCGACTCTTTTGTCAGCATGGTGTTAATCTGTTCAACAGAATAACCTAACGTATCGTGCAGGTGGAAAATGATCGCCGGATCAATATCACCACAGCGTGTGCCCATCACCAGACCTTCCAGAGGTGTCAGACCCATCGATGTATCAACAGACTTGCCATTCTTAATCGCACACACAGATGCACCATTTCCTAAGTGGCAGTTGATGATATTGAGTTCATTCTCAGGTTTACCCAGACGTTCAGCAGCTTCACGTGTGATAAACAGATGAGACGTACCATGCATACCATAACGGCGAATACCTTGTTCCTTATATAACTTATAAGGCAGCGCATACAAATACGCTTCTTCAGGCATAGTTTGATGGAATGCAGTATCGAATACGGCAACATTCTTCAATTTCGGGAATGCTTTTTGGGCCGCTTTAATACCAATTACATGCGCCGGATTATGAAGAGGCGCAAATGTTGCAGCATCCTCAATGCCTTTCAATACAGCTTCATCAATCAGTGCAGATTGTGTGAACTGTTCACCACCATGAACGATACGGTGACCGATAGCAGCTAGATTTTCTGCGAGTTCAGGTTTAGAGGCTAAAATCGTTTCAACAATAAATGACAGTGCTTCTTCATGAGCGGCACCATCACCAAGCTGGGCTTCATGTTTTCCATCCAGCTTCCATTTAATACGGGCTTCAGGCAGATGAAGACATTCTGCAAGCCCCGTAAGAGATTCATTACCGTTTTCAGCATCTACGATTGCAAATTTAAGTGAAGAACTACCGCAGTTTAATACTAAAACTAGCTTTGACATGATTAACTACCTGTATAATCGGTTTACATACAACAATGACCAAGAATAACCCAGTTAAATACTGTGTATACGAACTTTGGTCAAAAAACATCACGTGTGCACACCTAATCGTGATTCACTTAAAGGTTATACACTTTAATTATGGCCAATATTTATTTCAAAGTTGCTTAAATGATAAATCGAAGCAACAATGTCAGTAAAAGGGCCCGCCAAGGATAGCGGCAATGAGGCCCGATAACAAAAAAAATTTTGTATAAATATGAACGTCCGATAATATTTTGCAGAATTATTTTATTTTTTCAACTAATATTATAATCACTATGCTGGTGAGTGAGATTTGCTTATGAGTAATCATGCAGGAATAATGCATAGCCTCAGAGATGGACAAAAGTACATGGACATCTGGCCTGTGCGAAAAGAATTAACCCCTTTATTCCCGGAACAGCGCATTATCAAAGCGACACGTTTTGGCGTTAAAGTAATGCCGCCTGTTGCTGCAATTAGTGTTCTGACTCAAATGGCTTTTGATAACGCTGAAGCCATTCCCCAATCTATCGTGATTGCACTGTTTGCACTGAGTTTGCCATTACAGGGTATGTGGTGGCTGGGAAACCGCGCAAACACCTTGCTTCCGCCTGCTTTAGCCAGCTGGTACAGGGAACTACATCAGAAAATTCTCGATACGGGCTTTGCGCTGGAACCTATCAAATCAAATCCACGTTATAAAGAGCTTGCATTTATTCTGAACCGGGCGTTTCGTCAGTTGGATCGCTCGGTATTAGAACGCTGGTTCTGATCGCTTAACAATTTTGCATTTCTTTACAGGCTGCCAGCTTTCAGGCTAGTGGCCATATCTGGTTTCATACGGTTTCTCATCCGGATGAAGATAACCAAAAATCCCACTTCACTTTGTTGTAACTTGCTGGTAATAATGTCAAGTACTGCACTATAAACAATGAAGCAGAATAAAAATAAATCATTCATATTCTATCATGAGACTATGGGGTCCGGTTATTTCGGTTTCTTTGCCTGTATGGAAAGAGCTGATTGTTTCGGCCGAATCAATAATCCGGATAGCTATGAAAACAAAGATAAAGGTGAAAATTTTTCTGGTTGGATTAACCGGGAAGATGAAGCACCTGAATAAAACACAACATCCGCATCCATCGTTTGAATTCAAGGAGTTAAGATGAAAGCAGGAAAAATAATTGCGACTGCTGTACTGGCAGGCGCTTCTTTACTTTCCTCAACGGGTCTGATGGCAAAAACCGCCAAAGTCGCTGTTTCTCAGATTGTTGAACACCCGGCACTTGATGCAACCCGTCAGGGATTGCTGGACGGTTTGAAAGCAAAAGGCTTTGAGCCCGGTAAAAATTTAGAGTTTGAATACAAAACAGCACAGGGAAACCCTGCGATTGCGGTACAAATCGCCCGTCAGTTTGTTGGTGAAAATCCGGATGTACTGGTTGGCATCGCAACACCAACGGCACAGGCTCTGGTTTCTGCAACACGCTCAATTCCGGTTGTATTTACGGCGGTGACAGATCCTGTTGGCGCAAAGCTGGTTAAGACAATGGAAAAACCCGGTAAAAATGTCACAGGGCTTTCTGATTTATCTCCGGTCAAACAGCACGTTGAGCTGATTAAAGAATTGATGCCAAATGTGAAATCAATTGGTGTGGTTTATAATCCTGGTGAAGCAAACGCCGTCAGCCTGATGGAGTTGCTGAAAAAAAGTGCGAAAGAGCAGGGTTTAAAAGTGGTTGAAGCGACGGCATTAAAAAGTGCGGATGTTCAGTCTGCCACTCAAACGATTGCTGCCCGTTCAGATATTATTTATGCCTTAATCGATAATACCGTTGCCAGCGCCATTGAAGGTATGATTGTGGCGGCGAATCAGGCTAAAACGCCGGTTTTCGGTGCTGCAACGTCTTATGTTCAGAGAGGGGCAATAGCCAGCCTTGGGTTTGATTATTATCAGATAGGTGTCCAGACCGCTGATTATGTAGCTGACATTTTAAATGGTAAAACACCGGGTTCTTTAGATGTCAAAGTCGCAAAAGGCTCTGATTTGGTTGTGAATAAAACCGCAGCGGATAAATTAGGCTTCACGATTCCTCAGTCTGTTCTCGACAGAGCAACAAGTATTAAGTAACACATTTTCAGGGTTGATTGTATCAACCCTGATTTTAAGCAGAAAGGGAGTAGATATGTCTGCTTTTGCTTTTTTTGGTGCACTGGAAATCGGGCTGATTTATGGCTTGGTCGCTTTGGGTGTTTATTTAACTTTCCGTGTACTCGATTTTCCTGATTTAAGTGTGGATGGCAGTTTCCCAATGGGGGCTGCAGTGGCTGCAACGGCAATCGTTGCAGGTATTAATCCGTGGATTGCGACGTGTCTGGCAATTATTGCCGGGGCAATGACTGGCTGGGTGACTGCATTTTTAACAGTGCGTTGTGGTATTTTGAATCTTTTAGCTTCAATTTTAACTATGATCGCTGCATTTTCTATCAATATACGCATCATGGGCAGACCCAATATTGCCCTGATTGGTGAAGATACAATTCTGACGCCTTTTGAATCTTTAGGCGATTCGATGTACATCCGTCCTTTGGTTGTGGGTGTACTTGTCCTGTTCTCTGCGTGGTTTGTCGTCCGGTTACTCAATAGTGATTTCGGACTTGGCTTGCGGGCTACCGGTGTCAATGCCCGGATGGTGGCTGCTCAGGGAGCCAGCACCGCATTTTATACCTATTTTGGTCTGGCGCTCTCCAACGGTTTTGTCGGATTTGCCGGTGCGTTGTTTGCGCAGACAAACAGCTTTGCGGATGTGACTTCCGGGGTTGGAACGATCGTGGTAGGTCTGGCCGCTGTGATTCTGGGACAAACCCTGATTCCGGGACGCAGAATATGGGTTGCGGTTTTGGCGGTTATTCTTGGATCGGTGCTGTATCGTCTTGCTGTTGCATTTGCCCTGAGCTCCGGCATGTTCGGATTACAGGCCTCCGATTTGAACCTGGTTACCGCGATTCTTGTTGCCATTGCGCTGATTATGCCGCGCATGAAAAAGAATATGAAAAAGAAAAATTCACCGGTTGATAAATCCGGTGCAGGTGATAAGCGTAAGACCGGAGGTGAAGCATGATTCAGCTGGAAAATATTCAGGTGACTTTTAACCCCGGAACGATTCTGGAAAACCGTGCATTGCGTGGTGTGGATCTGACGGTGCCAGAGCATCAGTTTTTGACTGTGATCGGCTCAAATGGTGCCGGAAAATCAACGCTGTTGGGTGCAGTGACCGGGGAAACGCCAATGGTTGGCGGACAGGTTGTGATTGACGAAACAGATGTTACCCGTCGTACGGTGGATGAACGTGCCAGCTTTTGTGCCCGGGTATTTCAGGACCCGCTGGCCGGTACTTGTGGTGCGTTGACCATTGAAGAGAATATGGCTCTGGCCTACATGCGTGGAAGAAGGCGGGGCTGGACACATGCGTTGTCTTCTAAGCGGCGTAAGTTATTTCAGGAACGTATCAGTATTCTGGGACTGGGGCTGGAAGATCGTCTGGGAGACAGTATCGGTCTGTTATCTGGCGGGCAGCGTCAGGCCGTCAGTCTGGTGATGGCAACGCTCTCCGACAGTAAGCTGTTATTACTTGATGAACATACCGCAGCGCTGGATCCGCGAATGGCGGCGTTTATCATTGATTTGACGAAGCGGATAGTGAATGAGTTTAATCTGACTGTCATGATGGTGACGCACTCGATGAAAGATGCACTGGCTTGCGGAGACCGTACGGTCATGCTGCATCAGGGTAAAATCGTACTGGATGTTGCCGGTGAACAAAGACAAAACATGGATGTGCCTGACTTACTGGATATGTTTACCAAAGTTCGTGGTGAAGCGCTGTCGGATGATAGCTTATTACTGAGTTAATGATTTGAAACTCATTGGAATCCCCGGTTCTGTGTCATTGGCAAACCGGGGATATTTTTATCTCTTTCAGAAACAATTCATGAATCTGCCTGTTCCTGACTTCGGGCGATGACGTCCACAATTGGCCCGACTTCAGTCAGTGTTCTGATTTCTCTGAATAAGTCATTCGCTTCGGGATAAGATTGTTTCAGGAAGCAAAACCACTGTTTGATTCGGTTAGGGAAGTATTTCCCTTTGTCTCCTCTGACTTCATAGCCGGAATATTTGACTAACAGTCCGAGCACCTCTTTCCAGTGCATCGGCTGATGGTTATGTTTAATCATATTTCCCAGATTTGGCGTATTCAGTGCGCCGCGGCAGATCATCAGATCATTGACACCGGTTACTTGTCTGCAACGTTGTGCGTCGTGAAAATTCCAGATTTCACCATTCGCAATCAGCGGTATGTTTGATCGGCGACGAATCTGATCAATATATTCCCACTTGATTTCACTGGCTTTATAGCCGCCGGTTTTTGTTCTGGCATGAACGGTTAATTCACTGGCACCTGCCCGTTCTACGGCATCTACAATCGAAAAACAATCATCCGGGTTTTCCAGCCCGAGGCGGATTTTAGCTGAAACAGGAATATGAGAAGGTACAGCTTCACGGCAGGCTTTTACGATTCGGTAAATTTCTTCCGGGTAGGCAAGCAGAGCAGCACCCCCTTTGCTTTTATTGACCAGTTTGGCCGGGCAGCCGAAATTGAGATCAATTCCGTGCGCTCCCAGTTCAGCCGCACGGAATGCATTCTCTGCCATCCATTCAGGGTGTTGACCTAAAAGCTGGACATTTACCGGCACGCCGGAACGTGTTTTTGAGCCGTGATGGAGTTCGGGACATAACCGGTAAAAGACGTGTTTTGGTAACAGTTGCTCAACGACACGCACAAACTCTGTCACACACAGATCATAATCGTTGATTTCGGTCAGGAGCTCCCGCATTAAATAATCTAAAACGCCCTCCATCGGGCCAAGTACGACTCGCATAAAATTCATGTTCTCAATTTCAGGACGCGAGATTGTAGTCCGGGTTGATTAAAATGTCACTCTAATGCTTCAGGGAAGTGTCATCCTTCTGCCGTTCCGCGTATAATGATCGGCTGAATGAATCTTGAATAAAGCCGCATGAGTTACCAATTATTAGACATCGCCGGTTTACCGGCTTCCGAATCCGTATTATTTATTGAAGGTGCCATGCTGGCAGCTAATATGACCTGTCACCCTTTACCACCAGAGACCTGGCATCCCTTGCTGTTCGGTTCACTGGATGATCATGCAGAAAAGCTGATTCTTACCCATTATCAAAGTCAATATGATGTTTTGGCGCAGCCTGAGCATGCGTTTTATGCCATGTTTGCACAGTTTTCAACTGAAGAGATAGCCGATTTTGCTGAAGGGTTTATGACGGTCTGGCCGTTGATAGAAGCAGGCTGGCTGGAAGCCTCCGTATCAGACGGCACTCATCGAATGCTACAGGGGTTACTGACAACATGGATGCTGGTAATTGATGAAGAGCAGACGCATCAGCAAATGCGTCAGGCCGGATTGACCGAATTGCCGTCGTACGATGAGATGGTGCCGAATTTGCCTTGGATGATTCAGGAAGTCTTCGCCTCCGCTGATGCGGTTTTAACCGGAGGTCAGGGCAACCGGTTAAATCCTTATAAGACGGTAAGCCGGAATGATCCCTGTCCCTGCGGAAGCGGGAAAAAATTTAAGCATTGCTGCCTGAACTGAGCTGTGGCGGCGGAGTCTCAGAAAATGAGAGAAACAGACTTTTCAGACATGGCTCTGACAAACAAACAGACAAAATAGTTATATCTGAATTTCTGGAACTGGATTGAATTTGAGTCGCACTGAAGCGACAGGCTGGAGTATTGATTATTTATGAAAAAATTTTTTGCATTGCTCATGTGCAGTTTTATGGTGTATGCCGCTCCTAAGGATGAATTAAGTGCAAGGCTGTCTTTGAGCGACGGATTTTCGGCGCATTTTTCTCAGAAAGTTCTTGGCCCTGAGGGGGATGTCGTGTCGCAGGGAAAAGGGACGGTTGATATTGCCCGGCCAAGCCTGTTTCGCTGGGAAACGACCTCTCCGGACGAAAATTTACTGGTCTCTGATGGTCAAACTGTCTGGTATTACACACCATTCGTTGAGCAGGTCACTGTTTATAATCAGAAACAGGCGACAGAACAAACGCCTTTTGTGCTGTTGACCCGGAATAAGAAAGCGGACTGGGACCAGTATCAGGTGACTCAGAAAGGTGATGAATTTACGCTGATTCCTGTCGCGCAAAACCAGCAAGGTAAGTTTCATATCCGAATTGATGCAAAAGGTGTTGTGAAAGGGTTTGATGTGATAGAACAGGATGGTCAGCGCAGTTTATTTACCTTTAATCAAATTCAGCTGAAACGGCCGTCAGAGACTAAATTTAAATTTAGTATTCCTGATGGGGTTGAAGTTGATGATCAGCGACAATAAAGCTAATTCACGTGGATAACTACAGTTTAGATTTTGCCGGGGACGAAGACTTTCGTCCCCTTGCCGCCAGAATGCGGCCGCAAAAGATAGAAAATTATATTGGACAGCAGCATATCCTGGGTCCGGGGAAACCATTACGGCGTGCTTTGGAAAGCGGGCATTTACACTCCATGATTTTATGGGGACCGCCGGGTACGGGAAAAACCACACTGGCGGAACTGGCTGCAAATTATGCCAGTGCCAAAGTAGAAAGGGTGTCGGCCGTCACTTCCGGCGTCAAAGACATCCGGGCAGCCATCGAGCGGGCCAGAGAAAATAAACTGGCGGGTTTCAGAACGATTCTGTTTGTAGATGAGGTCCACCGGTTCAATAAATCCCAGCAGGACGCTTTTCTGCCGCATATCGAAGACGGTACGGTCACATTCATCGGGGCCACTACTGAGAATCCCTCCTTTGAGTTAAATAATGCATTGTTATCCCGGGCAAGGGTATACAAACTCAGTACGCTGACTGCAGAAGACATTGCGAAGGCGCTGACTCAGGCAGTTGAAGATGAATCCTGCGGGATGGGAAATGTGCCGGCAGATTTCAGAGAGGACTCGTTACTTCGTCTGGCTGAGCTGGTGCAGGGCGATGCGAGAATGGCGTTGAATTATCTTGAGCTGTTGTATGATATGGCTGAAGAGAATGAAGCGGGCGAAAAAATCATCAATCTGGCACTGCTGGCTGAGGTTGCCGGAGAGAAAGTTGCCCGTTTTGATAATCAGGGTGATATCTGGTATGACCTGATATCGGCCGTCCATAAGTCAATCCGGGGTTCAAACCCGGATGGCGCGCTTTACTGGGCGGCAAGAATGATCAGTGCCGGTTGTGACCCTTTGTATATTGCGCGGCGCTTACTGGCTATTGCATCGGAAGATATTGGCAATGCTGACCCGCGGGCGATGCAGGTTGCTTTATCCGCATGGGACTGCTTTGCCCGTGTCGGTCCGGCTGAAGGGGAGCGGGCAATCGCACAGGCGATTGTTTATCTGGCCTGTGCTCCTAAGAGTAATGCGGTTTATACGGCCTGGAAGCAGGCATTGAATGATGCGGCATCGACGCCGGAATTAGAGGTGCCGCCACATTTAAGAAATGCTCCGACTAAACTAATGAAAGATCTTGGGTACGGTCAGGGTTACCGTTACGCACATAACGAGCCGGGCGCCTATGCCGCAGGCGAAGCGTATTTCCCGCCAGAGATGGCCGGAACGCGCTATTACTACCCGACGGAAAGAGGGTTGGAAGCCAAAATTAAGGATAAGTTGGATTACCTGTCAGACTTAGATGCAAAAAGCTCACAAAAGCGCTATGAAAAGTAATGAGTTTTCGTTATCTTCTGTAGTCTGGCTTTGACTGGTCAGGGCTCACAGTTTGTGCAGCTGACCAGATACTCAGATTAAAAAAGAATAATTCGTCTGTTTTTCTTTGAAAATGTCTTAGAAAAATTTTTTACAACAAAACAAGCATAGGATTAGCAATGCTGGATTCTAAATTACTTCGTGCCGAGCTGGATGAGACAGCGGCAAAACTGGCGCGTCGGGGATTTAACCTCGATGTAGATACGATTCGTCAACTTGAAGAGCAACGTAAGTCGATTCAGGTAGAAGTTGAAAATTTACAATCCACACGCAACTCCATTTCCAAGCAAATTGGTCAGAAAATGGCCGCTGGTGATAAAGAGGGTGCTGACGCGATCAAGCTGCAAATCGGTTCTCTTGGCAGTGATCTGGATAAGAAAAAAATTGAACTGGCTGAAGTGCTGGAAAAGCTGGAAACGCTCGCTTTATCAGTGCCGAATATTCCGGATGACTCAGTGCCTGATGGTAAAGATGAAAACGATAATGTTGAAATTTCCCGCTGGGGCGAGCCTGGAACGTACGATTTTGACATTAAAGATCACGTTGATTTAGGTGAGCTGAGTGACGGGCTGGATTTTGCTTCTGCAACCAAACTGACCGGTGCACGTTTTATCGTGATGAAAGGTCAGTTTGCCAGACTGCATCGTGCAATTGCCCAGTTTATGCTGGATTTGCATACACAGCAGCATGGTTATACTGAAATGTATGTCCCTTATCTGGTGAATGCAGACAGCTTGTATGGCACAGGCCAGTTACCTAAATTTGGTCAGGATTTATTTCATACTGAACCGCTGACTGAAAAAGTGAATGATGAAGAGCCCCGTAAGCTGTCATTGATTCCGACTGCTGAAGTTCCGCTGACAAACATCGTCCGTGACACGATTGTTGACGAGGCTGATTTGCCTTTGAAAATGACGGCTCATACACCATGTTTTCGCTCTGAAGCCGGTTCATATGGCCGGGATACCCGCGGTTTGATTCGTATGCACCAGTTTGACAAAGTGGAACTGGTGCATATTTCCCGCCCGGAAGATTCAATGGAAGCGCTGGAAGCGTTGACCGGACATGCAGAGAAAGTACTGCAGATGCTGGAATTACCTTATCGTAAGGTCGTGTTGTGTGCTGGAGACATGGGTTTTGGTGCCCGTAAAACATATGATTTGGAAGTTTGGGTACCGGCACAGGAGACTTACCGCGAAATTTCTTCCTGCTCAAATATGTGGGATTTTCAGGCGCGCCGGATGCAGGCCCGTTTCCGCCGTAAAGGTGAGAAGAAACCCGAGCTGTTACATACACTGAATGGTTCTGGTCTTGCGGTTGGCCGGACGATGGTTGCGATCATGGAAAACTTCCAGCAGGCCGATGGCCGCATCGCTGTGCCATATGTATTACAAAAATACATGGGTGGTCTGACACATATCGGTTAAGTCAAAATCTTAAGATGATTGTGAATAAAAAACCAGATGATGATACATCTGGTTTTTTTATGCCCGCTTATATACCCAAACAACCTGAAGATGCAGGGTTCAGTGAGATTTGTCTGGCTTTGAGACAAGGCACTGATTTGAAGACATAGTCATTCTACGTTGAAAAGAACTGTTAACTGCCAGATTTATTGAGTTGCCGGAATTTTTTCCAGAGTGGCGTTTGTGAGATGATAATAAATATGATGGCACCAAGCAGCAGACATGAAACCGGACTGCTGACAATACCATTCAGAAGACTGCTCAGACTATCCTGCTCAATTAACATCGCCCGACGCCAGTTTTGGTCCATCAGATCACTAAGGATGACACCAAGAATGACAGGCGCAACCGGGTACTGATAAATCCGCATGAAATAACCGATAATGCCAAATCCAAGCATCCACCAGACATCTGCCAGTGCATTGTTAATCGCATATGCACCAACCACAGACAAAATCATAATCAGCGGTACCAGAATCCCTTTCGGACAGGTCACCAGTTTGCTGAAGACTTTGATGCCCGTCAGACCGAATATCAGTACAAATATATTTGCCAGTGTCAGGTTACCGACTGTAAACCAGAACATGTCCGGATTATCGTTCAGCAATAACGGCCCGGGATTCAGGCCATGGATAAACAAAGCACCAATAAAGACCGCCGTGACCGCATCGCCGGGAATGCCGAGTGTCAGCATCGGAATATAAGCACCACCCACGGCGGCATTATTGGCGGATTCCGGAGCGATAAGACCTTCTTTAGCGCCTTTACCGAAGGGGACTTCCGGTTTTTTTGTACTGCGTTTGGCATAGTCATAAGCCATCAGTGAGGCAATATCACCTCCGGTACCGGGCAGTGCACCAACAATGACACCCAGGATGGAGGATTTGATACTCAGTGGCAGATATTTTTTTATCTCGCTCAGGCTCGGGATAATTTTATCCAGTATCTGTTTGACGGCGGGTTTATCCATGAAATGTAACTGGATAAGCACCTCAGACAGGCCAAACATACCAATCATGACCGCGACCGGATTGATACCATCCCACAATTCAACAATTCCGAAAGTCAGGCGTTCTTCTGCGGTCATCGGATCCATACCGACCGTACCCAGCAGAATACCCAGTGCACCGGTGAATAAACCTTTTGAAAACTGTCCCTGTGACATTGAACTAATCAGCATGATACCGAGGATACCAATCATAAAGTAATCACGGGGCTGCAGTTTTATCGCGATCTCACTGATGGCCGGTGCGGCAAAAGAAAGAATGATAATTCCGACAAATCCGCCAATCACAGACATCACCGTAGAGAGACCAATTGCCCGCCCGGCTTCTCCTTTTTGCGCCAGCGGGAAACCATCAAATGCGGTGGCAATTGCAGAAGGCGCGCCGGGAATGTTAAGTAATATCGCGGTTCTGGACCCTCCATAGACACCGCCCATATAAACGCCAACCATCAGACACAGGGCATGATCCAGCTCCCAGGAGAAGGTAAAAGAAATCAGAATAGAGACCGCCATCGTGACTGATAGTCCCGGAATCGCACCGATATAAATACCGAGAAAGGTTCCCAGAGCGGTGAGTGCCAGTTGTTCTGCTGAAATCCATGAAGTGAAGAACAGATGAAGTGCTTCCATGATCGATTATACCCCGATACCAGTGAGTTGGGTCAGCCATTCACTTTCTGGCAGAATGACCTGGAAGATACCTCTGAAAATCAGATAGATAATGGCCAGAGAGACAATGGTAATAAAAAGTGTTTTGAGCCAGTTCTTGCTGTAAAACAATCTGATCGTCACCAGCAGAAAAATAAAACTGGCCGGCAAAAAGCCAATTTCGCTGAGTGCGAAGGCAAAAATAACGACGGCAAGCATCATGATCATCACCTGCCGGGGCAATACCCTTCTCCAGAATGAAAGCACTGGCAGTGTCGGTGAACTCATCCGGCAGCCCCGGACGAAAGAAAAGACGGAAGAAAGCAGCATAATCAGCGATGCAAGCACCGGAAAGAATCCGGGGGAACTCCATGATGTGAACCCTGAAATCAGGGATGACTGGTAAACTAAAAACAGACTGATAATCACTAATAGCCCATTGAACACCAGCTCTCCCGGTCTTCTGGTCCTGGTTGTCATGATTGATGTTTCCTTATAAATGAGCTGATAAAAACATCTGACATGGTGATGATGATTCATCGCCATGTCAGTGAGCATCATTAAAAATAGTTTTTGTGATAAATCACTATTGTGACTTATCACGGCAGACCCGGAAAGAGTCTGCTTGTGTTTGCTAGTCTGAGATTCGGGGAATATTGAATTTTTCCGGGGAAAACTTCGCGCCGCCCGCTTTGTAGATTGTCCATGAACCGACAGAACGGAATCTGTCTAAATATTTGATGGCTTCCTGGCTGCTGAGCCCCAGATATTCATAGCCTTTGCTGTCAAGCATCCGGCGAAAGCTATCCTGTCTGGCCGCGCTGTTAAAGGCATCAGATAATTTTGCGACGACGTTTGGCGGGGTGCCTTTTTTGACGAACACACCAAAGAAAGCACTATAGGGTAATTGGCTGGCCAGTTCAGGAAAATAAGTGGTTGCGGGCTGAACATCAGGCAGCTGAGAATTCGGTTGTTTATCCATTAAGCCAATGACTTTCATTTTCCCGGCACGAATATACTCTCTGGCCGGACCGTAAGTGGTTGGCATGACATCAATCGCTTTACTCAGGAGTGCAGTCAGCGCCTGACCATCACCATTATAAGGCACTGAGGTGACTTCAAAATGCTGGTTTGTTTTCAGGATGGAAAGTAAGATTGATGGTAATCCGGCCGGACCGGTTGAGCCAACTTTGACTGATCCGGGATGTGTTTTTGCGTAATCCACAAACTCTTTTAAATTGTTATACGGGGCATCAGTTCTTGCTACAAAAACGGAAATACCCTGAGCCAGTAAAGACACCGGAATCATATCGCTGTAATCTGTTTTAGATAATCCGAGAACCTTATATATCTGCGGGTTTTCTGCGCCCATCAGTAATGTGTATCCATCGGCTTTTTTTGCATTTACATACTTTGTGGCTAAAGCGCCTCCGGCTCCGGGACGATTGATCATAATGATGTCGGCATCCAGTTTTTTCTCTGCTGCCGGTGTCACTGTCCTCATGACACTATCTGTGGAACCACCCGCACCCCACATAATGATTCCCTGGATATTTTTTGCCGGAAACTCTCCGGCTGTTGCGGTACAACAGATTGCGACAGACAAAGTGGCAAGCAGACTTTTCAATAATTTCCCGTACATAAACCCGTCCTGATTGAATTAATTTATTGTCTAACGCCTGTGCGGCATAAAGACTTAGTTTTATGTAAATAAATGTACCAGCGAGCTAGTACATTTTCTACTGTTAATTTCTGAATCTCATCACAACGATGCATTTTTACTGCAACAGACCCTGAGCTATATCAGTCTGAATTAAGTGTTCAGATGCAATGCGTGTGTATGAATTGGCGTTTTCCGGGAGCAATACCTTGATTTCTATGTCATAAAATGTATAAAACATATTGCAATTCTTTCATGTATTACATCAGCGACACATGTCTTCAGTCTGGATCATCCGTTTGATCTCCGGTGAATACTCATCTGATTCGTTGATCGCTTTATCTGAAGAAATGATTGTGCACAGAAAATAGTTGTTCGTTATAAACAACGACTCGTTGTGAATTCCGGGAGAAATAAAATGCAATGGAGATGTTATTGTTTAACATTACTGGCTGGGGTAAGTCTGGGTTCGATGGCTCAGACGGGTGGTTCTCACATGGGATATTACCGGCAACCGGCCTTACATGGAAATACACTGATTTTTGTCTCAGAAGGTGATCTGTGGGCCACACAGACAGACCAGAAAGTCGCCCACAGATTAACCTCCCGGCGTGGGCTGGAAGATAATGTCATTATCTCACAGGATGGTCAGCAGGTTGCTTTTGCGGCTAACTATGACGGTGCTTATGAAGCCTATGTGATGCCGGTTGATGGTGGCATCCCACGGCGTGTGACCTTTGAACAGACTGATGTCCGGCTGCAGGAATGGACAAAGAATGGTCATATTCTTTATGCGACGAACCATACTGTCGGGCCGCTGGGAACCTGGCAGTTAAAAGAAGTCGATCCGGCTAATCTCAAAACTCAGAACCTGCCGCTTTATAACGCCAATCAGGGAACGATCGATGAGGCAGGTCATTATCTTTATTTTACCCGGTTTGGTACCGGAGTCAGTGGCGATAAGCTCCGGGCATACCGGGGTGGGGCGCAGGGACAAATCTGGCGTTATGAGCTGGGCAGCCAGAAAGAAGCACAGCTGTTAACACCGGCTGGTAGTGGTTCTGACAGCTCTCCGATGTTTTATCAAGGCAAAGTGTATTATTTATCTGATAAAAGCGGGAACCCGAATTTGTGGTCAATGAATCCGGATGGGTCAGAGAAAACGCAGCTGACCACTTATACCCGCTGGCCGGTCAGAACCCCTGATTTGAGTGATGGCAAAATTGTGTTCCAGCTTGGGGCAGATCTGGTTCTTTATACAATTGCCGATCAATCCGTTCAAAGTTCTGAGCAAGCGACTCAAAGTGCTGAAAAACCCGCCCAGGCCAGTGACAGCGAGGCCCGGACGCAAATTCTTCCGCTTCAGCTGGTATCTGATCAGCCTTATCGCCAGTCTCGCTGGATCAAAAATCCCCTTGATTATGAGAGCAGCACCACTTTAACGCCTGATGGCAAACGGGTTGTGATTACCGCCCGGGGAAAAGTTGCGGTTGCGACGACCGATGGTACCCGGTTGATTGAGATTCAAACACCGGCCCACAGCCGGGTGAAGTTCGCCAGAATGAGTCAGGATAAGAAGTGGGTTTATGCGGTTTGTGATGCTTCCGGGGAAGAGCAAATCTGGCGTTTTGCGGCTGATGGGACGAATGATATGAAGCAAATTACCCATCAGGGGCATTCAATTCGCTGGAGTTTGAGTGAGTCTCCGGATGGTAAGCATTTGCTCACAGATGATAAAGACGGCCATCTCTGGCTGGTGGATGCTGCATCAGGTGAAATGAAACAAATTCTTGATCACGGGCCGGTGAACGATGCATTTGGGACCTATCGCTGGTCTGATGACAGCCGCTATCTTGCGGTTGGCACTGAGCCGGATAATGCGGATCGGTCAACGGTTATTTTGTATGACCTGCAAACCGGCCACTCGCAGCATCTCACATCGGGGAAATACAATTCATTTTCGCCGGATTTCAGCCCGGACGGTAAATGGCTTTATTTCTTATCTGACCGGCATTTCAAAGCGATTTCGTCTTCTCCGTGGCGGGACAGAACTTCGGCACCTGTTTTTTCCAGTCAGACCGGCATCTTTGCTTTTGCGCTGGATGAACAGGCTGATTTCCCTTTCCAGCCCGTCAATGAGCTGATGAATAAACCAGAAGCGGATGCAGATACGTCAAAGGATGAACCTGAGAAACAAGCGAAGGATGTGCCTGACACAGAAAAAACGTCCGGGTCTGAATCTGTAATAACGGCCGCTGATCAGGCAGGTACTGAAACAGAGAATGATAAAGCTACTGAACAAAAGCCAGAAGCGGTTGCTCAGCCAAAACCAGAGGATGCGCCGGGCTGGGATACGATAGCAAAACGACTTTGGCAGGTGCCGGTTGCCGAAGGCAATTATGACCAGCTCAGAGTAGGTAAACAGGGTCTGTATGTGCTTCGTGAAGGAAATTCAGGCGGCTACCAGCTGAAATCCATTCGTTACGCGCACCGGAATGTCAGTGTAAATACGGTTTCCGGAGGCATCAGCCGTTATGCGCTCTCTCAGGATCGTGAACAGCTGTTCATTGTCTGGGATAGTGATGGGTATGTGGTTCCGGCTGGTTCATCTTTACCCGGAAGAATGAGTCAGTACCGGATCAATGCAAATCAATGGCACATGCAGGTTAATCCGGTGGATGAATGGTTGCAGATGTTCCACAGTGCATGGCTGATGCACCGGGATATGTTTTATGACCCATCGATGCGGGGTGTTGACTGGAAACAGGTTAAAACCTGGCTGGAACCTTTGGTCGCCAGAGTATCAGACCGCTATGAGCTGAGCGATTTACTCGGACAGATGACCAGTCAGCTCAACGCATTGCATTCTCAGGTGAGCTATGGCGAAGATACGCCCGGGGCTACTGATACGGCAGAAGCGGCAAGCCTGGGCGCAGCACTCAGACAAACCGCTCAGGGGGTTGTGGTAGAACATATTTATCAGACGGATCCTGAAGTCCCTGAGATGGCCTCACCACTGGCGAAACCAGGGGTTGATGCGGAAAACGGCGATCTGATTCTTGAAATCAATAAACGTCCGGTTGCTTCACTGGCTGATGTCAGTCAGTTATTGCGGAACCAGTCTGATCAGCAGGTGCTGCTGACACTGAGCCGGGCAGGAGAGAAACATCAGGTGATTGTCTATCCTGTCGGTTCATGGCAAAGCCGGACTTTTGCCTGGCAGGACTGGGCAGAGAAAAACCAACAACGGGTCAGAGAGGAAAGTCATCACCAGATCGGATATATCTATTTACATGCGATGATCAAGAAAGACGTAGATACCTTTGTCCGCGAATTTTATGCCAATATCGATAAACAGGGACTGATTATCGATGTCAGGAACAATCAGGGGGGTAATATCGATTCATGGATTCTCGACAAATTAATGCGGCGGGCATGGATGTACTGGAAACCAAGGCATGGCGGTACTTATACCAACATGCAGCAGGCATTTCGTGGTCATATCGCTGTACTGGCGAATCAGATGACCTACTCTGACGGGGAAACCTTTACCGCCGGGGTGAAGGCTTTGGGACTGGGACCTGTGATTGGTATGAGGACATTTGGTGCCGGCGTCTGGCTGGATGACAGCAATAAGCTTACGGACTGGGGGAAAGCTCGGGTGGCAGAGTATCCGCAGTATTCAATGGATGGCGAATGGTTAATTGAACAGCATGGTGTTACTCCGACCATTGAAGTCGATAATCTGCCTTATGCGACTTATCAGGGTCATGATGCCCAGCTGCAAAAAGCGCTTGAGTATTTGAAAGAGAAAATTACCGAGTCCCCGGTGGCACCTTTAAATCCGGTAATGAAAGCCGGTCAGACACCGCAGGCGGGTGATATACACCAGCCGGTTCGCTGAATCGCGCGCGAGTTCTGTAAACCTGTCTCAGATAAGAGCCGGTATATCCGGCTCTTATTTTTTCCCTGAATCCGGAGAATAAACTACTGAACCTGACCGGCTTTATTGGTAGACTTTGCCCCAACTTCGATCCCCGGAAAGGTTATTCTGAAATGATGAAAATACTGAATATCAGTCTGAAGCCATACTGGCTTGCTGTGATTGTACTTCCCTTTTTTTTGCTCATCAGTGGTTGTAGTGAGCCACCCAAAATCGAAAAAGTTTCCGGGTATGCACAGGGCACGACCTATCATATTAGCTGGTGGTCGGAAAAACCGGTGCCGACAGAGACGATCAGCGGCCAGTTTGACCAGATGCTGGCAGTGATTGATAAAGAACTTTCGACTTACCGGCCGGACTCATTTATTTCGCGCTGGAATCACAACCCATCCACAGACTGGCAACCAGCTTCGGCAGATTTTATCCATTTGCTTTCCGTTGCGAAGATGATTCATCACAAGACGAATGGGTGTTATGACCCGACCATCGGTCCATTATTTGCGTTGTGGGGATTTAAAAAAGATGTGTTACAGGTGCCTGAACAGCAAAAGATAGCCGCGGTTCAGGCCGGAATCGGTATTGATAAAGTCGAGATTAATGATGATGGGTTGCGGATCCGTAAAACATTGCCGGGCTTGCAGCTGGACTTTTCTTCCATGGGTGAGGGCTACACGATTGGCAAATTAAGTCAGATACTGGAAATGAATGGCATCACAAACTATCTGGTGGAATTTGGTGGTGATATGAAAATCCGGGGTCATAAACCTGAAGGTCAGAAATGGCGTATCGCCATTGAACGTCCGATTCCCTCGAAAGACAAACGGGTACCTTATCAGATTGTTGTGATAGAAGATGAAAATGGTGTCACGCTCGATACATCAGGGACTTATCACCATTCATTTGATGCAGACGGAAAAGCGTATTCTCATATTCTGGACCCGCGTACCGGTGCGCCGGTAACACATGATTTGGTTTCTGCTTCGGTATTCGGTCAGGTTTCTGAGGTGAGTGATGCATGGGCGACAGCTATGTTGTGTCTGGGGCCGGAAGCCGGGCGGGAAATTGCGGATAAAGAAAATCTGCCGGTTTTCTTTATACAGTCTCAGCAGGACAAGCTGGTGGCTTCCCAAAGTAAGGCACTGGCAGCCTCAAAACGGGTGCAACTGGTTCAGCAATAGCTGAAACCAGTGTTTCATTTGCAATCAACCTGAATCATGCCGCTTCAGGTTGTTTGTGGGCAGAGTCTGCTCTTTGCCAGATAACAGATATTCACACCCGCAATGAAACCGTTGGTCAGTATGACCGGCCATGAATCAATCATGATGCCGTATCCGGTAAAAAGTAAGCAACCCACACAATTCACAATGCGTAATCTGGTGATGTCTTTCATGGTAAATGAAAGTGCGACCAGCATGGATGCAATATAGCCAAATATTTCAGTCAAACTCATTTCAGGCATAAATCTCCTCCAGTTTTCCGGCGGACTATATCAGCTTAAGTTTTGTGACGGAACCCTCAGTTTTCTGTTTGGTGAAGGGTAACGATAACGCAAACGATTTGTCAGGCATGAATCATCGTTTACGGGGGCTGTGCTAACATACTCCGGTTTTCTGTCATCTTTAGCTGAACGATTCCAGTGATGACAGATTGAATTTTGTTATGAGGAATCAGACATGTCGTCAACTATTCCGGAATTTACGGATGCCATTTTAGAAAGTATTTCTGATGGTGTTTTTACCGTCGATCATCATTGGTGTATCAGCTTTTTTAACCGGGCAGCAGAAGAAATTACAGGGATTCGCCGCGAAGAAGCACTGGGAAAACCCTGCTCTGAGGTATTCAAATCCAGTATGTGTGAACGTGAATGTGCACTCAGACATACCCTTCAGAATGACACGCCGATTGTGAATCAGTCCTGCTATATCATTGATGCAGAAGGAGAACGAATTCCTGTTTCTGTTTCAACTGCGGTGCTGAAAAATGCCGGCGGGCAAATTATTGGTGGTGCAGAAACATTCAGGGATCTGAGTGAAGTCGAAGCCTTAAGAAATGCACTGGAGGGGAAATGTCAGGCGGGTGAATTTGTCAGTTGTAGCCCGGTGATGCGTCAGTTGTTTGAGTTATTGCCGGCAATTGCAGCCAGTGACAGTACCGTTTCAGTTTATGGGGAAACCGGTACCGGCAAAGAGCTGCTGGCGAAAGCGATTCATGAGATGGGCGCGCGTAAAGATAAGCCTTTTGTCGCGATCAACTGCGGTGCCTTACCTGATAGTTTGCTTGAATCTGAGCTATTCGGATATAAGAAAGGTGCATTTACCGGAGCAACACATGACAAACCGGGCCGCTTTGCTTTAGCAAAAGATGGCACCTTATTTCTGGATGAAATTGGTGAAATCAGCCCGGCACTCCAGGTCAGGTTGCTGCGGGTGTTACAAGAGCATGAATATGAACCGCTGGGGTCAGTACATGCGGAGAAAAACCGGGCCAGAATTATTGTCGCAACACACCGTAATTTATCGCAGATGGTTGCTGATGGTGAATTCAGACAGGATTTATTTTACCGGATTCAGGTTGTTGGTCTGAAATTACCGGCGTTACGTGAGCGAAAAGAAGATATTCCGCTGCTGATTGATCAGTTTATTCATCATTTTAATCGTCTCCAGAAGCGTTCAATTCAGGGAATCAGCGCAGAAGCAGAGTCGGTTTTAATCGCGCATGACTGGCCGGGGAATGTTCGTGAACTGGAAAATGTGATTGAGCGGGCATTTGTTCTGTGTGCCGGGGAGCAGATTGGCCTGTCACATTTACCGGATGAATTCTGTGACGACAGTGAGCCTGTGGGTGTCCGTGAGGAAGTGGCTCTGATTCGTCAGTCCGCAGAAAAAAAGGCAATCGAATCGGCTTTAAAACACAATCATTATAACCGGGCTGCCACAGCCCGTGAGCTGGGAATCCATAAAACGACCCTTTACCGGAAAATGAAGGTACTTAAGATTCCTTTTCCGGCTCAGAACGGAAGACACCGGATGACTAATGAATCATGAATTTCGGTTCACTGTGGTTATACCCAAGCAACCTGAACCCTGCATCTTCAGGTTGTTTGGGTATATACCTGAGTTTTGAATCGTCTTAAAAAAGCAATTATCTGCACCTATTATCGTTGCGTTTTTGCAACGATAATGGCGCCGAATATTGACTCACTTCTTTTTTATTCTAATTAAAACAATACCTTATTATATAATTTTTTCCTGTTTCCGGATTGGAACACTTGTTGCTCTATAGATATCTGTCAGCATTGGAGTTTCTTATGAAAGCAGCGTTTACGATATGGAATGATCGAATTTCTCCGGTTTTTGATGTCGCCGGATATGTACTTCTGCTGGAAGTACATCATCAAAACGAGATCTCAGCCAGAGATGTTGTTGCTCTGCCACAGGGAGCGGCGATAGATAAACTGACGTTTTTATGCAATCAGGAAGTGAACGTGCTGGTATGTGGTGCCATTTCCCAACCTCTGTTACACGCTATTGAAGTGTGTGGTATTCAGGTTTATCCGTTTTGTGCCGGAGACATTCATGAAGTCATCCCGGCCTGGTTAAACGGAGAGCTGGAGCAAGTGCGTTTTATGATGCCTGGCTGCAGAAGAAAGCTGCGGCACAGAAGAGGGAATGGCAGGAGATGTTCAGATCTTCTGCAAAGAAGATGTAATCCGAAAAACAGGAGTGACTAATGCCTGAATGTGAAGATATAAAACCGATGAGCGATGAATCCGGGCAGGACAGTAATGTCATGCAGCCAGAAGAAGAGATGTCAGACCGTATGGGACAGGGAAAAGGCAGGAGAAAAGGGATGCACCGCGGTTGCGGTCACCGCTGGGGACACGGTCTTCAACGAAAGCTGGCTCTCAGGCCCGATCATCATGGTGGTCATCATGGCAGAGGCTCAGGTCATGGTGGCTGTTGCTGCCAGCGTTCTGAGCAGCATCATCATCACCATGATTAGGGGGAACAGCTCTTTGACTGGTTGATCTCAACACAGAGGCCGGGTGATTACTCTGCCTCTGTGAGCCAGTTGTTTGAAAAGGATTCTGTTTTACAGGACAAATGAACAGGCCAAACCGAACAGTCATTTGCCGGACAGGGGAATAGCAGAGGAGTGTAGATTGGAGAATCAACAGGTCGTCAGGCAGAGGCATACGCATTGTATGGTTTGCGGTGATATTGAAAATAATCCGGATAGCCTGAGACTGAAATTTGAGGAAGATGCCGGGGGACATGTTTTTTCCTGGTTTGATGTGACTGCACGCCATCAGGGGTACGACGGATTGTTGCATGGCGGCATGATTAGTACGCTACTTGACGCAGCAATGACTCATTGCCTGTTTTTGCGTGATGTAGAGGCTTTAACGGCGGAGCTGGTTGTTCGTTTTGTCGCGCCGGCCTGTATCGGGTCGAAGGTGAAAGTATCTGCCTGTCTGATGAAACAAAGAAGAGGTGTATACTGGCTGGAAGGAACGATTTGCTATCAGGATCAAATCATTGCCAGAGCTGATGCTAAATTTATTGCGCCGAAAGGCGGCGTGGTTTGAGTTGCTGAGTGGTTAATCAAGAATGATTTTTGTTTTGCGGAAGCGCCGGTCATACAGCGGCTGGCGTTTTTCGCGAACACAAAAACCATCCATGCGACCGGGCTTAATAGCCCTTAAAGAAACCACCATCAAGCAGCATATTCTGGCCTGTCATATGATTTGCCAGTGGTCCCAGTAATGCGATGATTGCCTCTGCTACATCTTCAACGGCAGCATATTTTTGCAGCGGGATATTTGAGACTTCATTTTGCATTAATTCATCATAACTGATGCCCTGATCTGCGGCTTTTAACTGCATTTTCTGTATGTAAGCACCGGTCATCACGCCACCTAAAGATAATGTGTTCACCGATATTTTCTGGCTTGCTAAAGACAAGGCCATTGTTTTTGCCTGTCCGAGCCAGGCATGACGGATACAGTTATTTGTTGCATAGCTGGTCAGGGCGGATTTAGAACTCAAACCAGAAATCATCACGATTTTGCACCCCTGGCGGAGCATGTTGTTTTCGGTCAACTGTCTGAGTAATCTTAATGGTGTAATGAAATATTTCCGGTAAAGTTCGCTCCAGTCCTCATCATCCGGGAAAACATTCCCTGAAGGTGGGATTCTGGGCAGAATAAAGACGATGCCATCCAGTTGTTTATCCTGTTTTTGCATTGTTTCGCAACAAAGATCAACAGAATTCGGATCAAAAAAATCAAGTGCCTGAGTGACGACAGGATGCTCACGTTCTGTTTCGCACTTAATTTTCGACAGTTTCTCCGTGTCCCTTCCGGTCAGAATCAGTTCGTGAGTTGCCGAAAGTTGCGCCGCGACAGCAGAACCAATATGACTCGTTGCGCATGTGATAAGTATTCGTTTCAAAGTTGTTTCTTCCAAAGCTGTCTTATTCAAAGTAATACCTCATGAGAAGACCTGAACTAATTGTTCTTCGTAGTTTTTGCCCACTTCCAGTTCGATGGGTTTGTTTTTGATTTGAATAATCAATGTGCTTTTTTTATCAGACTTATACTCGATTCCCCGTTCTCTGATTGCCTGGCTGTTCACCACGCAGGAGCGGTTGATGCGAATCCAGTGAATTGGGAAGGAGTTTTCCAGAATAGCCAGAGAACATCTGATTTTCAGACACTTACCGGAAGCATAATAAAGGTTTGTATAAGGATGACTGTATTGTGCATACAGTAAATCCCCATTGATTGCGAAATGTCGCTTGTTGTGTTCAGTAATTTTGGTGATGTTTGAAAGTTGTAACTGTAATCGGGCAATATTTTCTGCCAGCAGGTCGTTTTCACTGATGACGTCTTCTTTTTCCTGATGAAGTTGTGTCATGGTTTCCTGATAGCTCAGAGCTTTATCCCCCGGGGTTTTTTGGGCGATATAGGAGCGGATGATTTTACTGAGAAGCAGGAAAAATAAAATTTCGATACAGGCGTATATCAACGGTACGGAATAGCCACCATTCATTTTGCGAAAGAGCGGACGTATTTTCGACGGGGCCAGAAACCAGGAAACATGGCCGAGTTCTTTCTTACCGATTCTGATTCTTTCTTCACCTGAGACGACATCGTTTCTGCGGTTTTCTGACATCAGAGCAATCATGGATTCATTGTGAGAACAATAGGTATTTGAGACTTTTTCGTCTGAGTTAAAGCTTCGGATTTCGGCGGTGACACAAATGCCAAGAGAAGAATTATTTTTCTCAAACATTGTAATGAGGTCCTGAATATTTCTTCCGATGTGCTCAACCCTGAAAGTATAAACATCATCCATAAACGTACTGGATGTCGCCATTGAGCGCATGATGCCGGAGAATATACCTTTAGAGACCGTGATCTCATTATGCGTTGCACTCACACTATAAATGACAATATTGATGATTGCGACGAAGACTGCAACGCAGACCGAAACCCAGAGATGGTTTTTATAAACCGGCATAGTTTAAAACCTGTAATCGTTTGGTGTTGCTGCCCTGTATCGCGTATAGATAAAGGTTCTTTTGGTTATAACCCGGAGCAGTGAACATCATTTTTCTGCCATCCATCACGGTGACGTAAGCGCTTTCCCGCAGAATATGAATGGTTTCTTCAGGGGAATCTGCCTGAATTAACTGCGGAAGCTGAGCCAGGATCAAATGAATGAGATCGTACGAATACACGGTGAGAAATGTTGCTTTTTTGTCACTGCAATATGTTTTCTGATAGGACATAAAGTCATCAACATGCGGTCCTCTCAACTGATGATCCCAGTTACTCAGAAACTGCATTTTCACCTGTGGCTGTGCCTGGCCGATGATGGCAAAAAATTCTTTACGGGCACCGATGGAATCCGGCCCGATAATGGTTGTTTTTCGTTTTTTATTGAGTGTCAGTGCGCTGTACAGAATGGCAATATCCGGGTTATAAAGCGCTGCAAAAACGATATCATGGTTTGTGACAGACTGAGCGATCTCTTCTGCCTGTTGCGGAGAAAATTCCTGTTCAATGATTTTTGTTCCGGGGCTTCTTCTGAGTACTTCCCGGGAGAATAACCGGGCAACAGAAACTGAGTACTCTTTCGACGGATTAATCACAACATGAATATTTTTTTCCCTGAATTTATCCAGATAGTAGATTGCCAGTGCACGCGCCTGCTCCCGGCTTGAAGGCATGGTCGATAATCCTTTGAATGCTGGTTTCAGAACAGACAGTGATGTTGCCGTTGTGATAAACGGAATGTGGGCATCTGATAATATTTGCGCTGCCGGTCCGGCTTCGTGAGAGATTAATGGCAGTAATACTAAATCAACATGCTGTTTTACCAATGTCAGAGCGGCATTCATGCTGCCCACTGCGGAGCGATCGTTTTCGGCAAAGATAAATTTTATTTCTGGTTTTTGCTTGGAAACGTGGTTGGCAACATGACGCAATATACACATTTTTTCGTGATTGGAGGTGCTGGTGCGGGTTTTATTTTTACCGACAATGATCCCGATAGTATAAGCTTGTGCTGGTGAGGTATGAAAAAAGCACACTGAGAATGAAATAAGTATTAAACCAATTGAAAAATAAAGATTTTTATTTTTTTTTATGATTGTATCCCTGTTAACGAATTTCATTACTGCCTCAGCCAGACCGTTCATATAAAAAGATGTCTCAAGTGTATTTAACTAATTGAACAGAAATATAATTCATTGAGACTGGATTATCAAAAAGAGAATTCCTTAACTGTATTTTAATTTTATGTTGATGTCTGCATTTTTATGGATACAGTTGCACTTAAAGAGGGCTGAAAAAATGATAAGAGACCCTCAAACATTAACGTTGGTGAATACCCTTCAGGAACTATTTCTAAAAACGATATTATATAGAATATTCATGTCGTTTCATCTTTCTGTCTGCTGACTTTTTGAACTGAACCATTTTTTGATATGAATTTTTTGGTACGAGTGCATCAGCAAACTAGTCGTTTTTGAAAGGGTGAATGCAAAGTGAGATATAAAAATGAATCATAAAACTGTTTGTAACAGTGCGGCTTTTGATCTGAATCATGCCGGTAAATCTGTATATACAAGTACAAGTCAAACAGAAATGAAACCAGAAAATAATTCGGGTGTTACTGCGCATCAGGCTAATCAAAAAGATAATGTTGTTATTTTGAGTGAACACCCATATGAAGCTTTGAAAGCCTCTTTAGCCGCAACATGCGATAACCATCCTGAAATGTTATGTGCAGAAGTAAGAAATACATTACAGCGGTTGCTTGAGTATAAAGAGTTACTGCTGCATAAAGATGTGCTCGATACCCGGGTGCTGAAAGATTTCTATTCCGCCATGCCTGAGCTGGAACAGGTTGTTGTCGACCGGGGAATGGACGAGATCTCTTCCGCTATATATGCACTGGATGCTTTAATCTCTTAGTTCGGTTTGTATAAGGCAGCCAGGTGAAAACAGAAGGAATGTTGTTGGTTGCAGCCTTTTGGCAGGGAGGTAACGATTTTTTAATCTTGCCACAGGGATGTTTTTTTATGGCATAATTGACATTTGTGTACATAAAGCAGGTTAAACTGGTTTATATGTGTACTTTTTGCTTGTCAGAAGTTGTTCATAGTGATGAATATAAAGCAGATATTGCCAAAGACCCGTTACACCCCTTCAATGAAACTGCACACTTTTCGGTGGTTGTTGGGATTTGCAATTGTTTGTTTTGCTTCAGTCTGGAGCATTGATGAAATTAGCGGTCTGATTTCCCCATTTGATGAGATTTCCTACCCGGTTTGTATTTGTTTTTTCACACTGACCTATATTGTTACTCTCATCCGGGAGGTCAACAGAGAGCATCTTTATCTTTTCACCTATTTTGTTGTTGCAGGATATCTGACTTCATCCAGTATTTACCATCATATTGCCTTACATGGCGCATTTTCGAATGCCTCTCAGTGGCTGGGGCTGAATTATGTTATGGCTTACCTGTTTCTTGATGTGAGAAAGGCTGCATTCACAAGTATTGTCGTTTTTATAATTACACTGGTTGGCCATTATATCGTTTTGATGGCCCAGTTTTCAGTCAGTGATGCGTTGGGCGTATTATTTAATATTGGTATGTCTCACATGGTTTATATAGTACTGCTCTGGACTGTACTCAGAATGAGGATTCAGTCTGCCAAAGTGCAGGAACGTCTGGAGATGTTGGAGCACTATGCCTTGTTAGACCCTCTGACGCAGGTTTTTAACCGCCGGGGCCTGGAAGATGAGTTGCTTCAGGCCGAGCAAGACTGTCAGTTACAGAATCGACCTTATGCGATTTTACTGATCGATATTGATCATTTTAAGCGGATTAACGATCGGCACGGACACCTCATTGGTGATTGGGTGCTGACGGAATTTATTTCGGTACTGAACAAGGTGACCGGGTCGGACGATAAACTTGGCAGATGGGGCGGAGAAGAGTTTGTCGTCTTAAAACACCACGTGTCCCGCGAGGATACTTTTGCTTATGCGGAGCGGATAAGAATGGCTATTTGCGAACGCATTCAGGTGGCTGAGGGAGAAATGTTGTCAGTCAGTATCGGCATTGGTAACTCCGGAGAAGCAGAAAACAGCCGGGACATTTTCGATGTCGCTGACAGAAATCTCTATGCGGCAAAAAATACCGGCCGGAACCGTGTGATGGATACTGAATATGCGGGCGCATTAAGTACTACATCAAAGGTTTGCTGATGATGTTGCATCTCCGGCTGATATGAATATGCTCCGGGTAGATTACATCAGGCCATTCTTTTTCATCAACTGAATATCAGTACCTTTCAGCTGCATATCTTCCATCGCGTAATTGATGGCATTCAATAGTCTTTGTTCACCCGCAGGAATTAAATAACCGAACTGGCTTTTTGTGAAAGGGTCATGCTCCCTGACCGCGTCCAGGCGTTTATCTTTATGCTGATAATAGAGTGCTTCCGGTGTTTCTGTAATCATCACGTCGATTTTGCCTTCTGCAACGGCGACCGGGACATCGAGGTTATTATCGAATCTGATGATTTGCGCATTGGGCAGATATTGTCGGGCAAACTTCTCATTCGTTCCGCCGATGTTCACGCCAACCCTGACATCTGGTTTGTTCACTTTTTCCAGCGTATCAAACTTATTTTCAAGGCCTGTTGCGACCAGAAAGCATTTGCCGAAAGTCATATAGCCGTGAGATATCTCAGCGACCAGCTGACGATTCATTCTCTTGGTGATTCCGCCCATCGCAATATCATATTCCCCAGCCTGTAAGCCCGTTGTCAGATGTTTCCAGGTTGTTTTGACAAACTCAACTTTAACGCCCATCTGCCTGGCAATATGATTTGCAACGTCGATGTCATAACCAGTGTAATGATCTTGATTGAGGTAGGTAAATGGTTTGTAGTCACCCGTTGTACCGACTTTCAGTACCCCGTCGGACAGAATATTTTTCAGGAGATCAGCCTGGGCCGGGCAATGAAGTCCAAGTAAGGTCAGTGCCAGAAGGGCGACGATTGGTTTTCCGGTCAACATTGATCTGTTTTTTATCATGGTTTTTTTCATCATCGTTTTTGGGGTCATGATTGTTACTTCTCTGTTATTGATGTGAATCCCAATAATAAGCCATTCTTTTAAAAGCACAATCATTCCTGTTAAGCACGTATTGTCTGTTTTTTATCCGGCAGGTATTTACATTTTTCCGTATTACGGAAATAATGTCACCAACTAGTGACATTATGGTGGTATGTATGAAACAGCAAAATTACATCGCGTTATGGGCAGCTTTATTTTTTTCGTCGGCCTGTGCTGCAAATAATAACTGGCATGTTGGCGCTGAAGCCGATGTGTTGCCTTATCTGTTGAATGGGCATTATTTTTCTCTGACCGCTGGTCGGGGTCATTTGAAGTTCCGGGGAGTTGTGACAAAGTTTGAATCGCCGGACATGTTTACTCAGAATGGATTTAAAGATCATCAGGTCGATGTTGGCGCAGTGATCGTTGATTATTATCCGGACCCGTCTCAGCAAGGTTTTTGGATTGGTTTCGGCGCTGAACAGTGGCGGGGCGATGTCACGGAAGAGCAGTCTTCAGACCGGAAAAGCTATCAGACCTATCTGGCGACGCTGGGATGTGGGTATGTCCATTATCTTGCTCCTCATATTTATGTGAACCCCTGGGCAGGTATCCATGTGCCTGTTGCTGGTGATAAGTCGGTTAAGTTTGGTTCTTCAGCTTTTGATATGAAGACGACAGGGGAAGTATCAGTAAAAATCGGGGTGAATTTCTGAATCTTTGCTTTGCAAAAAGTAGATTGTGTTCTTTTGCATATTGCAATGGTTGTGCTGAATACTTTTTATTATGCAATTAGTATTCTCTCCGTAAAATCGGTTTTTTCTGTAACATGTTGATTTTTTGTTATGTAAAAGTTGGCACGGGACTTGATTACATATAGATAACCCTTTAAGCCGAGGGTTAACTAGCCAACTGACGTTGTTAGTGGAGTTTTTTTATTCACATGTTTAGCCAATTACACCGTTGTAATTGGCTTTTTTTTGTCCTGCGCTCAGGTTCGGACTATGAAGTTCACAATGTTTCTTTGTCTGACTCCGGCAGATGCGTCTGTTCATGTTCCAGCAGCCAGCGTTTTCTCTCTAATCCACCTGCATAGCCAACCAGTTTACCGTTTTTACCGATCACCCGGTGGCAGGGAATAATAATAGCGATGCGATTATGTCCGTTAGCGGAAGCGACGGCACGAACCGCTTTCGGGTTACCAATTCGTTCAGCCTGCTGCTGGTAAGACGCAGTCGTCCCATAGTCAATATTTTGCAGCGCCTGCCAGACTTGTTGCTGGAATGGGGTGCCCGGTGTATGGAGTTGCACGTCAAACCGGGTTCTGGTACCGGCAAAATATTCAGCGATCTCCTGTTTTGCCTGTCTGATATGCTGGTTTTCCCCGGCAATAATTGATGCGTTTAACCGGCGCTGCAGGTCACTGAACTCTGTTTCCAGCATTCTGCGTTCGACAAACTCCAGCAAACAAACGCCTTCATCGGTCGCACAGACGAACATCGGCCCCAGAGGCGTCGTAAACCGGTTGATCAAAATTACCTGATTGTCATCTTTCATCCCAGGTGTTTTCCCTGTCAGTTTTTTAAAGGTGTAGCCAAAGCCACTGAGTGATTCATAACCGGCCTCATAGGCGGTATCCAGCAACTTTTTACCTTCCCTGAGTTCTTCCAGCGCATAGTTAATACGATACATCCGCTGGAAGGTGTGGAAAGTCATTCCGTAGTTTTTTTTGAACCACCGCCGAATCATTTCCGGCCGGATTTGATGCTCAGTCAGCAGTGCATCTGAAATTTTCTCTTTCGGATTTTGTCGCACAAGCTCGATGGCCAGAGTCACCTGCTCAGGCGCTTCACTGGCATTTTCTGTCGGACGGCAGATTTTACAGGGCCGGAACCCAGCTGACAGCGCATCTTTAAAGTGGGTATAGAAGACCACATTCTGCTTTTTAGGTTTTCTGGCCCGGCAGGTAGAGATGCAAAATACCGAGGTGGTTTTCACGCCGACGAAAAAAGTACCGGCATAATCTGCATTTCTGTCCAGAAGCGCCTGATAATAGCGATCAATGATCGCCTGATCTGTAATCGGATCTGAATGGCACATAAATTATCAAAGTGTCAGAGAATCTTGTCTCTAACCTTACCGGGGTTTTGTCTGTGACGCCAACCGATAAATTGACAACTATTTTTAGCAGTATGCTTTTTGCAGCCTATGCGGTTGATTCTTCCGGTTGTCTGAAAAAGCAGTTATAGCGGATAAAATAGTCGATTTGTTCCGCCACTTCGTTACTGAAGATCAGGCTGGTATGGGTGTGATTGATTTCCAGATGATCCGTCATACCGGTGATTTTGGTCTCTTCAAGGGTGACGGTTCCATCGGACGGATGCGCACTGTTGATGAGTAGCGGTCGAAAACCAATCGCCATGGTTCCGGCAATACAGCCCAGCTTTTGCGGGAAGTTCCATTCACCGCTGTGGTTTTCCAGACCGTAATCCGTTGAGTTGCCAAGAATCTGCCCCAGCCCGAGCGCCTGAATCGCATCGACAATGGAAGCACCCTGCAGGGGAGAGCCAATCGCAACCACATGGGAGACCTGTGCAGTCGTCATCTGTCTGGCTTTCAGATAATGTTTAATCATCAGTCCACCCAGACTATGACCAATTAAAATATTGGGCCCGGACGGATCGATCAGGGAGTCAATCGATTGGAAAACGTCATCTTCCTCAATGGAAACAGAGTTATAGCTGATGACATCGGTTTCGTAGCCTCTTTTGGCTAAAAGCTGGCTGAGCGGTTGCATGACCATGCCATGCATGTACAAACCATGAATCAAAATAACTTTCATCCGGTAATTACCTCTGTCTCTTATCGGAACTGCGAATCACAATTGATGGCTTCTTCCTGACACCGGTCTGCATCCTGCAGGCAAAATGCATCACCAAACAACTCCTGTTGATAAGGCTGTTATTTGCTATTCTGGCTGAGCCGCCCTGATTTTACCATCGATTCATCTGAGAGTTCAGAGCCGGGTAACGTTTCGTGGGGCGAATTCTGTGTTTATTTTCCTGTTTCATATTGTTTTAGCGGGAGATGTTATGGCTGCGGGTAAGATTCCGAAGTCAGTCGTTATTGGGTAATTCTGGCAGGAGCATCGGCATTCAGAAAGGGGGGGATTGTATTTATCGCTTAACTGATGACGCTTTTTTACAAATGACTATTAAGTTTTTTGAAAAAACAACAGGGTTATCACTAATTATTTTGTATCTATAAGCTATGCTAAGTTACTTTATGCTACTATATTTATATTGACTGTTATAACAGCATTTGATTTTACCAGACATGGCTCACGCAGTGAGCACAAGAATGATTAAAAAGGGATAACTAATAATTATGGTTAAAGTGATTGGTCGTTTACTGTTAGTTACATTTATATTACTAATGGGAATTTCCTTGGCTGTCTTGTATTTGTATGGAATTCCTAAAGGAGTTACCGATCTTAAACTAATTCAAGTGCTCGTATCCACAATTTGTGCATTACTTGGGGCAGTTTATGCTTCTTTAAATATAGTTAGCTATATACATGAAAAAAGTAATTCTCCAAAAAGCACCATCCCAATAAAGATCTATTATACTAATCCATCTAAGTTCATAAATAGAAAAGACGATGTGGTTAACACTCTTATGCACCTAAAAACAAGGAATATTTTATCTATTTATGGTCAAAGAGGTGTTGGAAAAAGTGAGTATTTGAAGTACATAGGCGATATTTTAAATAGAGGTGAATGTTATAAGTTAATAAGTAAAATAAATCAGGATCAGGTAAAAAAAACAACCAATAATGTGATATATTTAGATGTGGTTGATACTACTGAACTGGAGAGTTCTATAGCTGTTCTAGGTGAAATGGCCTGTGATAAGCGAGCCGAAAGTATATCTGATTTAGCAATGCAAATCGATAAAATATACAAAAGTGAAAAAATTTGTTTCATTTTAGATAATGTAAACAATGTTGCGGCTATGCAGTCTTTAACAAAACTAATTAGACAATATACAAATGTTCGCCCTTCAGACTTTTTTATTATTGGTTCAATATTTAAAGTGGTGGACCCTCATTTATCAATACAGTCACAAAAATTAGAGCCTTTCAATGAAAATCATTGTCAGACTTTTATTGAATCAAAAGGAATAACCATAAATGATGCTATGCTTAATAAAATTTACATAAAAAGTATAGGACTACCTCTTTACCTTAATTTTTTTACATTAGATTCAAAGCTTAAATCTCCAGATAATATTGATGGATTTAGTTCATATTTTATTTCTGAGATATATTCAGGGCTTTCTCAAGATGAGAGAGATGTACTTATTTTTATATGTTTGTGTAATCTTGTTGTAACAAATATTCCTAGTTCTAGTATTAATCTGGCTCAGTTTTCTCGAGTTGATACTTCACTGAGAAAACTTAAACAGCAATCTACCATTATAGAAAATAATTTTGGCCAAGAGACTTGTGTTAAAGCTCATGATCTTATTAGAGATATCTGTTTAGAATATGAAAGAAAAATTATTTCCAGTATGTCCAAAGTGGCATCTTCATTTCTTGAGAGAAAATATAAATTAGAATCAATTATATTGGATGCTTTATCTAACGCTCTAATGAAAAATAAAATAATGGATATAACAGACACTTTAAATAAAGAAATTCTTGGGCAAAATTACATATTTTTAATTTCTTTTTGGGAAAATGTAGAGGCTTGGGCTGGTAATGATTCAGTTTTTCATAGTGATACAAACATAAAAAATCAAGCTCTATATGGTTACATGCTATCCCTTCTAGCTACTGGTGATTATCAAAAGGCAAAAGCGTTAACTAAATCGTCTTATTTATATGAATTTTCAAATAAACAAGTGTCAAATATAACTAGCAAATTTGAGTTTAATGTTTTTTATGCTGTTGCTGATCTAGACCATTTACTCAACCAATATGACTTATCAAGAGCGCAAGCTATGGCTCTTGTTACTCGGGCAAAAGAGTTAAAATGGATAAAAGAAGAAAAGGAATCTCTTTGGCTGTATGCTCATTTAACAGGACATATAGGTGATGATCTACTCGAAGCCTATAGGATATACGAAGAAATTAAAGGTAAGTGTCCGTCAAACAATGATATAATGTTTCTCCGTAGTTTGAATAGTCAGTTTTCAATTTTATTTACTCTTGGAGAAAAAGTAACTTTAGAATCTTTTAAAGTGATACTTAATACATTTGACTTAGAAAGTCCCTCATTAGAATCTGCTTTATGGAGAAATTACTCCAGATGTCAACGTTTGCTCGGTGATATTCCTAGCGCTGAGAATGCTCTTGAAACATCTTTGGATATAGCAAGAAGAAATAATTTAAGGACTATAATTAACGGATTGTATGGAAAAGGAGATAACTTAAGATTTTCTGGTAAGTATAAAGAAGCTTCCGATTATTATTTACAAGTAATGTCACAAACGTTAGAAAATGGTGATAGAAATTTATATACAAGTGCAATTCTATGCGCTTGTATTTGTGAAATATTCTCGGATGAAATATGTTTTTGTAGATCAGAGTCAGAATTAATAAATAAGGTTATTTATGTGGAGAATGTAGCAAGAGAATTGAACATGAAAATAACTTTAGTCAGAGCAAGATTAATAAAATTTTTTATGCAAGAAAAATTCAAAATTGGAATAAAAGAATCTGTAGAATTTTTGCTGAACGATCTTGGAAATCTAAAATTAAATAGAGATATAAATATAGTTCAGCAAGGATTGGATAGTATTAAGTATTTAGAAATTCATGTGCACTAGCATCGATTGTGTATATTAATTTATCTCTACCTCTGAGTTGACTAGCCATTTTTATTATTGATGGACTTAGATGTTCATATTTCATTTTAGAAAGGATGCTCGCTAGAATATCTAACTCTTCTTTCCCCCATCCAAGTCGAGTAATTGCTTGGACACCAATTCTTATTCCAGCATCACCGTACATTTTTTTTGATTTCTTATCTAAAGATATATTTAGTAATCGTGCGTTTTTTTCCATATTTATAGCGTCATTTTTATTTAAAGATATAAATAGTTGATGTGTGTTAGAATAATGTAACTTATCGATTTTTTTTACAGAAAAACCATGTTTTGATAATAGACATCCAAGAGTATTTGAGGTGGTTATTATATTTTTCATATATTCAGTTCCATACTCAATAAATTCTATAAGAGCCATTAGTAAAGAAGCTATATGGTGAGGGTGTGGATTTCTTACGTATATTGGTGTTATTTTATTTTCTAAGATTGTTGATAAATGTTTATCATTACAGAGTATAAGACCACATGTTGGGCCTGATATCGTTTTATGTGTACCACCAAGTAAAATAACCTGATTGGATAACTTCATTGGATTTAAATGATGGCCAGAAGCTATTAGTCCAAAAGACTGCGTGCAGTCATAAAATACTATTGTTTCAATAGGGATAATCAGTTTATCTAAAGGTGGTTGGTCAATTAAATCAGAAGGGGGGATTACTATTGCCTTATATTTTTGATTATTTAGTAATTTGTTGGTTTCATCAATATCATATCGAATATTATCTAAGTCGAAAGGGATATACGTTGTTTTCAGTCCCAGTCTATCACATATTTGGGGATAAGACTCATGCGCACCTGCATCCGGATGTAGAAGTAAGATGTTATCTCCATGGTTAGTTATTGACATCAAAGAAGTCAGAACTGCATTCATTCCAGATAAAGGTCGTGCATCAGCATATTGTGCGCCAAATAACTCAAGGCATATCTCACTTATAAGCTGGTAAACGGGGTATATATATTGGCTACCGATAAATTCTTTAGATGCATCAAAGTTTTTAATTCCAGACTTTATGTATCTTTCAGAGAAGGAGCTTCTTAGAGGGGCTTTTACAAGATTTGATACTATGGTCTCTGCGGCGCATAACGGAATAGTGTTACTGTTGTTTTTTTCAAAATTATCAAGTAATTCCGCATATTTTCTCAATTTTTCTTGTACAATCATTTTAACCATAATTATTAGTTATCCCTACTTAACCATAATGCGACTCCTTATTTGTGCCTGTTGCAGCTTCTCTTGCAGGGCTGTGTCTGAAACATGGGTGTAAATTTCGGTGGTGGAAATACTGCTGTGTCCCAGCAAGCGTTGGACAAAGCGAATGTCTAAACCAGATTCGAGGAGTTCGCAGGCTGCGCTGTGCCGGAGCATATGTGGGGTGACTTTGGTTTGGGTTTTTGCTTCAGAGGATAAGTCCCGAATCAGCTTGCGCAAAAATTGAGTTGATGCCTGTTGTCCGCGACTGTTAACCAGCAGATGATCTGTCTGTGGCTCTGTGATTTGCCGGGCGTACAGATAATTTTTGATGAGATCACGCAATTCCTGTTCTGGTAAAAAGACAAACCTTTCCCTGGAGCCTTTGCCTAAAATTTTTATTTTTCCCTCAGCCAGAAAAATGTTACTCATGTGAATACTGGCCAACTCACCAACTCTTAAACCGGTTGCGATCATCAATTCCGCCGACAGTAATTTAGTCAGATGATTTAACTGTCTCTTGTGGGTGAGGTGTGCCGATACTTTATCTTTCACATGTGAATGTCCCTGAAGCAGCATTCGCTTCAAATCTGACCGGGGAACATTGCGCGGCAATCGCTTCGGGAGTTTGATTTCTGTATGAAATTTGTAAAACGGATTGCTATCCAGAATTTCTTCCTGCTCCAGCCACTTAAACATGGCTCTGATACAGGCAAACTTTCTTTTGATGGATGCCGGGTTGAGTTCACGGCTGACCAGGTGTTGATGAAACCGGCCTAAAGCCACTTTATCGATGTGATAAATTTCAGTTTGTATCCCCAGACAGGATATAAACTGTTTTAAATCACAGTGATAAGCTTTGATTGAATGTGTGGATAATCCTCTGTTTTTTTCACAAAAGAGTAGGTAGTCTTGTACAACCTGACCAAGCACTATCATTTTATTGTCTCTGATAAATGAATTTATGTGTCTGTTTTAACAGATTTTTTATAATTTCTATATATTTATCAGTATCTGGTTTCAATTGAATCATGAGATAATAATAAACAAGTATGTCAGTGATAATCATATTTGGAAGCATTGAAGGGGAGGCATGATGAGTTCAGCAAATAAAATCTCCCAACATTTTTACACCATTGATGATGCAGTCCCTCTGGAACTGAGAAGTACTTTCCGGAGCCTGCGGCCTTATAAAGCTCACCGGCATGCGGAGCTGTCTGTTGGTGCGATTGTCGGCGGGCAAACCTGCGTCAGTTTCAATGACCGGCGGGAAATTCTCAATACCGGTGATGTGGTGATTATTCCGCCTGAGGTGGTGCATGCCTGCAATCCGGTTGGCGGGATGCACCGGAGCTATCATATGCTGTATATCGACCCGGACTGGCTTTGTCAGCTGAACGGGTTATCTCCGGTTCATTTTGGTCCTTCCCTGACGGTTCTCAAGTCTCCCGGATTGTTCCGGCAATATCTGGCAATTGTTGATGCGATTTCAAATCAGTCATCTGCGATGGAAATACCTGACCTGGTGCGGTCTTTCTGTCAGTCTCTGATCGCACTGTATCAGTCTGATTCGTCTGAAACGCGGGTCATCCGTCATGCGGCAGAGCAGGGAAGCGGGCCGGAAAGCAGTGATCGTATTCAGCAAACCTTGATGACACGTCTCAGTTCACCGCCTTCACTGGATGAGCTCGCAGAAGAGTTTCAACAGCGCCCTGAGACCGTTATCCGGCGTTTTTCCCGTGACTATGGGATGACGCCCAAAGCGTTGATCAATAACCTGCGGGTCGAAGAAGGGAAAAAATTACTCCGGGCTGGTTATTCGATTGCGGATACCGCACTGACGCTCGGGTTCAGCGATCAAAGCCATTTTCATAAGGCTTTTGTTCAGTACACGGCGGCGACGCCGAATCAATATCGGCAGGTGATGTCAATTTTTGACAATAAATCCTGACGACCGCTGGTTATGCTCTTTGCTTTGAAACAGAAAAGTAAAGAGATATTGCGCATGTTGTCGTCCCTGATTCCTCCGGCTTTCTTCCTGCTGGCCCTTGCCCATTTTATGGCGTTGCTTTCTCCTGGCCCTGATTTCTTTTTAATTACCGGTTATGCCATCCGCTACCGGCTGGCGGGGAGTGCACTGATTTGTTTCGGCATTGCCAGTGGGAATGCGGTTTACATTGCATTGGTGATTGGGGGCTGGCAGATCATGAAGGATAATCATGCGTTGTTTCTGATAATTCAGTGGGCCGGGGCGGCTTATCTGCTTTATATTGGATATCATTTACTCAGGAGCCGGCAGAGAGATTTAAACTGGCATACCGTCAGTGAAGATCGGGTTTCAAAGGGGAAACAATTTTTTCTTGGCCTTGCATCTGCATTACTGAACCCGAAGAATTCCTTGTTTTATATGAGCTTAATGACGGTGATTCTCGGCAGGGATGTTTCAGCCGCGCAGCAGATTTTCTGTGGTGTCTGGATGGTCGGTGTTGTGCTGATCTGGGATTTGGCGGTGGCTTCTTTTCTGGGTCACTCGCGGGTCCAGCATCTGCTGAGCAGGAAAATTCACCGGATTGAGCAAATTGCCGGTGGGGTGCTCTGCCTGATGGCTGTGTTTCTCTTGGTTGGTGTGTGAGGGATTATTGAGCCTGCATAATGTGCCGGAGTAAATCGCTCTCGTGTAAAGCGCGTTTAATCAGCGCGTAGCCACCGATGGTATCCTGATGCTGGAATGTGGCGCGATCCAGTGTCAGGTTACCTGAAAAACTCGGCAGCGTCTGGCGCTTGATTTGCTGCATCAGTAGTGGGAACAACACCGGGCTGCTCTGGGCTATTTCACCGGAGAGCAGAATCTTTTCCGGATTAAATACATTCACCAGCATCCCCAGTACCTGTCCCAGAGATTTGGCAGCCTGTTCCATGATGTGAGTTGCAACGGCATCGCCCTGAGTTGCAGCATGGCAGATGGACTCAATCGTCAAAGGTTCTGCTGCTAAACAACTCGGGTGGCCGCGCTCCAGTAATTCACGGGTTTGCTCAATGATGGCCGGATTGGACACCACGGTTTCAAGGCAGCCAAAACTTCCACAGTGACACTGCTTACCGAACGGATCGATTTGCACATGGCCGATTTCCCCGACCGGCCGGTGTTTGCCGAGCAATAGCTGCCCGTCAGAGATAATACCGGCACCCACACCATTGTGAATACTGACCAGAATAAAATCATCACACTGTTGTGCAGCACCGAGATAAAACTCTGATAACGCCCGTGCTCTGATGTCGTTGCCGATGTAGACCGGTAATGAAAAATCTTTTAAAACCTCGGAGAGCTTCAGACCTGAAATACTATGGTTTGGTGAGTAATGAATAATACCGGATGCCGGGTCAACCAAACCAGCCATCGTAACGGCAATGGCAATAAAACGTTTTTGGGGAAAACGATCAATGATTTGCTGAATTTGCTCAAACAGTGTGTGAACAATCCCCTGCTTGTCATGTTCCTCTATGTCCGTCTGCTGCTCGAAGAGACTCTGCCCTGACAGATCCATCGCTGCGCACTGAATCATATCCCGCCCAAGGCGACAGGACACAAAATGAAAACTGCTCTTTTGGGTTGTCAGTGAGATGGCCGGGCGTCCACCGGTGGAAGCCTGTTGGGCGACTTCGCTGATTAAATGGTGATCAAGTAACTGGCGGGTGATATTGGTCACGCTGGCAGGTGCCAGCGCGCTTCGCTGAGCAATACTGACCCGGGACACCGGGCCATCTAAATCAATCAGCTGGTAGACCAGTGCGGCATTGACCAGTTTCAGTTGCTCATGGTTGGTGACCCGCTCTTTACGCTTTGCCATTCTCTCACATGTTTTGGTTAGTCCACTGGCCGTTAACGATGGTGTTAACCACCTGATATTGTGGATCGGTGATTGTCAGATTGGCTACCATACCCGGCTGCATCGCCCCAATCAAGTGATCCATGCCAATTGCGCGAGCCGGATAAAGTGTTGCCATCCGGAAGGCTTCTTCCTGTGCGATGCCTGCCTGTTCAACCAGCAGTTTGATCCCTTGATTCATGGTGAGTGCTGATCCACCGAGAGTGCCATTTTCATCAACACACTGACCGTTTTCAAGGAATACAGGCGTGCCACAGAAATCAAACTGTGTCAGGCCGGGTGGTGGCGTGGCAGCAGCAGTGGCATCGGTCACCAGACAGAGCCGGGAGCCCATGATTTTTTTAGCCATTCTGATGTTTGACCAGTGAACATGACAGCCATCGGCAATGATTCCGGCATAGATGTTCTCCCGGTCAAATACTGCGCCGACAACGCCGGGGCTGCGTCCGTTTGCGATTGAAGTCATGGCGTTAAACAGGTGGGTCGCAAAGGTGATGCCCTGGTCAAAACCAGCCATGGCCTGTTCATAAGTGGCAGCCGAGTGACCGAGGCTGACTGTGATCCCGGCATCACACAACCGGCGGATATGACTATCCTGATTGACTTCCGGGGCCAGTGTGACTTTTTTCAGCCACGGTGCCTGTTCCGCCAGCCACTGAATCATCTGATCATTGGGCTGTCTGAGCTGTTGTTCCGGATGAATGCCTTTTCTGACCGGATTGGTAAATGGCCCTTCAAGATGCACCCCCAGTACCTGATGCTGATGCTGACTCATATAAATGCGGGTTGCGTCGACAGCCTGATAAATGATGTCATCCGTATCACTGATTAATGTCGGCAGAAAGCTGGTTGTGCCGGTTTTCAGGTTGGTCTGATGCATATGTGCCAGTGTGTCAGCGGTGGGTGCGGTGTTAAACATCACGCCACCACAGCCGTTGAGTTGCAGATCAATAAACCCGGCGGTCAGTCTGTTCCCGTTTAAATCAAATCGCTCAATATTATCCGGAAGTTCAGACTCTTTGACCAGTGAATGGATTTTTCCGTCATCAATGATGACAGCGGTATCAGTGAGCTTTTGATAGCCGGTCAGAAGCTCACAATGATAAAGCGCGTACATTATTCTATTCCTTCAAATTGATTAATCTCTCCGGCCTCAAGCTGCTGAAAGTAACGCAGGGTTTTGACTTTCAGTTCCATCGTTGCGGGTTCATCGCAAATGATAATGCTGCGGGGGTGAAGCTGCAGTGCAGAAACCGTCCATAAGTGATTGACACAGCCTTCAACACCCGCCTGAACAGCGGTTGCTTTATGAATACCTGTGGCGAGAATTAAAATTTCTTTTGCATCCAGTAATGTACCGACACCAACCGTCAGGGCCAGTTCGGGAACTGAATGGATATCATTGTCAAAAAAACGGGCATTCGCGATTCTGGTTTCCTGTGTCAGCGTTTTGATCCGGGTCCGGGAAGCAAGTGAAGATGCCGGTTCATTAAAAGCAATATGGCCGTCACTGCCAACACCGCCGAGAAACAGGTGAATACCACCGGATGTCCTTATTTTTTCTTCATAGGCAGCACATTCAGCTGCCAGATCTTCGGCTGTTCCATCCAGTATATTGATGTTTTCGACAGGAATATCAATGTGCCTGAAGAAATTTTCAAACATAAAATGATGGTAGCTCTGTGGATGCGAGGCGGATATGCCGACATATTCATCCATGTTAAATGTGACAACATGCCGGAAACTGACCTTCTTCTGACGGAACAGCTCAATCAGGGCATGATAGGTTGGCAGGGGCGTGCTCCCGGTCGGTAGTCCTAAAACGAATGGACGTTCAGCCGTTGGCTGAAATGCATTAATTTTGTCAGCAATATAGTTTGCGGTCCATAAACCGGCCTGTCCGGGATTTTTCAGTGGTAATAATCTCATTCTCTTTCTCCGGCAAATTTTTACAAATTACTTATTTTATATATTGAATAAACATCGGCGTACGTTCAATATAATTGTGCATTTTTTTTGCAAAATAATTATTTTTGTGACATAAATAATCGCTATTAGTTCAAAGGATGAATTAAGATGATAGTCGATGTACGAAAAATTTAATGGAGGATGCAATGAACGTACTGGGATATCTGCAAAAGCTCGGTAAAGCGATTATGCTGCCGATTGCGATTTTACCTGTTGCTGCAATTCTGTTGAGATCAGGGCAGCCGGATATGTTGAATATTGCCTTTATGGCACAGGCCGGAGGGGCAATATTTGGTCAGCTTCCTCTCTTATTTGCGATAGGGATTGCGGTTGGCTTATCAGAGGATGATGCCGGTGCTGCCGGGCTGGCCGGTGCCATCGGATATTTTGTTCTCACGGAGGCAGCGAAGACCATCAATGCCGATATAAATATGTCTTTCTTTGGCGGGATTATTGCCGGGGTGGTGGCCGGGCATGTCTATAACCGTTTCCATCAAACCACATTACCCAACTATCTGGCCTTTTTTGGCGGAAAACGGTTGGTTCCGATTATGACGGGTTTATTCACGCTGGTGCTTGCGGGCATTGCGGGGGTTGTTTGGCCACCGGTACAGAATGCGATTGATGCTTTCGGGCATGGCGTGGCCAACGCTGGTGCTTTGGGGCAGTTTACCTACGGCACACTCAACCGGGCACTGATCCCGGTCGGACTACATCACATTTTAAATTCTATTTTCTGGTTTGGTCTGGGTGATTGTACCAAGGTGACTTATGAAGTCGCGAACACGCTGAATAATGTCTGTCTGGCACCTGATGTCGCAAAATCTCTGATTGTCGGCGGCAGTGTGCCCGGTGTTGATGGATCGATGATTAAAGAAATTGCTGCACAGGTAACCCGGGGTGACCTGCATCGTTTCTTTGCCGGCGATCCAAATGCCGGAGTGTTCATGACTGGCTTTTTCCCGATCATGATGTTTGGCTTGCCAGGGGCTGCTTTTGCCATGTATCTGGCAGCACCCAAAGGTCGCCGGGCTCAGGTCGGTGGTATCCTGTTTTCGGTTGCGTTAACGGCATTTCTGACCGGAGTGACAGAGCCGCTGGAATTCATGTTTATGTTTCTGGCCCCGGTGTTGTACATCATTCATGCTTTATTGACCGGTCTTTCTCTGGTCGTGACTAATTCTCTGGGCATTCTCGATGGATTCGGCTTCTCTGCCGGGCTGTTTGACTTTGTCATTAACTGGGGACTGGCAACAAAACCTGGTTTGCTGATTGTTGTTGGTCTGTGTTTCAGTGTGGTTTATTTCTGTATCTTTTACTTTGCAATCAAGTGGTTTGATATTCCGACACCGGGCAGAGAAAAAGAACAACAGAGCCAGACTGGTCAGGTGAAAGCACCGGAGGATATACAGTCGCTGGCAGCGCAGTACACCGAAGCCCTGGGTGGTTTTGATAATCTGACGCAAATTGATGCCTGTATTACCCGGCTTCGGCTGAAAGTGCAGGATATCAGTAAAGTTGATGAATCACAGATCAAGGCGCTGGGTGCCAGTGGTATTGTAAAACTGAATCAACAGGATCTGCAGATTGTTCTGGGGCCTCAGGCCGAAATTATTGCAGGTGTGATGAAAGGAAAACGGGTCTGAATGACAGCAATTGTCTTTGGGTTGTTTTTCTGAGACAGTCCTGAGGCGTCAGATATGGCGCCTCAGATTCTGTTCCGGGGTTACGGATAATATAACCTAGTAAGTTTGTCGGGTATTTGGTACGGTTAAGCTAAATATACCGGATATGGAAAGAATCATGTCTTTCTGGCAACAGCTGAAAATCAGCCATCGCTATGCACAATTACCTGCATCATTTTATACAAAAATACAGCCCGATCCTCTGACGCAGTGCCGGTGGGGGAGCTGGAACTCATCACTTGCCCGTTCGCTGGGACTTCCGGAAACCCCTGATGACACTCTGCTTCATGCTTTTTCCGGTGTCGACATACCACCTCAGCTTAATCCGATCGCGATGAAATATGCGGGACATCAGTTTGGTGTTTATAACCCGGATCTGGGGGATGGCAGAGGATTGTTGCTCGGAGAAATTACCGATCAACAAGGCCGCTGTTTTGATATGCATATTAAAGGTTCCGGCCGGACACCTTATTCAAGAATGGGAGATGGCAGAGCCGTATTACGATCGACGATTCGTGAATATCTGTGCAGTGAGGCAATGCATGCCCTTGGCGGGCCGACCACCCGTGCTTTAGGGTTCATGACCAGTGATTCACCGGTATTCCGGGAAAGCGCTGAAACCGGCGCGATGTTAATCCGGCTGGCGGAAACCCATATCCGCTTCGGTCATTTTGAACATTTTTTCTATACCGGACAGCTGGGTGAGCTGCGTTTACTGGCGGATAAAGTGATTGAATGGTACTTCCCACAGGTGTCAGCGCATGACAATGCTTATCTGGGAATGTTTGAGAAAATCACATTCTTAACTGCTGAGATGATTGCTTTCTGGCAGGCGTATGGTTTTGCGCATGGCGTGATGAATACAGACAATATGTCGGTTCTCGGCCAGACTTTTGATTATGGACCGTTTGGTTTTCTGGACGGTTATGATCCGCACTTCATCTGTAATCACTCTGATTATCAGGGCCGCTATGCATTTGATATGCAGCCGGGCATCGGTTTGTGGAATCTTACCGCACTCGCTCAGGCCTTAACTCCTTTGGTGGAAAAACCGGCGCTGGAGCAGGTGCTGGATAATTATGAATCACTGTTGAATCAGGCCTACAGCCGCTTGATTCGCCGCAGGTTCGGTTTATATGGTCAGCAGGACGGAGACAGTGAACTGTGTCATGACATTCTTGGATTAATGGCGGCAGAAAAGGTTGATTACACACTGTTTTTCAGGCAGCTATCTTTGCTGGATAACGCTTCTGCTGATGAGGTTACCGGATTATTTTCTGATCATCTGGTTGTGACATCCTGGCTGGAACAGTATCAGCGCCGTTGTGACAAGAATGTGGATGAAACCGGCACCGCAGTTCCAGCTGTATCCCGCTGTGAGCAAATGAGACAGGTTAACCCTAAGTTTATTTTGCGTAATTATCTGGCACAGCAAGTGATTGATGCGGCTGAACAGGGTGATTTTTCCCCGTTACACCAGCTGGCCTCTGTTTTACGTGAGCCATTTGATGAACACCCGGAGTATGAACACTATGCGCTGGCACCGCCAGAGTGGGGTAAAGGCATGGTTTTAACCTGTTCTTCATAATTTTTTAACAAATTGGCTGTTAATGACACATTTGTCAGAATTTTATGGGTGGATATCCACCCATAAACACAGGGTTGATGAAATAATATACAGATTATTTTTTCATCATTTTATCTTCAAGTTATTGTTGTTACTGCAATGTTATAAAAATATTAATAGTCTGGCTTATTTATTGCCTTGTTAATGTCATGAATGCGAAGAATGTATTCTGTAAATAATAAGGAGAACATTAAATGATTAAGCCTTTGACTCTGCTCACAACCTCTGTACTTGCGCTTTCTGCGCTGAATGCCAATGCATCGTCTGCCTGTGATCCGGGTGAGATCGTGATTAAATTCAGTCACGTCACCAATACGGATAAACACCCGAAAGGCATCGCGGCTTCATTGCTTGAAAAACGGGTAAATGAGGAAATGAATGGTAAAGCCTGTATGCAGGTTTTCCCTAACTCAACCTTATACGATGATAATAAAGTGCTTGAAGCACTACTGAATGGTGATGTTCAGCTCGCAGCCCCTTCTTTGTCAAAATTTGAGAAATTCACCAAAAAGTATCGCCTGTTTGATTTTCCTTTCCTGTTTGAAGACATTGATGCCGTCGACCGTTTCCAGAACTCTGCTTCGGGTGAAAAGCTGAAAAATGCGATGAAGCGTCGCGGACTTCAGGGGTTAGCATTCTGGCATAACGGGATGAAGCAACTGTCGGCAAATAAACCGTTGCTGGAGCCAGAAGATGCGAAGGGTCTCAAATTCCGCGTACAGGCTTCTGATGTACTGGTGGCTCAGTTTGAGCAGTTAGGCGCGAATCCGCAGAAAATGTCATTCAAAGAAGTATACGGCGGACTTCAGACAAAAGTTATCGATGGGCAGGAAAACACCTGGTCCAATATCTACGGCAAAAAGTTCTTTGAAGTTCAGGACGGTATTACTGAAACCAATCATGGTGTACTGGATTATCTGGTTGTGACATCGACTAAGTTCTGGCAGGGGTTACCCGATGATGTCCGGACTCAGTTTGCGCAGATTCTGGAAGAAGTGACTCAACTGCGTAATGCTGAATCCACCAAAGTGAATCTGGTGAATAAGCAGAATATCATCGATGCCGGTGGTGTCGTACGCACTTTAACGCCTGAACAGCGTCAGAAGTGGGTTGATACGCTGAAGCCTGTCTGGAAAAAATTTGAGAAAAATGTGGGCTCAGACTTAATCGAAGCTGCCCTGAAATCCAATCAGTAATGATTCTGTTTAACCGATGAATGAGCACCCGCCTGTCGGGTGCTTCCTGTTCAGAACAACAAGAGTGAACAAATGATGGGATGGACTTCTTTTGTTTCAAAGGCCGGTAAATTCACCGATTTCGTGGAAGAATTTCTGATTGCCTTTTTTCTCGGGTCGATGACGTTACTGACATTTGCTAACGTGATCTTTCGCTATGTATTTAATGATAACATCCTTTGGGCACTGGAACTGACGGTGTTTATGTTTGCCTGGATGGTGTTGGTTGGTGCCTCATATGGAGTGAAAAAGCATTTCCATATCGGGGTGGATGTGGTGATCAACATGGCACCACAGGGAATGAGAAAGCTATTTGCGCTGATTTCGGTTTCCGGTTGTCTGGCATTTGCGGTTTTGCTCCTGATCGGTTCGTGGAACTATTGGTATCCATTTATTACCGAGCGTGCCTGGTACGAGACTGACGACATTCCGATGCCGGACATGCTGCAGTTTTTAGCGGACTGGTTCAATGAAGGTGAAGCCTATGAAAAGCTTCCCCGCTTTATTCCGTATATGGCTTTGCCTTTGGGAATGGGGTTGTTAACGATTCGCTTTGCTCAGGCGGCTTATCAGGTGATCACCGGTAAGATGGATCGCTTGATTTCCGGTCATGAAGCTGAAGAAGACTTAGATGCGTTAAAAGCCGGGGTCATGCAGGAAGAGCACGGACAGGCATCGCATCACCAGACATCAGACCGGAAGGAGTAATCATTATGGCAGTCTTTTTTCTTTTCTTAATGGTCATCGGTCTGATGTTATTCGGGGTGCCGATTGCTGTGTCACTGGGTTTATCCAGTATTGTGTTTTTATTGTTGCACTCGGATGCCTCGCTCGCATCGGTTGCGCAGACTTTGTTTAATGCGTTTGCCGGTCACTACACACTGTTAGCGATTCCGTTTTTCATTCTGGCTTCCAGTTTTATGTCGACCGGTGGTGTGGCGAAAAGAATCATTCGTTTTGCCATTGCGGTTGTCGGCTGGTTCCGTGGTGGTCTGGCGATGGCTTCTGTCATGGCCTGTATGATGTTTGCAGCGTTATCCGGTTCCTCTCCGGCGACGGTGGTTGCCATCGGCGGAATTGTGATTGCAGGTATGGTGAAGAATGGCTACTCAAGAGAGTTTGCCGCCGGGGTGATTTGTAACGCAGGTACACTGGGTATCTTAATTCCGCCTTCTATTGTGATGGTTGTTTATGCTGCAGCGACAGATGTTTCTGTCGGCCGGATGTTCTTAGGCGGGGTCATTCCCGGTATTCTGGCGGGCGTCATGCTGATGATTGCCATTTATATTGCAGCCCGGGTCAAGAATCTTCCGAAACAGCCATTTGTCGGCTGGGGTGAACTTCTGGCATCAGCGCGCGATGCCGTTTGGGGACTATTCCTGATAGTGATTATTCTCGGCGGGATTTACGGCGGGATTTTCACGCCGACAGAAGCTGCGGCAGTTGCAGCGGTTTACTCCTTTTTTATTGCGAATTTTATCTACAAAGACATGGGGCCATTCGCGGATAAAGAGAACCGTTTGCCGGTGTTGGTCAAAATATGTCAGACCTTTGTTCACCCGGATACCAAGAAGACATTATGTGAAGCCGGTAAGCTGACGATCATGCTGTTATTTATCATTGCTAATGCATTGATTCTTAAACATGTGCTCACGGAAGAGCGGGTGCCGCAGATGATCACGGAATCGATGCTGTCTGCCGGACTTGGGCCGATTGCTTTCCTGATTGTCGTGAACCTGCTGTTGCTGATTGGCGGGCAGTTTATGGAACCCTCAGGGTTGTTGATTATTGTGGCGCCACTGGTTTTCCCGATTGCGATTCAGCTTGGCATCGATCCGATTCATCTGGGGATCATGATGGTGGTGAACATGGAAATAGGGATGATTACGCCGCCGGTCGGATTGAATCTGTTTGTCACCGCCGGGGTTGCCAGGATGTCGATGATTCAGGTCGTGAAAGCCGCATTACCCTGGGTGGCTGTAATGTTCCTGTTCTTACTCATCGTCACTTATGTACCTGCAGTGTCTACAGCGTTGCCAAACTGGCTGATGGGGCCTGAAATTATCACCAGATAAAATCAGTCATTGTTGAGGTGAGAGGCTGTAGCCTCTCACCGCTGCGCCTGAGGTTCATTATATTCTTTCATATTTTTTGTGTACTGGCGGGTCGGCCTGCCGATACTGCCATGATTAATGTTCGCCTCTAAAAAACCCATCGTGACTGCGTATTCCAGATAGCGTCTTGCCGTTGTTTTACTCACCCCGATTTGTTTGCCGATCGAGTCAGAAGTCTGAATCTGGTTATTTTCAAATTCGCCCATAACCCGCTGCAATGTGATTGGATCAATGTTTTTAGGAAGTTCATCAATCACTTTGGGATCGCGTCTGACCCCGTAAACCCGGTTAATTTCCGACTGCTTAAATCTGGTTTTTGAAGAAATGGTCCGGTGATAATCTCTGAAACGATGCAATACGTCATTAAATGAAGTCAGAGCAAGGGGCTTAATCAGATAATCAAAGGCACCAAGGCGAATACCGGAGGTGACGGTTTGCGCATCAACGGCGGCTGTCATCATAATCACATCAACATTCTGGGATTGCTCTGAACGTAATCGTCTCAGCCAGTCAATCCCTGAACCATCGGGCAGGTAATTGTCAAGGATGATCAGCTCCGGCCGGAGTGTGTTATGCATAAACCGGGCATCGGCTAAATTTGAGGCGATACCGACAAGCTCATAATAGGGATTTTTTTCTATATATGCGCCAACCATTTCTGCAAGTTCCAGTTTGTCTTCAACAACGAGTGTTCTGATTTTATTGCTCATTTTTTTCTCCTGACTTAGGTATAAACAAACTAAACACCGTACCGTCCGGGTCATTATCCTCGACCACAATCTCTCCCTGGGCTTTTTCGGTCAGGCTGTAAATCAATGCAAGGCCAACACCATGCATCGAAGGATTGATATTCTTGCTGGTAAACCCACTGACAAAAATGGAATCTTTATCTTCATCTGCGATACCGATGCCATTATCTGAAACTTCTATAATTAATTCTTTGCCTGAATCGGTGGCAAACAGCTCAATGTTGCCTTTTCTTTCAGTTTTTGAGATAGCTTCAAAGGCATTATCCAGCAGGTTGCCGATGATTGCTGCGACTTCATCGGCAGTGAGCAATATCTCTTTCAAAGAAAGGGCTGAACCGTCCACGATCGTCAAATTGAATCCCAGTTCATTCGCTTTGCGTTTTTTACCCAGAATCAGTGCAGCTATTGTCGGATGGAAGTCATTGGTCAGCCTTGATATTTCTGTTTGCAATCCGCTGTTTTCTTTATGGATAAACTCTCTGGCTTTCTGATAAAACCCCATTTCCAGCATACCGGATACAACCGCCATGTTATTGGCATATTCATGGGTGATGACCCGCAGCCCGTCCCGCTCTTTTTCAGCTTGTCTGGCCATCAGTTGTAACATCGCCGAAGTATCCCGGCGGCGGAAGCTGATGACGTAACCAATCAGCTTTTCTTCATCTTTCATCATGGTTCTGGAAGCCAGAAATGTTTCGCCGTTGACATTAATCGTCGTTTCACCCAGTTGTTCTTCGGTTTGAGGCATGAAAAAGTCATAAGGGTAGCAGGCCTGGCTGATATGCGTGCCAAACAATTTATGATTCGGCCATTCGATACCGAGCAGGTCAACCGCCTGACGGTTAATGATCATGATGATGCCCTGAGGATCAACGGCAATCATGCCCTCAGCGACACTATTGAGAATGCCTTTGCGCAGCTGATAAGCCCGGGCGATTTGTTCCGGCGTCATCCCTGAAAGCTGGCGTTGAATATAGTTACTGAAGATACTGGAGCCATAAAGCATCAGAATCAGCATCACCAGCGTTGCCACAATCGCCTGCTCAATATAATGGGTGACCATGATCTGGACGTGAGATTCCCAAAAACCGACAGTCACGACACCAATCACTTTACCCGATGCATAAACCGGAACCCGGCTCTTAATGGCTAACCCGGTCAGACCCCGCTGGATTTCAGTCACTGTCTCACCTTGCAAGGCTTTTTGGAAACCAGGGTTATGCGTAAAGCCGCCTTCATTGTCTTCTTCGGTATGAAACAGACGTTCTCCGGTGGTTGAGGCGATAACGATTAAATCAACATCAAAATTTTTCTGGCCGCGTAACACTTGATCAAAGGCTGATGTATCCTGCTTTTCAACTGCTTTTTGAATGGTTGGATTACTTGCTATAAAGGAAGCCAGATTTCGTGTCTCATGAAATTTATCGTTCGTTATCACTTTTTCAATGGCGAGGATGGTGGTCACAATAAAAAAGAGTGCGATGATGAATGCGATAACTGACTGGATTAAAAAAATACGTCCTCTGAATTCCATCTTCTTTCTTGATTGCCTTTAGTTTATGCTATCGCGTTAATATAACTTTGATTGCTTATTTTTATCTGATTGATTGCGGGTATTACCGGTATCAAAGAAAACACTCAATATTTTCAGCCAAAAAAATGATCTGAAGCCGGGTTATTGATTAAAAAACATTTCTTTCATTAAAAACATTTTGTCCACTGCAGAGCATATCAAACAGAAGTGATGAAGCAATAGATTCGGAGTTAAAAACATTAATTTTATTTAAACTATTGAGCCTGCATCATAAATTGATATATATCAATTTATATTTTTATTTGTAGAGAATTAAACATAATTATTAATAGGTGAGTTTCTATTTGATATTTATTTTGTGACGGCTAATATATTTTTTATTAATCTAAATCAAATAAGTGTTTACTAGTAAAAATTTAAATTTTCTGACTTTATTACTTAAATGAAATTAATGTTCTAAACATTACCTTATTCATCATTTATACAGATAATACATGTTAGTTACGGGTGTATTAGCCGCCATGAAAATGAATAAAGAGACGTTGTAAGGCTCTCTGTATCGGTGGAAAGGGGATGTGTTGTTAACACAGTACCTGATAAATTAGGCTCTGGTGTTAATTGTGATAATTATTTGCTTATCATCAAACACGATTGCTGAATTCAATGGTTCGAATGCCAGCCTTTCCGTAATGATGACAGATTGAATTGTATGATTGATGTGTTTCATAAAATTGATGAAACATAAATACACAAACCATTATAAGTTTAACCTCAATGATAAGTTTTTATTTCATTCATCAGGTTATTACTCTCTATTCTTTTGATGGGAAAATATATTCATATTGGCTTGATACCCAAAGATAAAAAATAAATAAGTTTTTTATTTATTACCTTTAGCTGAAACAATAATTGAGAGTAAATACAATGAAGTTTGAGATTTTGAAGTTTCTTTCAAATCCCTATACCTTGATATTTCTGGTACTGATGATTGGTTCCCGTATTGAGAATATAAAAATAGGGAAATTTAAATTGGGTATTTCCGGCAACCTGTTTACCGGTTTATTCTTTGGTTGGGCTGTGCTGAATTTACTGGAAGGTGTCGGGCCGGACAGTGAATATTATGCCGGGGTTCAGAAAATCCTTCACCACGGGTTGGTCCCGCATAACGTGGCTCATTTCTTCCTCTACCTTTTCATTGCTGCTGTAGGTCTTGCATCTGCAAAAGACCTTGGAAAAGTATTGAAGAAATATGGAGCAAAATTTGTCTTGCTGTCAGTCATCCTGACGGCAACCGGTGGCCTGTCTGTTTATCTGCTCCGGGATAATATTGGCGATGGTTTGTATGAAATGTCTGGTGTTTACACCGCTGCATTGACCAGCTCTCCGGGCGTTGCTGCAGCACTGGAAACCACAGAAGATTCATCTTATGCCGTTGTTGATAATTTCCCGAATCTGCCTGATGCGACAAAAGATAAAATCCTGAAGGTGATTGATCCGTCTCATCAGTTAACGCATTTCAATACCACTGACCTGACAAAAGCACAGAAAGATGCCTTTGTTCATGAAGCCGTTGCCAGCACGGGTGCTGCAAATGCAATAGGTTTCCCTTTTGGAGTGATCATGGTGATTCTGGCCATGAGCTTCCTGCCGAAGCTGTTCCGGGTTGATTTAGAAAAAGAACAGGCTGCGTTCAAGATCGAGCTTGAATCCATGAAAGCGGATGAAGCAAATCAGAAGCCGATTGGAAAATTCAACATGATTGCATTTGCATGCTGCATTTTCTCAGGGCTGTTGCTTGGTTCTGTTCAGGTATATCTCGGACCTATCGGTTATTTCAGCCTGGGTTCAACCGGTGGCATTCTGGTTGCCTCTCTTATCCTTGGCCATATCGGTGAAATTGCCGGCCAGAACTTCCGTATGGAGCCTGCAACACTAAACGTGCTGAAAAAATTAGGGCTTGGTGCATTTGTCGGCATTATTGGTCTGACTTACGGCAACAAGGTGATTGCAGCGCTGTTCAGCAGTACGGGTCTTTACATTGCAATGTTGTCTGTTGCTGTTGCATTTATCTGTATGGTTGTCGGTTTTGTTGTCGGTAAATACGTCTTCAAAATTAACTGGGTTATGTTATCCGGTGCCATCTGTGGCGGGATGACTTCCACACCTGGTTTAGGTGCTGCAATTGAAGCGGTTGAATCTGAAGAAGCCGGGGCAGGATATGCCGCTACCTATCCATTCGCTTTGGTTTGTATGGTGCTCTTCACCATTGTCATGAACCACTTACCTATTTAATCCCATCCGGGAACTGACAGGCTACTCCGGTAGCCTGTTTGGCTTGCTTCTGAATAACGAGGTCATCATGAAAACGAATTCTGTTTTAAAAACAAACTGCATGATTCTGCGTGCAGGTACAAGTAAAGGTGTTTTCTTCTCAGAAAAAGATATGCCATCTAACCGGGACGACTGGGGTCCGTTTCTGCTTGAAGTGATGGGAAGTCCGGATAAGCGCCAGATTGACGGTCTGGGTGGTGCTAATTCGCTGACCAGTAAAGTGGCGATTGTTGGCCCGTCAGAGCAGGAAGGGATTGATGTCAATTATACCTTCGCTCAGGTCAGTATTGATACAGAAACCGTCGCGTTCAACAGTAACTGCGGCAATATTTCTTCTGGTGTCGGACCTTTCGCTATTGCAACCGGCATGGTTCAGGTACAAGAGCCATTGACCCGGGTGATGATTAATAACACCAACAGCAACCGGCTGATTGAAGCCGAAGTTCAGGTCAAAGATGGTGAACTGGTTGTTGACGGTGACTGTGAGATTCCAGGCGTTCCGGGAACCGGAGCCAAGCTGGATTTAAGCTTCTATGAGTCGCAGGGTGCCTCCACCGGAAAACTGTTACCGACCGGAGAAGCAAAGCAAACGATTCAGACTTCTGCCGGTGAGATTGAAATCTCAATCATTGATTCTGCAGCGCCTCTGGTTTACATGCGGGCAAAAGATTTAGGGCTGACCGGCAAAGAGCTGCATACAGATTTTACTGAGAAAGATCTGACTCTGATCGAAGAAATCCGCTCGATTGCCTGTGAATTGTGCGGTTTTGCTTCCCGCGAAGATGCGACGCGTTTATCGCCGGCTGTGCCGAAAGCAACGGTCATTGCAGAGCCACAAGACTATACCGATATGTCCGGCCGGGTTCAGCCTGCTGAAAAGATGGACTTATTAATCCGCATGATGTCGATGCAAAAGCCGCATCAGGCGCTGGCAATCACCGGTGCTGTCTGTACGGCGAATGCAGCAAGAGTTCAGGGCAGTTTAGTGAGTGAGATTGTGACCTCTGAAAGTGATGAGGTGTTCCTCGGACATCCGGGCGGTGTTATGCGTGCCGCTATTAAAGCGGACGGAGAACATATCAGTGCGATTACCGTTGAGCGGACAGCACGGATTCTGATGGCGGGGCAGGTCTTTACCAAAACCACATTTGCATAAAGAACACTTCCGGCCATTGCCCGGATAACCAGCGATGGCCCAGATAAAAAGATAGTGAGAGCAATATGTACGAATTAATTGCCGAATATGAAAAACAGGCAAAAGAAAGAACCGATATGGGTGTGAACCCACAAGCAATGACCGCTGAGCAGACTCAGGCCGCGTTTGAATTACTGTTGAATGAAAACAACGCTGATGAAACCCGGTTGCTAAGTTTAATTACTTATTTTACCCCCGCAGGTGTGGATGATGCCGCGAAGGTAAAGTCTGATTATCTAACGCAAATTGCCAATGGTGAACTCGCGTGTCATGCCATCAGTCCGGAAAAAGCGGTTGAATTGCTCGGCACCATGCAGGGCGGCTATAACGTGATGAGCCTGATTGATTTGCTGGAAAATTCACAGCTGGCAGAACTGGCTGCTGCTGCCTTAAAAATGACCATCATGGTTTATGATGCGTTTGATACGGTCAAAGAGAAAGCGGACGCGGGCAATTCTTATGCTGCTGCTGTTTTACAATCTTGGGCTGATGCAGAATGGTTTTTGTCCCGCCCGGCGGTTGCAGAATCCATTCCGCTGACTGTTTTTAAAGTGACCGGTGAAACCAATACCGATGACCTGTCTCCTGCTCAGGATGCATGGTCACGACCTGACATTCCGCTGCATGCTCAGGCAATGCTTAAAATGTCACGGGATGGCATTGAACCTGATGAACCGGGGAAAAAAGGTCCGGTTCAACTGATTGAATCCCTGAAAGCAAAGGGATTGCCGTTAGCTTATGTCGGTGATGTGGTCGGGACCGGTTCATCACGTAAATCTGCGACCAACTCTGTGCTTTGGCATATGGGACAGGATATTCCATTTGTGCCGAATAAACGGTTTGGTGGTCTCTGTCTGGCCGGAAAAATTGCACCTATCTTTTTTAATACCATGGAAGATTCAGGTGCATTGCCGATAGAAAATATCGATGTGACAGCCATGAATATGGGGGATGAAATCGAAGTCCGTCCATATGAAGGGATTATCCGGAACCGGCAAACCGGGGCTGTGTTGAGCCAGTTTACTCTGAAAACAGAAGTACTGCTGGATGAAGTCCGTGCCGGTGGGCGGATTCCGTTGATTATTGGCCGGAAACTGACCGCTAAAGCCCGTCAGGCGCTGAATTTACCTGAATCAGAGGTTTTCCGGGCTGGTGCGACGGTTGAAGAAAAATCCGGCGGCTTTACACTGGCTCAGAAAATCGTGGGTAAGGCCTGCGGTACTGATGGCATTCGTCCGGGACAATACTGCGAGCCGAAAATCTCAACTGTAGGTTCTCAGGATACAACGGGTGCAATGACCCGGGACGAAATCAAGGATCTGGCCTGTCTGAAATATAGTGCGGAGCTGGTGATGCAGTCTTTCTGTCATACATCCGCTTATCCGCGGAAAATCGACAGTCTTTTACATGCCACACTGCCAGAATTTTATGAAAGCCGGGAAGGTATTGCGCTGCGTCCCGGAGATGGAGTGATTCATTCCTGGCTGAACCGGATGCTGGTTCCCGATACGGTTGGTACCGGTGGTGACAGTCATACCCGCTTCCCAGTGGGAATTTCATTTCCGGCAGGTTCAGGATTGGTTGCGTTTTCTGCTGCGACCGGCACCATGCCACTGGATATGCCGGAATCTGTTCTGGTTCGTTTTAAAGGCGACATGAACCCGGGCATTACATTACGTGATTTAGTTCATGCCATTCCGTATTTCGCCATTCAGCAAGGTCTGCTGACTGTTGAAAAACAAGGCAAAAAGAATATTTTCTCAGGACGGATTCTGGAAATTCAGGGTCTGAAAGGACTTAGTGTTGATCAGGCATTTGAGCTGGCCGATGCGTCAGCAGAGCGCTCTGCGGCTGCATGTACGATTGCGCTGGAACAGGATGCTGTTATTCAGCATACTGAATCGAATGTCACTTTGCTGCGGTGGATGATTTCCCAGGGTTACGGCCATGCTGAAACATTACAACGCCGGGTTGATGCCATGAATATGTGGCTGGCAAACCCTGAGCTCTTAGCTGCTGATGATGATGCAGCGTATGCCGCAGTGATTGAGATTGATTTGGCAGCAATTCACGAACCTATCTTATGTTGTCCGAATGATCCGGATGATGTTCGTCTGTTATCTGAAGAAGCAAACACGCCGGTTGATGAGTGTTTTATCGGCTCATGTATGACGAACATCGGCCATTTCCGGGCATCCGCTGAACTGCTGAAAGCCTGCGAAGGGACGACACAATCAAAATTGTGGATCGCGCCGCCGACCCGGATGGATGAAGATCAGCTCAAGCTGGAAGGGGTATTCAACCGGTTTGCGCTCACAGGTGCCCGGACTGAGCAACCCGGATGTTCTTTGTGTATGGGAAATCAGGCCAGAGTTGCAGAGAATTGTACGGCGGTTTCAACCTCAACCCGTAATTTCCCGAACCGTCTCGGTCAGGGAGCAAAGGTTTATCTGGCTTCAGCTGAACTGGCAACGATTACTGCCATCAAAGGCGCTTTGCCGACCAAAGACGAGTATCTGCAAGCGATGCAGGTGTTGTCAGGCGGAGCTGCTGACATCTATTCATATTTACAGTTTGACCAAATGGAAGCTTATGAAAAGCCATCCTATCAGGTGATTCATAAGCAAGCTGTTTAGTCTGCTTCCTCCTTATTTCAGGTGGCCGGGAATCTTTCCGGTGGCCTGAATGTATTTCTATACTCCATGTTGTACTTTTCATTCTTGAGATGAAACAGCACCGGGATTTCCGGTGCTGTCTTTTTTATTCGTGTTTGTAATTGTCTTTATCGAGCTGATATTTCTGCATTTTGTCATATAAAGTTTTGCGGGGAATATGGAGCGTGTCCATCGTGTTTTTGATACTGCCGCCACATTCAATTAATGCCTGTTCAATCACTGACTTTTCAAATTCAGCTACCTGTTCGGATAATCCTGACGGAGCCTGAGAACCTGAAGGGTTTTCTGTACCGGGCTGAATCAGCTTCCCCAGTAAGACGTATCTTTCAGCTGAGTTTCTCAGTTCCCGGACATTTCCCGGCCACGTATGGCTGATTAACTGCTGTAAATCCTGTTTGGATATCGAGTTAGCCGCTTTTCCGTAGCGTGCTGCTGCGACCAGCAGAAAATGGTGAAATAGTGCCGGAATATCTTCTTTTCTTTCTCTGAGAGGCGGAATATCCAAAGTGACTATGTTGAGCCGGTAATAAAGGTCTTGCCGGAAACTGCCCTGAAGTGAGGCTTCATTCAGATCCGCCTTTGTTGCTGCAATCACCCGGATATCGAGAGGAATTAACTCATTTGAGCCGACCCGTTCAATCACCCGTTCCTGCAGCACACGTAAAAGACGAATTTGCGCCGGCATGGGCATGGACTCGATTTCATCCAGAAACAGCGTGCCGCCCTGCGCATGTTCAAATTTACCGATGCGCTGACTTTCAGCGCCGGTAAAGGCGCCTTTTTCATGACCATAGAGTTCACTTTCGATTAAGTGTTCCGGAACTGCGCCACAGTTGACCGCAACAAAGTTATGTTCCCTGCGGGAACTAAGCTCATGGAGTGAGCGGGCAATAAGTTCTTTACCGGTGCCTGTTTCACCAAATAACAGAATGTCTGCGCTGGTATCTGCGACCTGACCAATGGTTTCCTTGAGATTTTTCATTCCCTGAGTTTCACCAATAATCCGTGGGCCAAGCACCTGACTGGTTTTCAGCGTTCTCTTCAGCTGCTGATTTTCCAGGGTTAAGCGGCGTTTATCGATGGCCCGGAAAACTGTTTCTGTCAGGCGTTCCGGTGAAAAAGGTTTTTCAATAAAGTCATAAGCACCATCGTGCATTGCCTGCACAGCCATCGAAATATCCCCGTGGCCGGTGATCAGGATCACCGGGATATCCGGGTCATGACGCCGGACTGAATGGAGCAGGTTTTGTCCGCTGAGTCCGGGGAGACGAATATCGGTGACAATCGCCAGAGGATAATCATCTTCTTTTGCCGCAAGCAAAGCATTTTCAGCACAATCGAAGAAGCGTGCTTTTATGTCTGCCAGTTCAAAACTTTGCTCAATTGCAATGCGGATATCTGGCTCATCATCAATAAAAAATACGTCACACATACGCTTTCCTATGAGGTTGATTCGGTCACTGGTGCAGGGACGGTCGGTAAGACAATCGTGAAGCGGGCTCCGCCAAAAGGTGACCGGGTCGCTTCAATATGTCCATTCATATTCTGGATAATTTGCTGGGAGATGGAAAGTCCAAGTCCAAGTCCGTTTTTTCTGGTGGTGTAAAACGGATCAAATAACTTGGTGAGGTTTATTTCATCCAGGCCATCCCCGTTATCATCAATATGCAGATAGAGTTGTGCCTGATAAGTTGCGACAGCAATATTGATTTGTTTCTGTGGTTGTTCTGCCAACGCCTGTATTGCATTGGTTAACAGATTCAGCAGGACCTGTTCCAGCTGAATCGGATTGACATTGAGCCATATTGGTTCCTCCGGCGGATTTAACTCCAGGTGAATCTGATGAGCTTTCAGTTGTGACTGAATCAATTCTTTGATTGAAAGAATAATCGGAAATATTTGTGCGACAACAAATTCATCCTGATCGGTTTTTCTGGAAAAAGAGCGCAGCTGGGTACTGATTTTTGCCATTCTTTCTGTCAGGGATGCGATTCTGGCGAGATTTTCATCGGCACGTTCCGGTTTGCCGCTGGAGATAAATCGTCGTCCGTTGTCAGCAAAGCTGCGTATGGCAGCCAGAGGATTATTCAGCTCATGACTGATGCTTGCAGACATCTGGCCGAGGACCGCTAACTTCGCTGCCTGAATCAACTCATTCTGGGTCTGAATCAATTGCTGTTCCGTTTTCTTTCTTTCTTCAATTTCTGTATTGAGTTTGGCCGTTCTTTCCATCACCTGAAATTCAAGCTTCTGTTTTGCTTCATGCTGAATCTGATCAAATTGTTTTTGTCTGGATTTTCTGTGCAGAATAAGCAGTCCGGAGAGGTAGAGAATTGTAAACAACATGATGGTGATCAGGATGAAACCAAAACTGTTCCAGAAAATCGTGATTTTAGGTGAAATGACCCGAATCGTGAGGGGAATATTGTCTAAATGACGGCTGGTGACCAGATAGTCTCCGCTGATCCATATGCGGGACGGATCGAACCATTCTGTTGTGGTTGCCTTAAAATCGCCGGTGAGATTCAGTGACCTGATGGGTTTGTCCAGATACTGTTTTGAGTGATGCAATTTTAGCTGAGTCCTGAGAGTCAGCGGCGTCACACTTTTAAACAGCCATTCAGGCTGGCTGGACATAAAGATAATCTGGTTCGGGTCGGTGGCAATAAAATAGCTGGTTTTGTCTTCCCAGTGCTCTTCAATCGCTGAAAGGTCCATTTTTACCACCACAACACCGAGAATATCACCGGCATAAATGATCGGGTAAGAGTAATAGTAACCCCTTTTTCCGGAAGTCGAACCCAATGCATAATAGTGGCTTTCTTCTCCCTGAACAGCTTTTTGAAAGTAAGGGCGCCAGCTGAAATTTCTGCCAATAAATGAAAGTTCCTGATTCCAGTTGCTTGCGGCAACCGTATTGCCTTCCCGATCCAGTAAATAGGTATCAGACGCCCGGATCAACTTGTTCACTTCTTCCAGATACCGGTTAGTCAAATCTGCTTGAGCCGGATTATTCGTGTTTTGCAATGCTTTGATGAGTCGCTGATCTTTTGATAACAAGCGCGGGATATGCGCGAATTTATCCAGTTTCGTCAGTATATAGCTGGCGTATTGCTCAATTTGAGAGCGCTGTTCATTCAGTTGGCTCTGATAGCCTGATTTCCATACCCAGTGCGCACCAAAGCCGGTGATCGAAATAAACAGTATAAAAATTGGCAGATGAATGCGGAGAAAATTTGACGACATGATACTCATTTTCAGATAGAACCGTATGATGGCATCAATTTTATGGTGCAAATCCCTGTAACAGTAGGGAGTGTTGTGTGAAATTCAGAGCAAGATCTCTTTTTGGACACTTAACATAAAAAAAGTCATTATAGCCTTGAAATATATTATTTAGCCCCAATTCATTTTTGCTATGGAAAAATGAATCCGGATAATTTTGTTATCTTTGCTAGAAAATTGTGCAGCAAGGCACTTCAGCCTCCAGATAAACTCGACAGTTGTATTTCTGATCGTTAGAATGTTGCGTCTGAAAAAATTGTCCTGAGTTTGACGGAAGCATATCCGATAAATGGTTCTGTCGTGGTGTTAGCTGAGTCAATGACATCACTGCTCACAAGTTTAGTTATGATGTACCTGTTGCAGGTACAGTACATGGATGCAATCCGGATCAAGTTTTTGATACAGATTCATAATGCTCAGGATTTCTGAGCTATTTTTGAGGTTTATAATACAATGCAAGTTACTGTTGAAACGCTAGAAGGCCTGGAGCGCCGTCTGAATATTACTGTTCCTGCTGCTAACATCGAAGACGCTGTTACTGCGGAACTACGCAACATCGCAAAAAACCGTCGTTTCGATGGTTTCCGTAAAGGTAAAGTTCCTTTGAAAATGGTTGCGAAAATGTATGGTCAGGCAGTTCGTCAGGATGTCCTTGGCGAAGTGATGCACCGTCATTTTATTGAAGCGATTGTTCAGGAAAAAATTAACCCGGCGGGCTCACCAACATTTGCTCCTGTTGACAATGAAGAAAAACAGGATCTTGTATTCAATGCGACTTTTGAAGTCTACCCAGAAGTTGAGCTGAAAGGCCTTGATAATATCGAGGTAGAAAAGCCAAGTGTTGAAGTGAAAGATGAAGATGTTGCTGAAATGCTGGAAACGTTGCGTAAGCAGCAGGCAACGTGGAAAGAAGTTGATGCAGCAGCTGAAGACGGTAAGCGTGTCACAATTGATTTCGTTGGTTCTGTGGATGGTGAAGAGTTTGAAGGCGGTAAAGCTGAAAGCTTCCCGCTGGAAATGGGCGCTGGCCGCATGATTCCTGGTTTTGAAGATGGCGTTGCAGGTAAAACTGCAGGTATGGAATTTGATATTGATGTCACTTTCCCTGAAGATTACCATGCTGAAAACCTGAAAGGTAAAGCTGCTAAGTTTGCTATTAAAGTGATCAAAGTTGAAGAACAGGAACTGCCTGAATTAAACGATGAATTTGTAGAAAAATTCGGTGTAGGTGACGGCGGTGTTGAAGGTCTGAAAACTGAAGTTCGCAAGAATATGGAACGTGAACTGAAGCAGGCTGTGAAACAACGCATTAAGCAGCAAGTGCTTGATGGCCTGGTAAAAGAAAACGAAATTGATGTGCCAAAAGCATTAATTGAACAGGAAATTCAGGTTCTGCGTCAGCAGGCAGCTCAACGCTTTGGTGGTAACCCTGAAGCTGCGGCTCAACTGCCACGGGAACTGTTTGAAGAGCAGGCGAAGCGCCGCGTCGTTGTTGGCCTTCTTCTTGGTGAAGTGATCAAGTCAGAAGAGCTGGAAGCTGATGACGAGAAAGTTAAAGCATTAATTGAAGATGTTGCAACTGCTTATGAAGATCCTGCTGAAGTTGTTGAGTATTATCAGCAGAATGAAGAAATGATGAACAACATGCGTAATGTTGCTCTGGAAGAGCAGGCGATTGATGCGCTGGTTGATAAAGCGAAAATTTCTGAGAAAGAATTTGGTTTTACAGAGCTGATGAATTCTCAGTCTGCAGCTTAATAAGCAATATCTATCATAGAAGGTTGACTTCCAGTTAACTATTCTGCTAACAATGGTCCGTATGATATCCGTCATCCGGACCATTATTTTAGGGACATAAGAATATGAGCTACCAAGAAAAAAACGTAATGTCGCCAGTTGTTGATGCACTTGTACCAATGGTGGTTGAACAGACCTCTCGCGGTGAACGTTCTTACGATATTTACTCGCGCTTATTGAAAGAACGAATCATTTTTTTGACGGGTCAGGTTGAAGACCAAATGGCTAACCTGGTTGCTGCTCAGTTACTTTTTCTGGAATCAGAAAATCCGGACAAAGATATCTTTCTATATATCAACTCTCCAGGCGGAAGCGTCACTGCCGGGATGTCCATTTATGATACGATGCAATTTATTAAGCCTGATGTCAGCACTGTCTGTATGGGGCAAGCGTGTTCTATGGGCGCATTTTTACTGGCTGGCGGAACAGCTGGCAAGCGTTTCGTGTTACCAAACTCAAGAGTCATGATTCATCAGCCATTAGGTGGATTCCAGGGGCAGGCGTCTGATATTCAGATTCATGCACAGGAAATTTTGTCTATCAAGAAAAAACTGAATCAATTGCTTGCTGAGCATACAGGTCAACCGCTGGAAGTGATTGAGCGCGATACCGACCGGGATAACTTTATGTCCGCGCAGGAAGCAGTCGATTATGGTCTGGTTGACGCTGTTCTCACACATCGTAATGATTAATTCGTGTTAAACTTATAATTCATATTTGAAAGTGTAGCTGTGTTTATTAATTTGCCCTGATGCGTTGGGCAGAGTTATGGTTGTATACAGGTTGTATTGCTGCAATTCCAATTATGTGGGGTACACACAGATAGAATGACGCAATTTTTACTAAATTGTTATACACTCACTCATAACGAGTAAAGGCTAAGAGGTTAGCGAATGACAGATACAAGCAAAGAGAGCGGAAAGTTGTTGTACTGCTCTTTCTGTGGCAAAAGCCAACACGAAGTTCGCAAACTGATCGCAGGTCCTTCTGTTTATATATGTGATGAATGTGTTGACTTATGTAACGATATCATCCGGGAAGAAATTAAAGATGCTCTGCCAAAGAAAGAGTCAACTGCGTTACCAACGCCAAGACAAATTCGTGAGCATCTGGACGACTATGTGATTGGTCAGGAACATGCGAAGAAGGTTTTAGCTGTTGCAGTTTACAACCATTACAAGCGCTTAAGAAATGGTGATAAAACCAGTGACGGTGTTGAGCTGGGCAAAAGTAATATTCTGCTGATTGGTCCTACAGGGAGCGGAAAAACATTACTTGCAGAAACGTTAGCCCGTTTTTTAGATGTGCCGTTTACAATGGCCGATGCGACCACACTCACCGAGGCTGGTTATGTCGGCGAAGATGTTGAGAATATCATCCAGAAACTTCTGCAGAAATGTGATTATGATGTAGCGAAAGCTGAACGTGGTATCGTTTATATCGATGAAATCGATAAAATTTCCCGTAAATCAGAGAATCCTTCGATTACACGTGATGTTTCTGGCGAAGGTGTTCAGCAGGCTCTGTTGAAGTTGATTGAAGGCACTGTAGCTTCTGTTCCGCCTCAGGGTGGAAGAAAGCATCCTCAGCAAGAGTTTTTGCAGGTTGATACATCGAAAATCCTGTTTATTTGTGGCGGTGCATTTGCCGGACTGGACAAAGTGATTGATCAACGGGTTGCGACGGGTACCGGCATCGGATTTGGTGCTGAAGTTCGTTCGAAAGATGAAAGTACGGCAGTTGGTGAACTGTTTAAAAAGGTTGAACCTGAAGATTTAGTTAAATATGGGCTTATTCCTGAGTTTATTGGCCGTTTGCCAGTGACAGCTACGTTAACTGAATTGGATGAAGATGCTTTAGTCAAAATTCTTTGTGAACCGAAAAATGCACTCACAAAACAGTATGGTGCACTTTTCGAGCTGGAAGATGTTGAACTTGAATTAAGGGAAGATGCGCTACGGGCAATCGCTAATAAAGCAATGAATCGTAAAACAGGTGCACGTGGTTTGCGTTCAATACTTGAAGCTGTTTTGCTGGAAACGATGTACGAACTTCCCTCTATGGAAAGCGTGACTAAAGTGGTTATCGATGAGTCGGTTATTAAAGGTGAGTCTGAACCATTGCTAATCTATTCCAGTAGTGAGAATCAAGCTGCTGGTGCTGAATAATTAAGCAAAAATAAAAAAGGAGGTAATCATTACCTCCTTTTTTTTATTATATGATTGAATCCAGTGATTTAACCCCCATATACTGCCATAACAGACTGAAGCGGAAGAGAGAAGAATATGAACTTGGAACATTCCGAGCGTATAGAAATTCCCGTGCTGCCACTCAGAGACGTAGTGGTATACCCTCATATGGTCATTCCTTTATTTGTTGGTCGTGAGAAGTCTATCCAGTGTTTGGAAGCGGCAATGGATAACAACAAACAAGTCCTTCTTGTCGCTCAGAAGGAAGCGGAGACCGATGAGCCAGCGATTGATGACTTATTCGAAGTGGGTACGGTTGCAACTATCTTACAATTATTGAAATTACCGGATGGTACAGTAAAGGTATTAGTTGAAGGACAACAGCGGGCAAGAATCGACTCTTTCATCGAAGGAGATTTTTTCTCAGCTCAGGCTCAGTATCTTGAAACACCTGAATTAGATGAAAGAGAGCAGGAAGTTGTTGTTCGCAGCGCAATTAATCAATTTGAAGGTTTTATTAAACTAAATAAGAAAATTCCACCTGAAGTTTTAACTGCCTTGAATGGCATTGATGAAGCTGCGCGCCTTGCAGATACAATCGCTGCTCACATGCCTCTGAAGTTGGTAGATAAACAGCATGTTCTGGAAATTCTGGATGTCACTGAACGACTGGAATTTTTGATGGGGCAGATGGAATCTGAAATTGATTTGCTCCAGGTTGAAAAACGCATCCGGAACCGGGTGAAAAAACAAATGGAGAAATCCCAGCGCGAATATTATTTGAATGAGCAAATGAAAGCGATTCAAAAAGAGTTGGGAGAAATGGATGATGCACCAGATGAGTTTGAAGCTCTAAAACAAAAAATTGATGCATCCAAAATGCCGAAAGAGGCAAAAGAAAAGACAGAACAAGAGTTGCAGAAACTGAAAATGATGTCACCGATGTCTGCTGAAGCAACTGTTGTACGTAGCTACATTGACTGGATGGTTAATGTTCCCTGGAGCAAGCGTTCTAAAGTTAAGAAAGATTTATCTAAAGCTGAAGATGTGCTTAATGAAGATCACTATGGTCTGGAAAGGGTCAAAGAGCGTATTCTGGAGTATTTAGCTGTTCAGAATCGTATCCAGAAGTTGAAGGGGCCGATTTTGTGTTTGGTTGGGCCACCTGGTGTCGGAAAAACTTCTCTTGGTCGTTCAATTGCTGCAGCCACTGGCCGTAAATATACCCGTATGGCTTTGGGTGGCGTGCGTGATGAAGCTGAAATCAGAGGTCATCGCCGGACTTATATTGGATCTCTACCGGGTAAACTTATCCAGAAAATGGCAAAAGTTGGCGTGAAGAATCCGCTCTTTTTGCTTGATGAAATTGATAAAATGTCTTCGGATATGCGGGGTGACCCTGCATCAGCTCTGTTAGAGGTTTTGGATCCGGAACAAAATAATTCATTTAACGATCATTATTTAGAAGTTGATTACGACTTGTCTGATGTTATGTTTGTTGCAACTTCAAACTCAATGAATATTCCGGGTCCTTTGTTGGATCGTATGGAAGTGATACGTTTATCTGGTTATACCGAAGATGAAAAGCTGAATATTGCTAAACGACACCTCGTATCTAAACAGATTGAGCGTAATGGGCTGAAAGCTCCTGAAATTGAACTGGATGACTCAGCGATTATAGGTATCATTCGTTACTATACCCGTGAGGCGGGAGTTCGTGGTCTGGAACGGGAAATTTCTAAAATTTGCCGGAAAGCGGTCAAGAATATTCTGTTGGATAAAGGTGTGAGTAAAGTCACTGTAAATCAAGATAACCTGAAAGAGTTTTTAGGGGTTCAAAGATTTGATTACGGAAAAGCTGAGGACAATAATCGAATTGGTCAGGTGACAGGGTTAGCATGGACTGAAGTTGGCGGTGATTTACTGACTATAGAAACTCAGTCTATGGTGGGTAAGGGTAAGCTGATTCAGACAGGCTCACTTGGTGATGTGATGCAAGAGTCAATTCAGGCGGCAATGACGGTTGTTCGTTCCCGGGCGAAAAAACTTGGAATTAATGAAGACTTCCATGAGAAGAGAGACATTCATGTCCACGTTCCCGAAGGTGCGACGCCGAAAGATGGCCCAAGTGCTGGTATTGCTATGTGTACAGCCCTGGTTTCAAGTCTGACTGGAAATCCGGTAAAAGCAGAAGTTGCAATGACTGGTGAGATCACTTTACGTGGAGAAGTTTTACCTATTGGCGGATTGAAAGAAAAACTTCTCGCAGCGCATCGTGGGGGGATTAAGACGGTATTAATTCCTAAAGACAACGAGCGTGATTTGGAAGAGATTCCGGAAAATGTTATCGCCGACCTGAAGGTTATTCCTGTGCAATGGATTGACGAAGTCCTGACAATCGCACTGGAAAAAGATCCTTCCGGAGTTGAGTTTAATGCTCAAAAATAGTGATATATAGCAAAAATAACTAATTGTTTACGCTGATTAGCAAAAAAAAGGCTTGTCAGCGTTTTTTTTGAACGTTAACTTTACTTATTATGGCTTAAGCCCTTTAATGATAAGGCTTGGGGCATTTTTAACTCATGGAATATATACACCGCAATTAATAATGATATAGGTGGCAAAGGGGAATCACAGTGAATAAAACTCAGTTAGTAGAACAAATTGCATCAAATGCAGATATTTCTAAAGCAGCCGCAGGACGTGCACTTGATGCATTCATTGAGGCGGTTGGTACAGCGTTACAATCTGATGATCAAGTTGCCCTTGTAGGTTTTGGGACCTTCAGTGTGCGTACCCGTGCCGCTCGTACTGGCCGTAATCCAAAAACGGGCGAAGAAATTCAAATTGCAGAAGCGAAAGTACCTTCTTTTAAAGCTGGAAAAGCGTTAAAAGATGCGTGTAATTAATCTGGTTTGGAATTTTGTGATTTTGAAACAAAATTAAGTAGAAGTTTATGAAATTATGCGCATCATGGTGATGCGCATTTCTTTTTTTTTGGTATCATCATCGCCAGACCCAATAAAGTTATTTAAGTTTATTCAATTTAAAACTGATGAAGCATGAGGCTTTAGAGCCTGGAGAACAATTAGATTATGATGGATCGGTTACGCGAAGGTGTGAATAGCATCGCGATTAAGATTATCCTTGGAGTTATTATTCTTTCATTTGTTTTTGCTGGCGTGAGTAGCTATCTCGTTAGTGGAAAGAATAATTCTGCTGCCAAAGTTGGCGATACAAAAATTAGCCGGGTTGCATTTGATAAAGCCTATCAGACTGAACGTAATCGAATGCAGTCGCAACTGGGTGATTATTTCTCAAATATGATCTCAGATCCTGGTTATGTGGCGTCATTTAAACGCTCTGTATTAGAAAAAATGGTTAATGATGTCCTGATCAAGCAGTATGCCCAGTCATTGGGGCTGAGAATTAGTGATAGCCATATTCGGCAGACTATACTTGATATTCCTCAGTTTAAGTCAGATGGCAAGTTTAATCAGGAAACATATCAATCACTTCTGCGTGCTAACGGATTTACGCCTGACTCTTTTGCTGAGCAGATGCGCAGTGATATGTTAAAAAGTCAAATTATCGATGCAATTCAGACAAGTGAATTTTCTTTGGAGAGTGAAGTGACTGCTCAGGCTTCGCTTTTTTCTCAAAAGAGAGACATCCGTACTGCGGTTATGCGTGTGGATGATTATGCTAAGAAAGTTAAATTAAGCGATGATGAAATTAATGAGTATTACAAAACTCATCAAAATGATTTCATGCGTCCAGAACAATTTAAGGTTTCTTATATCGAATTATCAGCAAAGAAACTTAAAGCAAAAATCAAAGTTTCTGATGAAGAATCCCGGAAATATTATCAGGATCATCAAGATCAATACTCAACACAGGAACAACTGAAAGTCAGTCACATCTTGGTGAAGGATAAAAACGAAGCTGAAGACATTCTCAAGCAGTTAAAAGCGGGAAAAAATTTTTCTGCATTAGCTAAAGATAAATCTCAGGATCCAGGTAGTGCAAAACAGGGCGGGCAGTTAGATTGGTTCGAACATGGTGTTATGGACCCGGCATTTGAAAAAGCCGCATTTGCTCTAAAGAAAATTGGTGGATTATCTGATGTTGTCAAGTCAACATTTGGTTATCACATTATTCGTCTGGATGGTATGAAGCCATCGGTGGTAAAACCATTTGATGAAGTTAAATCTGACATTGCTTCAACCCTGAGCGATGAGAAGGCCGCTGATAGTTTTTACAAGCTACAAAGTGAGTTAGAAAAAGTTGCATTTGAAAGTCCGGACTCTTTAGATGATGCTGCGAAGGTGATTGACTCTAAAGCTCAGACGACAGACTTTGTTTCTATAAATGAATTACCAAAAGTAATTAGCTCTTCTAAAGTAAAAGATGCCTTGATGAATAATCCTGAAGTTAAAGATGAAGGGCTTAATTCATCTGTGATTGAAATTGCACCTGAAGATGTTGTTGTTGTCCGGGTTGAAGAAGTTCGGCCAGAACAAGTGCTTGCTTTAGATAAAGTTCATGACAAAGTTGTTGCTAAACTGTCTCGTATCAAGGGCGAGCAGGAAGCTTCTTCAGTTGCTCAGAAACTACTGGCATCTTTACAGCAGGGTGATCAGTCCCTACTGAAAAAAAATCAGCTTGCTTTTGGTAAATCATCATCAATCGACAGGAGCTCTCCGCTATCTCATGCCGTATTTGCAATGAAAAAACCTGAAAATGGTGGTGTTGTTTATGGACAAACGAAAGATCAGAATGGTGATATTGTTTTCGTTGAACTGATAAAAGTTACGACAGAAGTCAATGAGCAGTTCAGTAAAAGCTTAGCAGCTCAGATGGTTCGGTCCGGAAGCCAGCAAGATATGAAAGATCTATTAGAAGTATTACGTTCTAATACAGATATCGAATATTATCTTACTGCTCAGTAGCGTTTTTTATGTAATTGATATGTTTGTTTGTACGGGCTGCGAGTGCAGCCCGTGCTGTATTTCAGGGATTACTATCGATCTTCTTCTCCGGTTAAATAAGATGAACTTGTTGTTTAACCAGGAGAAAACATATGTTAAAAAATTTATTGATTATCTTTTTTGCTCTGTACCTGCCTTGTCAAGTGTCATATGCCCAATCTTCAACAGAGGGCGAAACTGTTGGGCAGTCTGAGTTGTTAGCTGTGGATGTGAACACCGCATCCGCGGAAGAAATGGCTGCTATATTTAAAGGAATAGGATTAAAAAAAGCTCAGGCAATTGTTGATTACAGAAATGAACATGGCTCATTTAAATCTGCTCAAGAGCTGACCAATGTCAAAGGCATTGGATTATCTTTGCTTGAAAGAAACAGCGATTATATTCATTTACAGTAATTTGAAGAAAATGTGAACAATAAAAGCGGGGCTTATGAATACATAAGCCCCGCTTTTATCATGTTTTTTGAAGAATTTAAGCTTTTAGAAATCTTTGGTAGCCCCGTAAAAATATACACATTATAATTGTCCGCTGAGTGAAATCCTGAAACTTTAGAATCGTAAATATAGCTGTCTTGTATAATGGAGAAAACCATGTCCTTTGATGCACCAGTAATAACTGTAGATGGACCAAGTGGAGCCGGAAAGGGCACACTATGCATGATGTTGGCTAAAAAGCTTGGCTTTGAACTTCTGGATTCGGGGGCTTTATACCGTGTTCTTGCATTAGCTGCGATCCATCATGGTGTTGATACTGAGTCAGAGACAGCTCTTGTTCCGTTAGCGACTCATCTTGATGTTGAATTTATTGCCGATGGGGATTTGGTGAAAGTATTCTTAGAAGGCGAGGATGTTTCCCATGAATTACGTAAAGAAGACACTGGAATGGCAGCTTCCAGAATTGCAGCTTTGCCACGAGTCAGGGAAGCCTTGTTAAGACGTCAGCGATCTTTTGCCAACAACAAAGGTCTGGTTGCTGATGGCCGGGATATGGGGACGATTGTTTTTCCAGATGCCAAAGTGAAAATATTTTTAGACGCAAGTGCCGAAGAACGTGCAAAAAGACGTTTTAATCAGTTGCAAAATAAAGGTCTGGATGTTAAATTCGATGATCTTTTAAGCGAAATAAAAGTGCGTGATGAGCGAGACAGAAATCGACTTGTTGCGCCGTTAAAACCGGCAGATGACGCATTGATTGTTGATTCAACATCGATGGACGTTGTGCAGGTTTTTGATATATCTATGCAATATATAAAATCTGAACTGGTTACGGATATCGAATGATAACTTAATTATTTCAGAGAACGTTGATCGCAAGGATGATGATTAGCGAAGTTAATAACCCCATGTGGTAGGAAGCCCGTGGACGTTTAAATTATTGAAGATTAAATAAATGACTGAATCTTTTGCTCAACTCTTTGAAGAGTTTCTAAGTGAGACTGAGTTCCAGGCCGGTACTATTGTTAAAGGTACTGTTGTCGCTATTGAAAATGGCTTTGTTCTTGTAGACGCTGGATTGAAATCTGAATCGGCTATCCCTGCAGAACAATTTAAAAATGCATCTGGCGAACTTGAAGTTGAAGTTGGCTCTGAAGTCGATGTTGCACTTGATGCCGTAGAAGATGGCTTTGGTGAAACTCAGCTTTCTCGTGAGAAAGCAAAACGCCATGAAGCTTGGATTGTTCTTGAGAAAGCCTATGAAGAAGCAGAAACTGTTGTTGGTGTTATCAACGGAAAAGTTAAAGGTGGCTTTACTGTTGAACTGAATGGTATCCGTGCTTTCCTTCCTGGTTCTCTTGTAGACGTACGTCCTATTCGTGATACAACTCATTTAGAAAACAAAGAGCTCGAGTTTAAAGTAATTAAACTTGATCAAAAGCGTAATAATGTTGTTGTATCTCGTCGTGCTGTTATCGAATCAGAAAACAGTGTTGAGCGTGATGAGCTTCTTGAAACTCTCCAAGAAGGTACTGAAGTTAAAGGTATTGTTAAGAACCTGACTGATTACGGTGCATTCGTAGATTTAGGCGGTGTTGATGGCCTGCTTCACATCACTGATATGGCGTGGAAACGTGTTAAACATCCATCTGAAATCGTGAATGTTGGTGATGAAATTTTAGTGAAGGTACTGAAGTTTGATCGTGACCGTACTCGTGTTTCTCTGGGCCTGAAGCAATTAGGCGAAGATCCATGGGTAGCTATTGCTAAGCGTTACCCTGAAGGGCATAAACTTTCGGGTCGTGTCACTAACCTGACTGATTACGGCTGTTTCGTTGAAATCGAAGAAGGCGTAGAAGGTTTGGTTCACGTTTCAGAAATGGATTGGACGAATAAGAACATTCACCCTTCAAAAGTTGTGAATGTTGGCGATGAAGTTGAAGTCATGGTTCTTGATATTGATGAAGAACGTCGTCGTATTTCTCTTGGTCTGAAGCAATGTAAAGCTAATCCTTGGCAAGAATTTGCTGAAGGTCAGACTAAAGGTGACAAAGTAACTGGTAAGATCAAGTCTATTACTGACTTTGGTATCTTTATTGGTCTTGAAGGCGGCATTGATGGTCTTGTTCACCTGTCTGATATTTCCTGGAATGTCCCTGGAGAAGAAGCTGTCCGTGAATACAAGAAAGGTGATGAAATCTCAGCTGTTGTACTTGCAGTTGATGCTGAGCGTGAGCGCATCTCTCTTGGTGTTAAGCAGATGGAAAGTGATCCATTTAACGCATATGTATCTGAAAACAAAAAAGGTGCATTAGTCAATGGTACTGTAACTGCAGTTGATGCGAAAGGTGCTACAATTGAACTAGAAGATGGCGTTGAAGGTTACATTCGTGCTTCTGAAGTATCCCGTGACCGTGTTGAAGACGCGTCTCTTGTTTTGAATGTGGGTGATAGTCTTGAAGCGAAATTTACTGGTGTTGACCGTAAGAATCGTGTAATTAACCTTTCAATCAAAGCAAAAGATGAAGCAGAAGAGCAAGAAGCAATGGCTTCACTGAACAAGCAAGATGAATCTTCGTTTGGTAGTGCAATGGCTGATGCATTTAAGGCTGCTAAAGGCGAATAATCAGACTCGCCGAAAAAGGAGCCGGTAGGCTCCTTTTTCTGTTAGAACTAAGTTCTGATATTCCTAGAGTAAAAAGAGGGACACTATGACAAAGTCTGAATTGATTGAAAGATTATGTGCAGAGCAAACTCACTTGTCCGCAAAAGAGATTGAAGATGCAGTGAAGGATATTCTGGAACACATGGCTTCTTCGTTAGAACAAGGCGATAGAATAGAAATTCGAGGCTTTGGCAGTTTCTCTTTACACTATCGTGAACCACGTATCGGACGAAATCCAAAAACTGGAGATAAGGTTGAACTTGAGGGTAAATATGTACCTCATTTTAAACCTGGAAAAGAGCTTCGAGAACGTGTGAACAGCAACCTGTAAATCATTTTGCTTATTATGAATAGACGGCATATCTTTTGATATGCCGTTTTTTTTAGGTTGGACTGAACGCTTTGAAATATTCATGGTGTAGGCGGTGATTTTCTTGCATAATCAGGGCTGCTGGTAACTGATGCAGGTTTTTATATTATGAGAATTATAAAAATATTATCTATCATTGTTCTTTTCCTCATTGCACTTGCCCTGGGAGCCCAAAATCAGGAGACGGTGACCTTTAATTATTTAATAGCTAAGGGTGACTTTCACTTATCTTGGTTGATGGGAGTTATCTTTGTCGTGGGCTTTATCATCGCCTGGTTCATTTTCGGAAGTTTACATCTTAAGTCCAGATTGCAGGTCAGAAAGTTGAACAAACAGTTAAAGCAGTATGAAAATAAGAGTCTGGACACTAAAAATAATATTGGATAGTCTCTGTCAATGTTAGAAATACTCTTCCTGCTATTGCCCATTGCTGCCGCATATGGTTGGTATATGGGGCATCGTAGTGCTCAGCAAGATAAGCAGAAACAGTCACACCAAATTTCTCGTCAATATGTTGCGGGTTTAAATCTGTTACTTTCTGATCAATCTGATAAGGCAGTCGATCATTTTATTGAGTTGCTTCAGGTTGATGATGAAACAATTGATACGCATTTAGCTCTTGGGAACTTATTTCGTTCCAGGGGGGAAGTTGATCGGGCTATTCGTATTCACCAAAATTTGATTTCTCGTTCAGGGCTCACGATTGAACAAAAGAATCTGGCACTTCAACAGCTGGCTAAAGATTACATGGTTGCTGGTTTCTTAGATAGGGCTGAGCGAATATTTGAACAGTTGTTAGATGAGCCTGAGCACCGAGAGTCAGCGTTACTCCAATTGACTTCTATTTACCAGCAAACCCGGGAATGGATAAAAGCTATTGATTGTGCTCATGCTTTAGTCAGGCTTGGAAGAAAAAAAATGCGAAGCAGTATTGCTCATTTTTGGTGTGAATTAGCTTCAGATGCTTATGCTTTAAGAGATGAGGTGAAAGCGGTTCAGCTCTATAGAAAAGCTTTATCTGAAGACCCACAGTGTGTCAGAGCCAGTATTGAGTTAGGTAAGCTATATCTGGAAAAAGAAGATTATAAGCAGACGATTCATTATATGGAGAATGTTCTTGAACAAGATGCTGACTTTGTGGGTGAAATTTTATCTACTCTTGCTGATTGTTATCATCACCTTGGGCAAGAACAAGAATTAATTCAATTTTTAAAGCGTTGTATAAATGCTCATGCGGGTGCTTCTTCAGAATTGATGTTGGCCCAGTTGGTTGCTCACCATGAAGGGACTGGGGCTGCTTTGGATTTATTAACAAAACAGCTGGCGAAGAACCCAACAATGAAAGGGTTTTATCGTTTGATGGATTACCATCTGGCTGAAGCTGAGGAAGGACGGGCGAAAGAAAGTCTCTCAGCTCTTCAGAGTATGGTTGGTGAGCAAATGAGAATTAAACCTGATTATCGCTGTAGAAAGTGTGGGTTTTCTTCTCATTCTTTATATTGGTATTGCCCTTCCTGCAAGAGCTGGGGAAAGGTGAAACCTATTCGTGGTTTGGATGGAGAGTAATTCCACTACGTAACGTTTGTTATTGTAACTATAATTTATACTAATTCAGAGGAGTCAAAATGAACGACCCAAAAGTGATTGTGGCGTTAGATTATAATAATCAGTCTGAGGCACTTCGTTTTGTCGATAGGATTGATCCAACAAGTTGTCGTTTGAAAGTTGGAAAGGAGATGTTTACGCTGTTTGGGCCTGATTTTGTTCGTCAATTGCACCAACGTGACTTTTCTGTATTTTTAGACTTAAAGTTTCATGATATTCCGAATACCTGTTCAAAGGCAGTCAAGGCCGCAGCTGACCTTGGCGTATGGATGGTGAATGTTCATGCGAGTGGTGGTGAGCAGATGATGACTGCAGCCCGTGAAGCTTTAGTTTCTTATGGAGATGATAAACCTTTATTGATTGGTGTGACAGTTCTGACAAGTATGTCTCAATCAGACCTGAAAAGTATTGGTGTGGATGTAACACTTCAGGAACATGTTTCCAGATTAGCTAAGCTAACAAAAAATTCGGGTTTAGATGGTATTGTTTGCTCAGCACAGGAAGCAAACTATCTGAAATCAGAATTTGGCGAAAAGTTTAAACTGGTTACACCCGGAATCAGACCAGCAGGCTCTGACAAAGGTGATCAAAAACGTGTAATGACACCGCAAGAAGCGATACAGGCCGGCTCTGATTATCTGGTTATCGGGCGCCCAATTACTCAAGCGAAAGAGCCATCAGTTGTTCTTTCTCAAATTAATGCTTCACTCGTTTAATCTTTTGTCCTTTTTCTGATTCGTATTGAGAGCCATATAAAAAGGTTGTATATATCAATACAACCTTTTATTCAGGTAAACCACTATGAAACTTAAAATCTTGATCAGGGCTTGAGATTAATTCAGCTTCAATCTGACCAAATTCTTGTATTCGGGTTGAGATGTCTTTCTGTGTGATTGACTGTGCCAGATTAAGATAATCCTGAAAATGCCTTGCTTCTGAACGAAGCAGAGAAACATAGAAGCTGGATATATCAGCATCCATATATGGTGCTAATCTGGCAAATCGCTCGCACGAACGAGCTTCGATATAAGCGCCGATGATCAGTTTATCCACTAATGTATCTGGTTCATACGTTTTAACATGAGAAAACATGCCTTTTGCATATCTGCTCGCAGGAACACTTTGGTACTGAATTCCTTTCAGCGCCATGATTTCAAGTACCTGATAGAAATGGTGCAGTTCTTCTTTAATCAGTAATACCATTTTATCAATAAGCTGTTGGCTGTATGAAGAATCAGATTTGACGATGATACTCTTTGAAAAGTTATTTTTATCTTTTAAGGTTTCTATATTCCCAATGTTTTTATAAGCAAATTCTTCATAGGGTTTGAGCCAATCCTGTAAAAACAAGGCACTACTTTTGTCGGCTGCATATTTTTTAACCAGAAGCATTGCTGATTGACCAGCCTTTAACTCACAAAGGAGGTGGTCTGTTAAAATGATAGCCAGATTTTCTGGTTTTTGGGCTTTGGCAAGCCATTCTTTTGGTGTGTCACACTGGAGAAATGTCTGTATTGGCTGCAGTATCGAGGAAATTTCTAAATTGCTTAACATGATGTTTTGTACCTAAAAAAGGCCGCATGATGCGGCCTGAAATAAACTTTAATAAAGAAATGTTACCATTTTTTCTTTTCACCAAACAATGCATCAATATCATTGTCTCGTTCGTTTTCATTCTGCATTTGCTGCTCGGCAGCTCGGGTTTTCTGGCGCTTGTTTTCCAGTTCTTCAAGCATATCCTGAAGCTTTCCCTTAGCCTGTACAGAATAAGTGTCATTCCTTGCACTGAGCACATCAATTCCTTTTTTAAGCAACTGAGTTGCAGTGCCCGCCTGACCCCTGTTAATTGAATCTTTAGCCCGTTTGATTACGTTTTCAATATTGATACGTATTTGCATTGTTTCCAAACGGGCATTTTCGTTCACATACGACTGGGTATCAAGCCGGCCTTTATTATGTTCCGTGCGAATAGTGTCTCTTAAACGTTTTACAAGTTTCAACATGACAATCGCCTGTTTATCACTCGACGGAACTTTGAAAGGAGTACTGTCTTTATCGGGATGATTCTCTTTCAGGTGCTTAACCTGTCTCTGCATATCCTGAACCCTCTGAGATAAGGGTTTATTCTTAGGATCCAGCTCATGCATACTTTGGAGGGCATCCAATATTCTGTTATTGAGGCACACTAAAAGAGCTTTACTAAAAGGGATATGGTGTGCATTGCTTATAAGTTCTTCAGTTGCATCGATTATTGCGATATAACGAGCCGATTCGTGTTTTTTAGCTGCATCAACTTTAATCTTGTACTGCAGCATCATGTTATAGCCGAGTACTAAAAACAGTAATAATCCAACCAAGGTGATGATTAATCCAATACTCATATATCTTGTATTCAACCGTAATTCGCTAAAACACAGTCAAGAATATAGCATTCCTGACAATAACTTCATAACAACATGACAGAATTTGACATGTCTTACTAGTGAATGATTACACATTCCGGGACAAAAGTGAAAATCTGGGCTGAAAAACACTAATTCCAGAGCTACATTCAATAATTTTCCGGAAGTTGCTACTTCGGGGGTATTAATTCACATCATTAAACATTATAACTAATGATTATATAAAATGATATATACTGTTGTATTGCTCAAAAGATAACGGGGTTCTATATGAAATTGCAGCAATTAAAATATATTGTTGAGGTTGTTAATCATAGCCTGAACGTGTCTGCAACTGCTGAAAGTTTGTATACATCTCAACCTGGAATAAGTAAACAGGTCCGCTTGCTGGAGGATGAGCTGGGTATTCAAATTTTTGAGCGAAGCGGAAAACATCTGACTCAGTTGACCGGAGCAGGGGAAGAAATTGTTAAAATTGCTCAGGAAATACTATCCCGGGTTGAAAGTATTAAAGCAGTTGCAGGAGAGCATACTAATCCTGAAATGGGCACGCTGAATATATCCACGACACATACTCAGGCGCGCTATGCGCTTCCTGAGGTGATTAAAGGTTTTACGGCACGTTATCCTAAAGTCTCCCTTCACATGCACCAGGGAACTCCCAGTCAGATGTCTGAAGCTGTGTCGAAAGGGATTGCGAATTTTGCAATTGCGACTGAGGCCCTGCATTTATATCAAGACGCAATTATGCTTCCTTGTTATCACTGGAATCGCTCTATTGTCGTACCGAAAGGCCATCCTTTGGCTTCAAAGGCTACAATTACTATTGAAGAACTTTCGACTTATCCGCTGGTTACTTATGTATTCGGGTTTACTGGTCGTTCAGAGCTGGATATGGCCTTTAATCAGGTTGGCCGGGTACCTCGGGTTGTTTTCACAGCGACAGATGCCGATGTGATTAAGACATATGTTCGTATTGGTGTGGGTGTAGGGGTGATCGCCAGTATGGCTTTTGACGAGGAACAGGATACTGACCTGGTCGCAATTGATGCCAGCCATTTGTTTGGTTCAAGTACCACAAGTATCGGATTTCGCAGAGGTACTTTCCTTCGATCTTATATGTATGATTTCATGGAGAGGTTTGCTTCTCATTTAACGCGTCCGGTTGTTGAGCAGGCTATCGCGTTGAAATCAAATCAGGAAATCGAAGAGATGTTTAAAGATATTAACCTGCCTGTCAGGTAATCTTTCACATTGATGTGGAGCTTGGAGCATCCTTCCTGCTATCAGTTCTTTTGGACGGGCCCAGAAGCCAGTTCGAAATGAAACAGGCTGGTACACGTTTTTATTGTGATTTGTTTTTTGTTTAACTTATTGTTTTTGTTTGATTTTTTATGATAATAATGACATCTTATTGGAATAATCAAAGGAAAAAAATAGTCTGTTAAGATTATTTGATATTGATTATAGTCAGTCTATTTAGTTGTATTCACTGGGTGCTTGTGTAATATAACGAATTAATGGCTGATATAGTTCTAATCTAGAAAGCTAAGATTTTTTATATTTTTTTAGTGTAATTGCAAGGAAGTGATAAAGGTGGAATAAGTATGGCAGACAACTATAAAAAGCCATCTAAGGATTTAGATCGTATTGATCGCAATATTTTGAATGAACTACAGCGAGACGGAAGAATTTCGAACGTTGAGTTATCGAAAAGAGTCGGTTTGTCTCCAACGCCGTGTCTTGAGAGGGTCAGGCGTCTCGAACGACAAAACTATATTATGGGTTATACCGCGCTGTTAAACCCACAGTATCTTGATGCGTCTTTGCTGGTTTTTGTGGAAATTACTTTAAATCGTGGTGCCCCGGATGTCTTTGAGCAGTTCAATAATGCTGTTCAGAAACTGGATGATATTCAGGAATGTCATCTGGTGTCAGGTGATTTTGACTATTTGCTTAAAACCCGGGTATCTGATATGGGCGCATACCGTAAATTATTGGGTGACACACTGCTTCGTTTGCCTGGTGTCAACGACACCCGAACTTATGTGGTCATGGAAGAAGTGAAACAGACCAATCAATTGGTGATAAAAACAAGATAATACTTAGCATCATGACTTGGAATTTTCTATATTCTGACTGAAGTTTATTGGGTTTTAAGTGTCGGTATGATTAAATGATGGTAATGCAGTCCGAGCGGCAATTAGCCGCTCGGACTATTTATAGTTACGGAAAATTTATAGTTACTGTAAAATTGAATTGTTATTACTGGTTAAAGATAAGCTATGTTAAAAGAGAGCAAGAGTACAGTTCAGACTCTGATTAAAACTAGGGCAGAGGTCTCCCGGTCATCTCGCTTAAATGGTATCCAGCGGTTACGGGAATGTGCTTTGATTTTGGCTGTACTTTTATCCGTTTTTTTTTCTGTTGCTCTTTTTACTTTTAGTCCGGCAGATCCGTCATGGTCGCAAACTTCCTGGGGAGGAGAGCTACACAATGCCGGCGGTTACATAGGGGCCTGGATTGCGGATACACTCTTTTTTATATTTGGATTCATTGCCTACCCTCTTCCTGTCTTTATTACCGTTATTGCCTGGATTATGCTTCGAAAACGTGAAGCACAACCTTCAGCTGTTGATTTCATGCTGTGGGGAACACGTTTACTTGGGTTTGTCATCCTCTTACTGACAAGCTGCGGACTGGCAAACATCAATTTTGACGATTTATGGTATTTTTCTTCTGGTGGTGTTGTTGGTGATGTATTAAGTAACCTGGCATTGCCAACATTCAATATTCTTGGAAGTACTCTGATATTTTTGTTCCTGTGGGGAGCTGGTTTCACTTTGCTGACCGGAATCTCGTGGCTTACGATTGTGGAATGGCTTGGTGACTTCAGTATTTCCTGTACTACAAAAATATTGGCGAGGATTCGTAAAGATTCATCTGAGGTAATTCTTAAGCCTTCTGTTCAGAAAGCTGATTTTTCTGTTGATAGGGTCTCAGACGTAAAAAGTGAAAGAGAGGCTGACTTTGTCAAAGAGTCACAAGAGAATGTCATCCCTGAATCAATTATCACTGAAAAACGAGATTACAATATACACTTACCTCAATCGTTGAATCACACTGAAAATGGGCAAGACTTTCAGGGGGAAGATTTCGCAGACATGGGTGATCTTGTTCATGATATCAATTCAACCTGCGAAAACAGGCAGGATGAAATCTCCGTTTCTGAATTATCCTGTTCTCATGAAGCTGTTTCAGAAGAAGAAAATCTGCAGGCTTATAGTGAGCCAGCAGTGCCCGAAACGATTCAGTCTGCCGGAATATCGATTGATTCGATAGAAATTGATCATCAACCTGAACCTGTAATTTCTGATTTGGATGTGTTTGACGATGACGAAAGTATTCATCACTCTGATATAGAAAATGCAACTGAAGCTGAAATGAATGAACCCTATGATGCTGAGCATGTCCTTGATGAAGGCAGGGACGTTGATCTTGATGAAGATGTCGTGGCATTTCAAAATATCATTGCTGAGGCCAAAGAAGCTGAAGTGTCTATGCAGAATCCTTTTTTAGTTCAGAAAAATGTCGACTTGCCCAAGCCTGAAGAGCCTTTGCCAACATTGGAGCTTTTGTATCACCCGGAACAACGTGATGACTTCATCGATCAGGATATGCTGGAGCGTATTGCGCGTTTGGTTGAGTCTAAGCTGGCAGACTATAAAATTAAAGCAAACGTTGTGGGTATTTATCCTGGGCCTGTGATTACCCGCTTTGAGCTGGATTTAGCTCCAGGAGTGAAAGTAAGCCGTATATCTGGTTTATCAACGGATTTAGCTCGTTCTTTATCGGCATCTGCTGTTCGCGTCGTGGAAGTCATTCCCGGAAAACCATATGTTGGTCTTGAATTACCAAATCTGACGCGTCAAACCGTTTATCTTTCCGATGTCATTAGCAGTGAAAAATTTCAACGTTCGTCTTCACCAACAACTGTCGTATTAGGGCAGGATATTGCCGGAGAAGCAGTTGTCGCTGACTTAGCGAAAATGCCGCATGTGCTTGTTGCGGGTACAACGGGGTCAGGGAAGTCAGTTGGTGTTAACGTGATGATTCTGAGTATGTTGTATAAATCAACGCCAGATGAAGTCAGGTTTATTATGATTGACCCTAAAATGTTGGAATTATCAGTGTATGAAGGAATACCGCACTTACTGACTGAAGTTGTGACAGACATGAAAGATGCTTCAAATGCACTACGGTGGTGTGTTGCTGAAATGGAGCGCCGGTATAAGTTGATGTCAGTGCTGGGTGTGAGAAATATCAAAGGCTTCAATGAAAAACTGGATCAGGCTGAACAAGCTGGTCATCCGATACACGACCCTCTGTGGAAAGAGGGAGATAGTATGGATTCAGAACCTCCGCGCCTGGAAAAATTACCGTTTATCGTTGTTATTGTTGATGAATTTGCCGACCTGATGATGGTCGTTGGTAAGAAAGTCGAGGAATTAATTGCGAGGCTTGCTCAGAAAGCCCGAGCCGCTGGTATACATCTTGTTCTTGCAACTCAACGGCCTTCTGTTGATGTCATCACCGGGTTGATTAAAGCAAATATTCCAACAAGAGTGGCATTTACGGTTTCAACAAAAACTGACTCCAGAACGATTCTGGATCAGGGTGGGGCGGAGTCACTGTTGGGTATGGGGGACATGCTGTATTTACCTCCAGGTTCCAACCATACAACCCGGGTGCACGGTGCATTTGCATCAGACGATGACGTTCACGCGGTAGTCAATAACTGGAAAGCCAGAGGTAAACCTGATTATATAGCTGAGATTACTCATGGTGAGCAGGGCCCTGACGCTTTACTGCCAGGGGAGCAACCAGATGCTGATGAAGATGTAGATCCATTGTTTGACCAGGTTGTTGCTCATGTCGTTGAAACCCGGCGAGGTTCAGTTTCCGGAGTTCAGCGGCGATTTAAAATAGGTTATAACCGTGCAGCAAGGATTGTTGAACAGCTTGAGGCTCAGGGGATTGTCAGTGCTCCCGGACACAATGGTAACCGGGAAGTTTTGGCACCTGCACCGGTCGGAGAGTAAGAATTTGAACAGCCAGTTGTGACTAAAGTGCTATAAACTGGCTGTCCAACGGTATTAATTCAACGACTACTTTTTAGCTGAGAAAGAATAAATATCACTGCGATTAAAATGTTGGCTGCAAAGATAATCACCAGCCATTGTGGCATTGAAAGATTCAGAAACTGCCAGGAAATTTCACTACAATCGCCATAGGCTTTAAACATCCATGGCATCCACTGGTTTAAAGGTGCCCAGTGTGGTAGTTGAACAAATGCATCACAAGTGGCAAATGGTGAAGGGTGTAATTGATATTCTACATGCTGATTTGCCAGAGTGAATCCCCGGAATGCGGTGTATCCCCATCCAAGTAACCCTATCCCTCTGAAGAAGATATTTCCCGGAGCGATTAATCCAATTAATGCAGCTCCCGCGATACCTAACATTGCTATTCTTTCATAAATACACATGACACATGGCGCCAGTTTTAATCCATGTTGAAAGAAAAGTGCACATAACTCAAAGAATATAACGGATAGAAATAATACAAGCCAGGAAACCCGACGCTGGGAAAATTGATTTAGTTTAGTTATTAGTGTCACTGTTTTATATCCTGTAAAAATAAAAAGCTCTGTATTACAGAGCTTTTTAACGCGAAATAGTTCCGGACTCAAGAGGTAATTAGTGACCGCCGCCAGATGTTACAGGAGAAAGGGCCTGAGGCACATGGTGAGATATCCAGTGCAGATCGTAATAAGCTGCTGTCATTGGCTCAACAAGGAACATAATGCCAAGTAAACCGATAATTGCCAGTACGATGGTATAAGGCAGAGCCATGATAACCATTCGCCCATAAGATAATCTGATCAAAGGTGCTAATGCTGAAGTCAGCAAGAACAGGAATGCAGCTTGTCCATTCGGGGTTGCTACGGATGGCAGGTTAGTTCCGGTGTTAATAGCGACAGCAAGCAGGTCGAACTGATCACGTGTGATAACACCTTCATTAAGCGCTGTCTTCACTTCGTTGATGTAAACAGTTCCGACAAAGACGTTATCAGACACCATTGAAAGTAAACCATTCGCTATATAGAACATTGCCAGCTGCAGATCTGCGTTTTCCAGATGTAGCACCGCTTCTATTACCGGCTTAAACAGATGTTGGTCGATGATGACGGCAACAATAGAGAAGAAGACTGCAAGCAAAGCTGTAAATGGCAATGCTTCTTCAAATGCTTTACCGATCGCGTGTTCGTCAATGACTCCGGTGAATGTTGTCGCAAGAATTATGACTGACAACCCGATTAGACCAACAGCTGCGACATGAACAGCTAAACCGACGATCAACCAAACCGCAATCAGTCCCTGTATCCAGAGTTTTGCTACATCAAGATTTGTACGATGTTTTTTCTGTTCTGTTTCATAATCAACCAGAATTTTTCGTACGTTTTCAGGGAGCGTAGCTCCGTAGCCAAAGATTTTCATTTTTTCGACAAGAATACATGTGAAAACACCAAAAATGAAAACGGGGAATGTCACCGGAGACATCCGAATCAGGAACTCACCAAAATGCCAGTGGGCCTGATCTGCAATGATAAGGTTTTGAGGCTCGCCCACCATTGTCATTACGCCACCTAAGGCAGTTCCAACACCAGAATGCATCAAAAGAGACCTGAGGAAAGAACGGTAGTTTTCCAGGTCATCTCTTGTGAGATCTGAGATATGCTCATCACGGGTGTGATCATGAGAATGATGCTCCCCGCGGCCGGAAGCCACTTTATGGTATATCGCATAGAAACCGACAGCGACACTAATAATGACAGCAATAACTGTCAGTGCATCTAAGAATGCGGAAAGAAACGCAGCCGCGACACAAAATGCCAGTGAAAGTTTTACTTTTGAACGTACGCCTAAAAGTATTTTCGTGAATATGAAAAGCAGCAGTTGTTTCATGAAGTAGATACCCGCAACCATAAAGATCAGGAGAAGGAGTACTTCAATATTTGCAACTAATTCATGTTTGACCTGTTCCGGACTGGTCATTCCTATTGCAACTGCTTCTATAGCAAGTAATCCCCCGGGTTGAAGGGGGTAACATTTCAGAGCCATTGCCAGAGTAAAGATGAATTCTGCGACAAGGCACCAGCCTGCAACGAATGGGCTCACATAAAAGAAGACGATAGGGTTGATGATAAGAAACGCGATGATTGCCAGCTTATACCAGTCTGGCGCCTTTCCAAGGAAATTTTTAATAAAAGCATTTCTTAATGAAATAGGCATGATGATTACTCTTATTATTTGTTATGAACAGATATTTATAACCACTGCTATTGCCCGTAAGATATACGGTATTATCTATTCAAAAATTATACATTTCACAGTAACAGGTTTCTTTTTGAACAATCAACTTGCTACTCCCAAACAAAAAAAAGGTGTGGTTTCCATTTTTGAAAACCATATTCCTATATTAGGTTATGACTCGTAGATAAAAAATAATGCGCTATTACTGAAGATTCTCACATATAAAACGCATCAAATATAATTGTTTTAGTATAAAAAGTGTAACAACTTCACACTCGTTACGTGATCCCGGCCTCAATAGTGATCTTCAATGATTCCGGTTAGGTTAATAAATATGTAGTAAATTTACAATTATGTAATTTTATTAATAATTTTAATGCCATTTATTGAATAGATACTCAATTGATGACGATTTCATTGTATTTGAATTTCAGAATGGTAATCTTAAGCTAAATCAAATCTGCAATAAGTTATTCGTCTTATCAATGATCGGTAAGAGTAATACCAGAAAAATAACTGGATGTGAAATTTCCGCATTGCAACAACTGGTGGTATCATATGGGCCACTTGTCTTACAAAAACTTAACTGGAAAAGTACTGAATGGTCATTAAGGCAAAAAGCCCGGCTGGTTTTGCAGAAAAATATATTATAGAAAGTATCTGGAATGGACGTTTTCCTCCAGGTTCTATTCTCCCTGCCGAAAGAGAACTGTCAGAACTAATTGGTGTTACGAGAACGACTTTACGGGAAGTTTTACAACGTTTAGCCCGTGATGGCTGGTTAACGATTCAGCATGGAAAACCGACTAAGGTTAATCAGTTTATGGAGACTTCAGGACTACATATTCTGGATACCCTGATGACGCTCGATGCAGACAATGCAACGAGTATTGTTGAAGATTTACTTGCGGTACGAACTAACATCAGTCCAATTTTTATGCGTTATGCATTTAAAGTGAATCAAAGTCAGTCACAAAAAACGATTCAGAGAGTTATTGAGTCCTGTGAATCGTTACTGAATGCTGAATCCTGGGATGACTTTATTGAGAACTCACAGTATGCCGGGAAGATTCTTCATCACATTAAAAGTGAAGAAGAAGATCTGGAAGAAAGAGAGCAGAAGTTAATCGCCAAGACTTTCAATTTTTATGACTACATGTTATTTCAGCGTTTGGCATTTCATTCGGGAAATCAGATATATGGACTGATTTTTAATGGATTGAAGAAGCTTTATGATCGTGTGGGCTCCTATTATTTTTCAAATCCGGAAGCCCGGGATCTGGCACTGAATTTCTACAAAGATTTGTTGGTTTTATGTTGTTCAGAAAACCGGGAACAATTACCTGCTCTGATTCGTCAGTATGGTATAGAAAGTGGTCAAATCTGGAATGAAATGAAGCGTTCTTTACCGACCAGCTTTACTGAAGATGATTGCTAGAAAATTGATTAATCTGATAAAAAAGAAAGGGCAAGCCCTTTCTTTTTTAATTAAAGGTTTTCCTGACCACCTGCCTGTTTGAACCAGCATGTTAAATGGCTTTTTAAAGTTTTTAATTCTTCAGGGCCAATCAGCGCCAGGCCTAAATCCTGAGCTCTTGTTACATCATTTTGTCTGAGAGGTCTGAAACTAATTAACATTGCTCTGGCTTGTAATCCCCCAAGAAGATCGCGGAGAGATTCCAGTTTATAGAGGGTGTCATCTCCGTCGTCTCTCATTCCCTTGGTTTTACACTCAATGATATGGAGTTTGTTGTTTACAACCGTTGCTATATCAAGCTCATTTTTGACTTCTCTGTCACCCAGTTGCCGGTAAACCTGGACGTTGAGTGAACGATCCTGAATGGTCGGCATATCATCCTGAATTTGTCTGACAACATTATTGACTAATGTCTCCAGCCACTCACCATTAGCAAATCTTCTGGCGTCCTCATTGGCAAATGTAAGTATTCCTTTATCATAAAAGGCTAATTCAGCATTAACCAGGTCACTGATAAGTATGCTGAGTTCTTTGTATCCCTGCTGTTTTTCAGTCAAAGAAACGGATAGCTTTTGTTCTTTACGGCAGGTTGTTGCAAGGTAATTTAGTGTTGCAAGGCCCGGTCCTAACTCAAGCGCATTACCGGCCCAGTATTCTCCAAGTTTGCATAGTTTGGTATCCATTGATGGCGTTAGTTTTTGTTCTGCAAACTCTCCTCTGGCACCAAAGATTGTCAGATAATCAGAAATAGTAATACGATCCTGTACCTGAGTGTCTTGAAAATTATCAGGATAAAGCCAGCACAGGCAGTCAGAATCTGGCTCAACGACAAAAATCGGCCACTGAAAGCTGCGGAATACTTCATAAACAGATAACAGTCTGTGTCTCAAACCACAGCTTGCATTCAGCTGAATATGTTGACCTTTATGTTTTAACTCATTGGCTAATTTATAGATTGCACTTTTAATCGAGATAATATTACTTCCGGAAGGAATCTCGTAAAATTCACTTGTAATCTGGTGTTGTTCAAGTACCGCATGAATACGGTGATACATTGTTTCCTGAGTACTATCGCCAAGCAAGATAATATGCGAACTCACATTCCTGTGATCCAGTAGTGGAGTGACAAGCCGAACAGGATCCTGGTCAATGATGCCAACATGAATAATCATAGGTTTCCCCTCATGCGTACCTGCAAAAAGTGAACGGAAAGAGGTGCAGGTTGCTTTTAACATATATATGATGAAACCGACAAAAAACAAGAGGTTCAACATAATAAGTACCGAAATATAACCAGTTTTTTACAGGATATAACCAGATATGATTTAGTGGGTATTTGTCTTGTTGCATATCTGGAGGTGTTTTTTACTATCGCAATCTGTCCTGCTTGATGATTTTGAAAGAAGAGTTTTGATTGAGCTTCATTTTTAAAAAGAGCATACTTTATCCGGACATATGCTTTGATTTAACCCCGCATAAATTTGAAGAGGGTAGCCGGTACATGAGAAGTACTTTTGCTATGTTAATGTATGCCTTTCAGGGACATGGGCTTTTGTCCGGGAGTCCCCGATCTTTTTAACTGTACCCCAAATAACAACATATGAAATACTAGGAGCAATTATGGCTGAAGAAACTATATTCAGTAAGATCATTCGTAAAGAAATCCCTGCTGATATTCTCTATCAGGATGATTTGGTCACTGCATTCAGGGATATAACACCGAGAGCGCCAAGCCATATTCTGATTATTCCAAATAAACTGATTCCCACTATCAACGATGTTGAAGAGAGTGATGAATTAGCTTTAGGGCGCTTGTTTACAGTAGCCAGAAAACTGGCGGAGCAAGAAAATATTGCGGAGGATGGTTATCGATTGATTGTGAATTGTAATTCTCATGGTGGACAAGAAGTTTATCATGTTCATATGCACTTGTTGGGTGGTAAGCCGTTAGGACCTTTACTGATGGATTAGTATTTCCGGAAAATTATCCGGGTTATATATTGGACTTTATTTGGGTAGATATAGTCAGTAAGTTGATAAAATCAGGCGAAATTTGAATGAATTTTTTTCGGTACGTTTCTATTTTTCTTATGATCTTTATGGTGAATGCTTGTGCCAGTTTTTCGGCCGAAAACCTGTTTAGTGATTATGCTACCCAAAACAGTGAACTTCACCTGATGTTGCAGCAGGGAAACTACCCGGATGCTCAGAACATCTTAAGTCGTGATCCTGAAGCAGATGATATCCTGAGCCCAATGGAAAAAGGACGAATAGCTTTACTCAATCATGATTATCAGCAAAGTCGTCTTTTTTTTGATGAAGGCCATCAAGCGATTCTGCGTCAACAACAACTTGCAACTATTTCATTGACAAGGGAAGCGACAAATCTGGGATCATTGTTTGTTAATGATAATATGAATGATTATGTTCCGGCGGATTATGAAGTCGGCTTTCTCCACCTTTATTTGGCTCTCTCGTATGTATATGACAATCAATTGCAGGATGCACTGGTAGAACTGAGGCAGGCAAATCAGGTTCAGGAGCAAGCTAAAAAATTAAGGGAAGAAGCGTTAGCGCACGAACAGGAAAAATTAGAGGAACAGGGGATTCAGCCTGATATGGGGAGCATTCTTTCCGGGTATCCTGATGCCGGAGCAGAACTGCAGGCTGTGCAAAATGGCTATTTGTTTTATCTTTCAGCATTGCTCTATGAAGCCGCCGGGAATCTGAATGATGCGTATGTTGATTATCGCCGTGCGCTTGCTGTCGCGCCTGATAATACCAGTGTTATTCAGGGAGCGGTAAGGTGTGCAAGAAAGTTAGGAATGAAAGATGATCTGTCTTTGTTGAACAAACGTTATGGAAACCTTTCTTTAGTTTTGCCTTCCGGTCATAGCCGTGTAATTATTATTCAGGAACAGGGTGTTGTAGATATGCTTAAGGGATGGCAGCAATTCGTCCCGGTTTTCCACGAGAGCAGACATGATGGTTTGTATTCTCTGGCTTTACCTTATTATCAGTCATATCATCATACAAAAGTACAGCCTGTATATCTAAACAAGCAGAATATATATGGAACATTGCTGGCAGACACGAATCTAATGGCCAGATATCACCTGAAGGAGATGCTTCCATCTGTGATATTTCGTCAGATATTGCGATTAGTCGCGAAAAATAGTCTGCGGCATGGACTGAGTCATGAAGACAGTAAAGGTGTTGTAAATTTCGTAATGAATGTCTGGAATGTTGCCACAGAACAACCAGATACACGAAGCTGGTTAACATTACCTGGTTCTGTTTTTAGTGCGACTAAGGTTGTTGCATCCGGGGAACAGAAAATTGTTGTTGGCCATCAGGCATATACTTTTAATGTGCCTGAGCAGGAGACGGCTTTAGTCTGGGTATCCCGGCAGGGCGATAATGCAGTTGTCTGGCATAAAGTATTAGGGAAACTATGAGCTGTATTCCCATTTTGCTGCCAATATATTGAATTAAGTGTACGCTGTTCAAAATCGGTCTATACTTGAACGTTATTGAAATATGAGTTGTTTTCGTCAACGTTTTCAGAAACCAGGCAAAGCAGGTTTGATAAATAGATGAAAGTGGGTTGAGGTGGACCTTTATGAAAAAGAGTATGATTTTAGTATTGGGGCTGGCTGCAATCATGAGCGGCTGTTCCAGTAAAGTGTATTATGGTGATGCTCAGGCTGTTGAGACGAAAACTGTTGATTTTGGCTCTACAGACTTGCAAACGATCGCTTCGGATATGGTAGATAGTATGATGAAGTCAGGATCTGTTGCGGTGATTACCCATAATGTCAGACCAATTGTTTTTGTTGAAAGAATCAAGAATAAGACAAGTGAGCACATTGATACAGAGTCGATTACTGACACCATTAGTACAAAGTTACTGAACTCCGGTAAGTTTCGCTTTGTTGATATGGACAGAGTTGAAGCGGTCAGGGAGCAGCTTAATTTTCAGAATAATGATCAGTTAGTGGATAAAAGCAGCTCTATACAGTTTGGGAAAATGTTGGGAGCTCAGTATATGCTTTATGGCAATTTATCCAGTATTGTTAAAAATGCAGGCAGTGATAAAGATGTCTACTATAAAATGACAATGCGCCTGATGGATTTAAAAACAGGCCTGATTGAGTGGGCTGATGAAACTGAAATCAGAAAAGAACAGACAAAATCATTTCTTGGCCTTTAAACGTTCATATTTTAGTCAATGTAACTAAATCTGAGCCGGGAAGGAGACGATAATGGCACGTATGTCGTGGCAGGAAGCTTGTTTGCTTGAACCGTCATTAGTCTCTGTTTCCGGTTTGATGAAAGAGTCCCCTTTGATTGCCGAAACATTGATCGGAGGCCTGACGAATCGTTGCTGGAAGGTTGAGTTTCATGAGCACGTACCCGTTGTGTGGCGTCCTTCCACGACCGTGACGAAACATTTTTCTGTTTCCAGGCATCAGGAGTATCAGATTCTATCAGCCCTGAATAAAGCCGGTTTTCTTTTATCTCCCAAACCATTCTGTATATCTGAGCAAGGATTGATTGTTGAATGGATTGAAGGAGCACCATTAAAACAAGAGGACAGAAACCTGTTAGTCGGGTTGTTTGCCCGGGTTCATCAGTTTCCTGTCAGCCATTTACCTGTCATCCCTTTTTCATATATTGCCCGATTAGATCATTACTGGTTCCGGCTGCAGTCTTTGGGCTTTTCTACCGATGCTCTGCAGTTACTGTATGAACGCTGGCGAGTCATGCCGAATATTACGGATATTCCTGATACTTTGTGCCATTTTGACCTTGGTGCACATAACATTATTGAAACAGTTTCTGGTTTTAAAATCATTGACTGGGAATATGCCGCTTTGTCCGATCCCCGGCTTGATTTAGCGATGAGCTTCGGTTCTGAAAGTAAGCTTGAAACAATTGTGACGGACTATTGCCATTATCGGGGTATAGCGAATACAGATGATTGGATTGAAGGCGTAAAACAATGGGTCCCACGCGCACAAATGCTGGCTATGCTATGGTATTTTATAGCTGAAATAGTGTGGGATAATCAGATTATGGGGCAGGAAGCTGAAAAAATTAAGCAGGTTCTTTCGGACTCTGATTTGGAACGATAATTGAAATATCTCTGCCAGAGGCTCTGGTATTTTGTGCAGTTTTTCTATTAATTGTGAGAGGTTGAGATGATTATTTACTTACATGGTTTTGACTCTACCAGTCCGGGTAATCATGAAAAAGTCTTACAGCTGAAGTTTATTGACGATGATGTCCGGTTTATCAATTATAGTACGTTGCATCCCAAGCATGATATGCAACATTTGTTGAAAGAAGTTGATAAAGCTATTCAACAGAGCGACGATCCATCTCCGGTAATATGTGGGGTTGGACTTGGGGGATACTGGTCTGAACGGATCGGCTTTTTATGCGGAATCAAACAGGTCATTTTTAATCCGAATCTTCATCCCGAAGAAAATATGCATGGGAAGATTGATCGCCCTGAAGAGTATGAAGATATTGCGACCAAGTGTGTGACTCAGTTCCGGACTAAAAACCAAGGCCGTTGCCTGGTGATTTTGTCCAGAAATGATGAATTTCTTGATAACCTTAAAACCATGAGTGAGCTGTCCGATTACTACGACATCATTTGGGATGATGAGCAAAGCCATAAATTTAAGAAAATTTCTCATCATTTAAAAGCTGTGAATGCATTTAAATGCGATCAATGATGCATATTTGAGCTGTTCTGGGGTGAATAATCATAGGTTGCATGGATAGAATAGCTCCTTATAATATCGATAATTATAAAATTCAGATGTCTGCTGAATTGCCTCAGAGAAAAAGCCTGAGGGAATGATCTTTGATTCATTCAAGCAGACACAAAAAAGTAAAGTGTCAGCTTATCCTTCACCAATTTCCGGTGCTCGTGTTTTTACTGTTTAATTCATGATTTGGATTTTGCTGTTGACATCCATTTATTAAAACTTTGACCTGGAAATTCCAGGTACGTGTGTATTGGGGATTTATTTCGTGACTCGAATTATAGTTGTAGGCGGTGGTGCCGGCGGTTTAGAGCTCGTCACTAAACTTGGCAGAACCCTGGGAAGAAAAAAACGTGCTCACATGACGCTGGTGGATAAAAATGCCAGTCATTTATGGAAGCCTTTATTGCATGAAGTTGCTACTGGTTCACTTGATGAAGGTGTTGATGCCCTGAGTTATCGTGCGCATGCCAAAAATCATCATTTTGATTTTCAGATGGGTAGTCTGGAAAATATTGACCGGGAGCGGAAGGTTATTCACCTTGCTGAACTGAGAGATGAGAATGATGAGCTGTTACTGCCAAGAAGAGAAGTTGAATATGATATTCTGGTATTAGCCATTGGTTCTACATCGAATGACTTTAATACACCGGGAGTCAGAGATCATTGTATTTTTCTTGATAGTCCGGGACAGGCGCACCGTTTCAGAACGGAAATGAATAATGAGTTTCTGAAGCTTCATGCTCATCATGGTCAGGGAACCGTTGATATTGCGATTGTTGGTGGTGGCGCAACGGGTGTTGAGTTGTCCGCTGAGTTACACAATGCTGTGAAAGAATTGCGAAATTATGGTTTTGGGGATCTGGATTCCAGTAAGCTGAATGTCAACCTGATTGAAGCTGGTGAAAGAATTCTTCCTGCCTTGCCTTCCCGGATTTCCGGAGCAGCGCATCATGAGCTGACCAAGCTTGGCGTCACTGTCAGGACTGCAACGATGATAACGAAAGCAGAAGAAGATGGGCTGGTTACTAAAGAGGGAGAAAAAATACCGGCGCAAATTATGGTTTGGGCCGCGGGAATCAAAGCGCCTGACTTTATGAAAGATATCGCCGGGCTGGAGACCAACCGGATAAATCAGCTTGTTGTGAATAATAAACTGCAGACAACCCGCGATGATGATATATTTGTCATCGGTGATTTGGCGCAGTGTACTCAGCCTGATGGCTCTTTTGTTCCACCAAGAGCACAGGCAGCCCATCAGATGGCAACTCAGACTTTTAAAAATATTGTTGCAAAGTTAAACGGCAGGGAACTCAAGCCATATCTTTATAAAGATCATGGTTCTCTGGTCTCTTTAAGCAGGTTCTCGACTGTCGGAAGTTTGATGGGGAACCTGACGAAAGGTTCAATGATGGTTGAAGGACGTATTGCCCGTGTCGTTTATATTTCATTATACCGGATGCATCAAATGGCTTTACATGGCATGTTTAAAACGTCCCTGATGCTTCTGGTTGGCAGAATTAACCGTGTTCTGCGGCCAAATCTGAAGCTACACTAAATTATCCTCTGAATGAAAAAATACCCGACAAAAAGATTGTCGGGTATTTTTGTTTTTGCCTGTCATTGCGTGACTTTTCTGACCTGAAGGACAATGCCCATCAATGGATGATCAAAATAGATAGTTTCTCCGCTACGCATTCTTCTTTTTTGATTCAGTCTGTATGGTTTTAAATACTTTTCTTCAGTCACAACAGAATTGATAGACTGAAGATGTCCAAGCTGAATATTTGTATCGCTTTTATTCTCTGCATCTGTGTCAGTATCGGCAGGAGTATCCTGAACAGAGACTTCTTTAATTCCCGGTATTTTCAGGTCAAAAATTGCATCGGCATACAGATAATGCTGAACATATACCTGTAGTTTTCCATCCAGTTCATATAAAGGCTTCGGTATCGAAGTTTCCACCACACCTTCGACCGGAGAAACAGAAGACGGCTTCAGTTCACTGCCATCTGGCTGGAAGAGTGAAGCAAAATTTCTGCCGGCTTTTATGTGGAATGAAGGTGCGTAAGATTGTCCCTGATCTCCTTGTCGCCAGGCTGTATGAAGAAGAACATGAAATCCGGCATGGCGGTTCAGCCTTTGTTCCTGTGCATTCAGTTTATACTGACTTCGCGGGAGTAATGTTACGCCTTTCTTTGCACGATAGCTCTGTGAATTGAGACTCCCGGTTCTTTTATAAGCAATCGGAGGAAGACTCGCCGGCCAGGATTCAATTGTCGTTTCAGTATCTGCGACACGTTTAAAAATGATCACTTCGATGTCAAATTGTCTCTTAGCCCAGCCGGGCATTGCGATGAAGAGCATCAATAGTGGGATCAGCTTTTTCATTATCACTCCATTACGATGATTAGAGATTATGGCCGTTGTCACACATTATACTTGGGGCAACAGATTTTCTTGAAAATATTTCAACATATCCTGAACAAACCGGAGACGCTGTAATCGCTCTTCCAGAGGCAGGGTAAATTTTAACTTTGTCGGGCCATCCATACTGAATTGTCTGGGTTGAGACTGCAAAAGCCGGACTAAACACGTTGGGTCAATATTAGCATTAAGATGAAAATCTATATATCCGCCTTTTTGATGGGCCTCAATCTTTTTAATACTCAGTTTTGCTGCTTCCAGCTTAAATTGAGTGATTTCCAGTAAATTTAATGCAGCATCCGGCAGTTTTCCAAACCGGTCGATCAACTCGACTTTCAACTCACTCAGTTCACTTTCTTCAGTCACACTGGCGATTTGTTTATACATCGATAACCGGGTATTAATATCCGGGATGTAGTCATCGGGCAGCAGAGCCGGGAGCCGGAATTCAACTTCAGTCTGTTCCCTTAACAAGTCTTCAAGAGAAGGTTCTTTGCCTGACTTTAATGCTTCGACAGCCTGTTCAAGCATTTCCATATAAAGCGTAAATCCGACAGACTGGATTTGACCACTTTGTTCTTCTCCCAATAATTCACCTGCACCTCTGATTTCAAGATCATGGGTTGCCAGAGTAAACCCGGCACCAAGATCTTCCAGTGATGCCAACGCTTCTAACCGTTTAACCGCATCTTTTGTTAATGCTTTTGGTGGTGGTGTCAGAAGATAAGCATACGCCTGATGATGTGAACGTCCGACCCGGCCTCGGAGCTGATGGAGCTGGGCCAAACCAAGGGTATCAGCTCTGTGGATGATGATTGTGTTTGCTGTCGGGACATCAATGCCGGTTTCGATGATCGTGGTACAAACTAACAGATTAAAACGCTGATGGTAAAAGTCGTTCATAATCTGTTCCAGTTCCCGCTCACGCATTTGTCCGTGAGCGACTGTAATACGGGCTTCAGGAATCAGTTTTTCTAAATCAGCAGCAACTTTATCAATAGTTTCAACCTGATTATGAAGATAGTAAACCTGGCCGCCCCGCATGATTTCACGTAAAACTGCTTCCCGGATGACACTGTTTTCATCTTGTCTGATGAATGTTTTGACTGCCAGTCGTCTTGCCGGCGGAGTTGCGATGATTGAGAGATCCCGCATGCCGCTCATTGCCATATTGAGTGTGCGGGGAATCGGAGTCGCCGTCAGCGTCAGAATGTCTACATCTGCCCGCATTGCTTTGACTTTTTCTTTCTGGCGCACACCAAAACGATGCTCTTCATCGACGATGAGTAGTCCGAGATCTTTAAATTGAAGTTCACTGGAAAGTAACTTATGTGTACCGACCAGAATATCGACTTTGCCTTCCTCAACATCTTTTAAGATTTGTTTTTGCTCTTTTTGTGTTTTGAATCTGGAGAGCACTTCAACCCGGATAGGATGATTTGCAAATCTGTCCCGAAAGTTTTCAAAATGCTGCTGTGCTAATAAAGTCGTCGGAACAAGGACCGCAACCTGCTTTCCGTTGTCGGTACTGATGAAAGCAGCCCGCATAGCCACTTCTGTTTTTCCGAAACCAACATCACCACAGACAAGGCGATCCATGGCTTTGTTTTGACACATATCAGAAAGAACAGCATTGATGGCCGTAGCCTGATCATCGGTTTCTTCAAAAGGGAATCCAGACTTGAATGTTGCATATTGCTCCCGATCAAGGGCGAAAGTGAAACCGGGTTTGATCTCCCGTTTGGCATAAACATCCAGCAGTTCAGCCGCGACATCCCGGACTTTTTCCGCCGCTTTCCGTCGGGCTTTTGACCAGGCCTCACCGCCCAGTTTATGGATCGGGGCATTGTCTTCGGCACCGCCTGAATAACGACTGATCAGATTGAGCGATGCGACCGGAACATAAAGTTTGGCTTCATTCTGATACTCTAAGGTCATATATTCGGTTTTGATGCCACCGACTTCTAATGTCTGTAATCCCAGATAACGGCCGATACCATGATCGATATGAACAACGGGTTGCCCTGGTTTTAATTCCGCAAGATTACGGATGATGGCGTCACTGTTTGTCTGGCGCTTATCTTTTTTCCGCCGGTGAATGACCCGATCACCAAGTAAGTCACTTTCGCAGATAACAGCAACCGGCGGTTGTTGTAAAATAAAGCCGTTCTCGGCATTGCCTACGATGAGAGACATGGATGCGTTCTCATCATGGCAGGCCTGATAAAAGTCTGATTGTTTTGTGGGCCGGAGTTTTACGGGGTGTAACAGCTCAAGCAATGCTTCCCGGCGACCTTCTGATTCAACCGAAAAGATAATTTTGCCTTCAAAACTTTCAGAAAACCGACGCAGAGAACTGAGAGGCTCTTTTTGCTGGTGCTGCAACCTGAGATCCGGCAATAAATCCACAAGTGCATTGGTTCTGCCTGACTTATCCTCAATTGCGGTTTGATGCAGTTGTATTGATGGAAATTGTTTGAGTCTGGCAAACAGGTGATCTTTTTGCAGCCAGAGCTCTCCGGGCGGTAGGAGCGGGCGTAATGGATCAACTTTACGCTGTTCATATCGTTCGTTGACGTCAGCAAGAAAGCGATCAATCGCGGGTTCCAGATCACCAATAATGATAATCTGGCTTTCATCCGGAAGATAATCAAATAAAGTTTCAGTCTGTTCAAAAAACAGGGGTTGCCAGTATTCTATACCTGCAGGCCAGGTGCCTTTGGAAACCTGCATATAAACAGACTCCGGCTCCCGGCGGGCTTCAAACTGTTGCCGCCAGCGTGTTCTGAAGTCTTCAATCGCATCCGCTGATGTCGGAAACTCATGCGCTGGTAATAAACAGATTTCCCTGATTGTTTCCAGGGAGCGCTGGGTTTCGGTATCAAATGTACGGATTGTTTCGATTTCATCATCAAAAAAGTCAAAGCGAAATGGATGTTCACACCCCATCGGGTATAAATCGAGAATCGCCCCCCGGCTTGCATATTCTCCCGGTCCAAAGACCTGATCGACATGCCTGTATCCGGATTGTTCCAGTTGATGACGGAGTTTTTCTAATGAAAACTGATCCCCCTGCCTGACCATCAGCGTGTGTTGCAGGAGATACTCTCTGGGTGACTGTTTCTGGAGCAGTGTGGACACTGGCGTAATGGTAATTCCGGCTTTTTTATTTGGCAGCTGATACAGTCTGGATATACGTTCAGAAATGATTTCCTGATGAGGAGAAAAATTATCATAGGGCAGTGTTTCCCAGTCTGGAAACAGTGCGATTTCCTGCGAAAAAAAAGCTTCAGCCTCTTGCTGTAATTTTAATGCAGTCTGAGGGTCGGCGGTGACCAGCAGAGTATGATGATTGCATTGCTGAGCCAGTTCGGCAGCAGCAAGAGCAAGACTGGAGCCGGGCAGATTCCCGATTTGTTTTTTATCTCCGGATCCCCGGGGACCGGGAACCGATAGTATGGATGGCGTGGTCATTTCAGTTTGTTTAGTCGTTGTCTCTTTCAACAGAACGTTGACGAAGTAATTTTTGTTGTTGATAAAGTGCTGCTTTAATCAGCAAATCCTGATCGCTGTCTCTGAGACGAACATATCGGGCTTTAACTAAATAGTGAGCATCTTCTTGCTGGCATGATTCAGTCTCAGCATAGCAATAAATTGCAGATGGCGGATGATCAAGGAATAATTTTACCCGGAGTTTTGTATCGTCAGCGACAGGTTTTTCACTGATGTAAGTAAACTGACTTGCGCCAAAAGATGCCGTCTGATGACACAGTGAAGGATCGTTTTGTTGAGACAGCATAAAATTAAGCAACAGGTTCAATTTCCGGTTTTGACTGTCAAGCAGATTCACTAAACTCTTCAGATCCCGGTTTTTTAATTCCTGTTTTGCGGTGTCAGCCAATTGTTCCAACTGACTGAACTCACTTGCGACAACAAATGGTACCGGAATTTCGGCGATGAAATCCTCATTATCCGGGAATAAAAAATCTTCAGTCAATGGTTCGATATTGGTTGTCAGTGAGTGAACGACTGTAAAAAACTCTTGTTCGATCATAATGAATTCCTTCATATCAGAACGTTGATTATCACCATACAGATGAAGTAATCAAGAAATATGCAGCCATTCATGCGAATTAACAAGGATTTGGCAAATTAATGCTACAACCTGAAGCGGATAATCGTTAAAGTACCGGGCAATGCTATCGATGGATTTATTATATGTTTCATCCTGTTTCTGTTTTTATCGGGCTCCGGTATCTGAGGGGACAATCAGGAGATCGATTCAGCCGTTTTGTTTCAAGAATATCCACAGCCGGTATTACTATTGGTGTTTTGTCACTGGTGGTGGTGTTGTCGGTGATGAATGGGTTTGAATCACAGCTGAAAGGCCGGATCTTAGGTGTATTACCTCAGGCAATGGTGTATCAGTCAAAAGAAAAGACCCCATGGAGTGAGACGCCGCCTGCTTTTATTTCCGGATTACCTGTCAGTCATCAGGCTGAGCCTCTGGTTCGCAGTGAAGCCATCATCCAGAGTACGACGGAACTTTCAGCCGGCATTTTGTTAGGTATTTCTCCCCGACAGGATGATCCTGTTGCGGGTTATCTGATTGCCGGAAATATGACAAATATCCGCCCGGGCGCTTATTCTGTCTTTCTTGGCAGTCAGCTCGCCAGGCGTTTGAATGTTTCCCCGGGAGATAAAGTGCGTTTAATGGTGACGCAGGCAAGCCTGTATACTCCTTTGGGACGAATTCCCAGTCAGAGAAATTTCACAGTCGCTGGTGTATTTAATACCGGTTCTGACATTGATGGTCAGCTGATGATTACCCATATTCATGATGCGCAACGATTGTTACGCTTGAAGGACAATACCATTTCGGGCTGGCGGTTGTTTTTTGATGATCCATTTGTGGTGTCCGGTATTGATCGTTCTGTTTTGCCTGATGGATGGCATTGGAGTGACTGGCGGGAGCAGCGTGGCGAGCTTTTTCAGGCAGTAAAAATGGAAAAAAACATGATGGGGTTGATGTTAGGACTTATTGTTGCAATTGCAGCATTTAACATTATTTCTGCATTAATTATGGTCGTTATGGAAAAGCAATCTGAAGTGGCTATTTTGAAGACTCAGGGGATGAACAAGCGACAGGTTCTGTTTATTTTTATTGTTCAGGGAGCAAGTAGCGGAATTGTCGGCGCGATATCCGGAGGTATATTGGGTATCTTGTTAGCCACATATCTGAATGAAATTCTGTCTGTTCTGGGTGTTGATTTAAGAACGCTGGGTGGCTCTCTTCCGATCGATATTCACCTGATGCAGGTCGTTGTCGTTGAGTTGTTTACGATTGGGCTGAGTATATTGGCAACATTTTATCCTTCTTTGCGGGCATCATCCGTTCATCCAGCTGAGGCACTAAGATATGAGTAATCTTCTTGATTGTCATTGTGTAAAAAAAACTTACCGGGAAGGCAGCCTGTCTGCACAAGTCTTAAATGGTGTGAGCTTCTCAATGTTGCCGGGAGAGCTCGTGTCTATCGTCGGGGCATCAGGCTCGGGAAAGAGCACTTTGTTACATATACTGGGAGCGTTAGATACACCGACAAGCGGGGATGTCAGCTTTTTAGGGCAGCCCTTATCTGGTTTGAAAGACAAGCAACAAGCCAGGATCCGGAATCGGCATATTGGCTTTATTTATCAGTTTCACCACTTATTATCTGATTTCAGTGCATTAGAAAATGTAGCAATGCCTTTGCTTATTGGCGGAGAAAAAACGTCCCTGGCCCGCCGCACTGCTGAAGACTGGTTAAAGAAAGTCGGGCTGTCACACCGAGTTGATCACAGGCCAAGTGAGTTATCTGGCGGGGAGAGGCAGCGGGTAGCGATTGCCAGAGCTTTAGTCAATCAACCCGAACTGGTATTGGCCGACGAACCAACCGGAAATCTTGATTATCAGACTGCACATTCAATTTATGACTTAATGCGGGAGCTGAATGAATTGTCAAAGACTGCTTTCTTAGTGGTAACGCATGATCAGGAACTGGCCAATAAAATGGATCGTAAGTTGTTTATGAAAGATGGTCTGCTGGTTCAGGTGGGGGCTTCATGATTTCTTCTTTATCTTTGTTGATCGGTTTTCGTTTCAGCCGTTCCCGGAAGCGGAATCAACTCGTGTCTTTTATTTCAGTGTCATCGATGATTGGCATCGCATTTGGTGTTTCCGTCATCATTGTCGGATTATCGGCAATGAATGGTTTTGAACGTGAACTGAATCACCGGGTTCTTTCCGTGATTCCTCATGGAGAATTTGAAGGTGTCAGAGGACCGTTGCATGACTGGTCAAAACTGATTGAAAAAGTGGATAGTTTTCCGGATATTCTGGCTGCGGCTCCTTACGTTCGTTTTGTTGCGCTTGCCGAGAATGGTCAGCAATTGAAAGCAGTTGAAGTTCGTGGGGTTGATCCCATCA